>CACYFH010000008.1 GCA_902773635.1 uncultured Ruminococcus sp. | reverse complement strand
TGTCATCGTTGAGGATGGAAGCCTGAGAGTTGACGGTATACTTTTTCTCCTTGAGACCTGCGGGCGTGTAGCTCTTATCCTCCATCACGCGGTTATAGAACTCGCTCTTGTCGACCTCCAGATACAGGCGCATCAGGTCGCGGCAGGTGGTGTGATGGCTCTTGTTATCGCTGTAGCCGGGTTCGAGATAATTGGTCTTGGTCATACCGAGCGCGACCGCCTTGTCGTTCATCATCTTGACGAAAGTGTCCCTGTCGCCGTCGGTCACGAGATCGGCGAGCGCATACGCGGCGTCGCTGCCGGTGGTCATGAGCATGATGCCCATGAGATCCTGTGCTGTCAGCTTCTCACCGACAAACTTATTCAGGCACCCGTCGGAATACGGCAGAGCGTCGATGAAATCCTGCTCGACGGTGACGGAGACAGCAGTCGGATCGCTCAGCTCCTCCTCAGCGATCAGAAAGGTCATCAGCTCCGTCAGGTAGCCGCAGTACCACATATTATCCGGCTTTCGAGAGAAGACGGTCGTGTGCGTGTCCAGATTCACCAGCAGCATGTCCTCCGTAGAGGTGACGACGTCGTTCGTAAAGGACGAAGCCGGCATCACCAGCGCGCTGAGCGAGATCATGAACACAAGGATCAGGGATATGATAAATTGTAATCGTTTTTTCATCGTAATTTCCTTTATTTTATGTTAGAATAATTAACTGAAGCATAGAAAAGCTCATATTTATTTATATTCTACACTATTCCACAAATGATATCAATTGGAAATATGAAAAAAATACGGAAATTTTCGGAGGGAAATTTTGATATACATTACAGGAGACCTGCACGGCGATTACAATTTCTTTCAGGAAAGAAGGCTCGATAGGCTGAAAAAGGGCGATCACCTGATCATCACGGGAGATTTCGGCTTTATCTGGGATAATTCTAAAGAAGAAATAAAGAATCTGAAAAAGCTCGAGAAGAAGAAGTATACCATCCTCTTCGTCGACGGCGCGCACGAGAATCACGAAAGGCTCAAGGAATATGAGGAGGTCGAATTCTGCGGCGCACCGGCACGAAGGATCGCCGACAACATCTACTGTCTCAGCCGCGGAGAGATCTACACGATCGAGGGCAAGAGCGTTTTCGCCCTCGGCGGCGGGCTCGATCCTTACGCGGACGAGGACGACGACGCGGCGTCTCTGCCCTCGGATGACGAGCTGCAGAAGGCGGTCGACAATCTTCAAAAGCATCACAGAAGGGTCGATCTGGTCATCACGCATGAAGCGCCCGCGTCCGTCAAGCGTCTGATCGACAGGAGCGCCACGATCAACGACCTGAACATGTTCCTCGACACGATGCTCCGCAACACCCGCTACGGCGAGTGGTACTTCGGCAGTCTCCATGAGGACAGAGCGCTGAGCGAGAAGCTCGTCTGCGTCTATAATCTCGTCCACAGGGCGTAGAACCTACAGACCTTATACGGTAGGGACGACCATTGGTCGTCCGCCGGCAGGAGCGTTTCTCGGACGGTCAATGACCGTCCCTACAGAAAACACCTAATCTATCCTAAACACATGCGCCTCCTCTGAAAAGAGGGGGCGCATTTCATCAGTTCATCGTATTCTCCGTGGTGCGGAAAAGCTGTTTGATCTTGGCACGAAGCAGGCGCATCGCGTCGTCGCTCAGATCGGGAGATATCTTCAAGAGGAACTCCGCCGCCTCCTGGCTCTGGGCGAGGGTCTCGGTATCGGAGAAATCCGCGATCGAAAGCTGCGGCAAACCGTGCTGACGGTTGCCGAAGAAATCGCCGGGACCGCGCATCTTCAAGTCCATATCCGCGATCTCAAAGCCGTTCTCCGTGCGGCACATGGTCGTCAGGCGCTGTTCCGTGTTCTCACCCTTGTGATCGGACACGAGGATGCAATAGCTTTTATGCTTTCCCCTGCCGACGCGTCCGCGGAGCTGATGGAGAGTCGAGAGACCGAAGCGGTCGGCGTTCTCCACCATCATGACGGTGGCGTTCTTCACGTCCACGCCGACCTCTACGACCGTTGTGGAGACCAGGATGGCGATCTCGCCGCTCGCGAACTGCGCCATCACCTTTTCCTTCTCTTTGGCTTTCATCTTGCCGTGCAGGATGCCGACGGGATAGTCCTTGAAAACGCCGAGCATCAGCTCCGCCGCGTAATCATTGGCGTTTTGAAGCTCCAAATCTCCCTCGCCTTCCTCCACCAGAGGACAGACGATGTACGCCTGACGTCCCTCGTCCACCTGCTTCTTCACGAAGCCCAAAGCGCGGTCGCGCTTATCCGTACCGATGAAGTAGGTCTCGATGGGCGTTCTGCCGGGCGGCAGCTCGTCGATGACGGTGATATCCAGATCGCCGTAAATGATCAGCCCGAGGGTGCGCGGGATCGGGGTCGCGGAGAGGACGAGCACATGCGGGTGGTCGCCCTTGGAAGCCAGCCGCGCGCGCTGAGCTACGCCGAAGCGGTGCTGTTCATCCGTGATCGCACAGCCTAAACTGCGGAAAACCGTACTCTCGGACAGGAGCGCATGCGTACCGATCACGATATCGCTCTCGCCGCTCTCGATGCGTTCGCGAGCGTGACGCTTCTCCGCCGCCGTCATCGACCCGGTCAGAAGCTCGATGTGCATCCCCGTATCGGCGAACATCTTCTCAAAATTCTCAAAATGCTGTTGTGCCAAAATCTCCGTCGGCGCCATGAACGCCGCCTGAAAGCCGTTCTTCACGGTATGATAGCACAGCGCGGCACAGACAGCCGTCTTGCCCGATCCGACGTCGCCCTGTATCAGGCGGTTCATCGGAGAAGGCTTATCGCGCATATCGGCGACACATTCGCTGACCGCTCTCTGCTGGGCGCCCGTGAGGGTGAACGGCAGGCGCTCCACGAACTCAGGCGTGAAATCCGTCGGCATATGGATCGCCGTGTCCTCCTGCGAACGACTCTTCATCATACGCATGCCGAGGTTAAGGGTCAAAAGCTCCTCAAACACCAGCCTGTGGCGCGCCTTCTCCATCGCCTGCATATCCGACGGAAAATGGATATTCTGCAAGGCGTAGGACAGCGGGCAGAGCTGATAGCGGTTCAGGATATCATACGGGAGAGGATCGCGCAGGACGTCGGGAAGCATGGAGAGCGCTTCCTTCGCGGCACGCACCATGATATGGTTGTTCAAGCCTGCCGTCAAGTTATAGATCGGTGTGATCGCGTCGGCGTCCGCGGCGACGCGGTGCTCCGGAGAGACCATCTGCCGTCCGTAACGGTCGTAGGCGACCTTTCCCATAAAGAGGTATTCCTCCCCAAAACGGAGCATCGAGGAGATATAGCGGTTATTGAAGTAGACAAGATTCAGAAAGCCGGTGTCATCTCCGATACGGAGCTTGCACATGAGCCTGCCGCCGGGCAGCCGCGTCTGGTTGACGGGCGTCGCCACACGCGCGCGAACAACACAGCGCTCTCCGGGGACGGCGTCCGCGATCGGCGTAACGTCCGACCAGCACTCATAGTCACGCGGATAGAAGGAGATCATATTGCCGACGGTCTCGATGCCTAATTTGCGGAACAAGGCGGCGCGCTTCTCCCCTATGCCGCTGAGCTTGGTGATCGGTATTTCATACAGGGACATCGCCGTCCTCCTTCCGTTGGTTTATATCATCATTTTACAGCCTTCGAACATATATGTCAATTATATTTTTTTACGTTGTCAGAAGATTTCTGTAAATCATCAGGTCGTCGTCCTTGAACACATTGAAGATAACCTTGATATCATGCGTTTTCCGATATTTCCGCACGGTCTCCACAGCGATCTGAGCCGCTTCTCTCTGCGGGAAACCGAACACACCTGTTGAGATACAGCAGAACGCGACGCTCTCACAGCCGTTTTCCTCAGCAAGCGCCAAACAGGAGAGGTAACAGCTTCTCAGCAGTTCGCAATGTCTCTCGGTCAATCTGCCGCTGACGATCGGTCCGACCGTGTGCAGGACATATTTGCACGGCAGGTTATAGGCAGGCGTAATCTTCGCCTGACCCGTCGGCTCCTCATGCCCCTGCTCCCGCATCAGCTCGTAACAGCAAGCCCTGAGCTGTATGCCCGAGAAGGTGTGGATGGCGTTGTCGATACAGCCGTGACAGGGCTGAAAACAGCCGAGCATCTGAGAATTCGCGGCGTTGACGATTGCGTCGCAATCGAGGGTCGTGATATCTCCCTGCCAGAGATAGATGCCGTCCTCGATCTGCTGTAGGTCGGAAAGGCGGGTGATCCCCTTCTCCGTATTCGCTTCCTTCAAATATTCATCCTGCACACGCAGGAATTCTTCATCCGCCGGCGCGGGCATTCGCACGTTGAACAGCGAGCGCAGAAGCCGCTTCTGCCCTGTTTCATCCTGCGGAATTGTGAACTGCTCACCGCGTTCGCGGAGCATGTACCGAATGAGATAATCTCTTCTTTCAAGCTGGTTCATGTCATCATCCTTTACAAACAGAAAGGGGCTGTCGCGAACGACAACCCCGTATCAGATATCTTATTCTACGCTGAAAATGTAGTAGTAGATCGGCTGATCGCCCTTGATGTAGGTGATATCGACCTGATCAGCGAATTTGCTCTCGAGCATTTCAACTGCCGCCGCGGCGTCCTCGTCGGAAACGTCCTCGCCGGAGATCAGGGTGACAAAAGACATGTCCTTGTTGATCATGGTCTTGGCGAGCTTGTACAGCGCCTTGTTGGGCGTTTTATCCGTGACGGTGAGCTTACCGTTCTCCAAGCCGATGATCTCGCCTTCCTTGATTTTCTTGGAGCCGAACTCGGAGTCGCGCGCCGCAAAGGTGACCTGACCGGTCGCGACGTTCTTCGCCGCCTGGAGCATGTTCTCAACATTGGTCTCGGCGTCGGAATCCGGATCGAATACCAGCATCGCGGAGAGGCCCTGCGGGATGGTGCGGGTCGGAACAATGGTGACCTCGCGATCCTCGACCAGAGCGATGGTCTGCTCAGCCGCCATGATGATGTTCTTGTTGTTCGGCAGAACGAAAACGCGCTTTGCGGGAGTCGCTAAGATCGCCTCAAGGATATCGTCTGTGGAGGGGTTCATGCTCTGACCGCCGGAGACGACGTTCAGACAGCCGAGCTCCTTGAAGAGGTTGCACAGACCTTCGCCCGCGGCAACCGCGACAAAGCCGTAGTCCTCAGTCGGCTCGACAGGCTCGAGCGCGGGCTTCTCTTCGGCTTGCGCCTTCTTCTCAGCCTTTTCCTTCGCCTTATCGTTGTCCTCTTTCGCCTTCTTATGCTGCTCCTTCATGTTCTCGACCTTGACGGTCAGGAGCTGGCCGTATTCCAGACCATGCTGCATCGCGTTGCCGGGCTGCTCGGTATGGACATGGACCTTGATGATCTCGTCGTCGGCAACCATTACGATGCTGTCGCCGATGGTCTCGAGATAAAGTCTGAGCTCATTCGGGTCGGTCTCGACCTCAGGGTTTCTGCCGACGATGAACTCTGTGCAATATGTAAAGTTGATGACCTGATCGAATTCGGCGGCGGCGGAACGGAACCAGTCGTCGTCGTTCTCCTTCTCATAGGATTCTTCCTCATATTCAACGACAACGCCGTCGCGCAGTACGGAAAGCATACCCTCGAAGATGGTCAAAATACCCTTGCCGCCGGCGTCCACAACGCCCGCCTTTTTCAGAACAGGCAGCATGGTGGGAGTCAGCTCCAGCGCCTCTGCGGCAGCGTCACAGACGGTCTCCCACAGGACAGCGGCGTCCTCCTCGGTATCGAGCGCCTCAAGACCCGCCTCGTAACCCATACGGGCTACGGTGAGGATGGTGCCCTCGGTGGGCTTGGTGACCGCGTTGTAGGCGGCTTCTACGCCGAGACCCAGCGCATGGATCAGATCCTCGCCCGAGGCTCTGACCTTGCCCTCAAGTCCCTTGGAGATACCGCGGAACAGAAGAGAGGTGATAACGCCGGAGTTGCCGCGCGCGCCGCGAAGCATCGCGGAGGCGGTCGCCTTGGAGACAGCCGCTACGTCGCCTTCCTCCATGTTTTTGAGAGCTTCTGCAGCCGCCGTGATGGTCATGGACATATTTGTGCCGGTATCACCATCGGGTACAGGGAAAATATTCAGGTCATTGATACGCGCCTTGATAGATGAGATATTGTTTGCGCCGGAAATTATCGCCAGCTTTAGGGTTTCGCCGTTAATCAACGTAAACACTTCCTTTGCCTAATTGTTACAAACTTGTTTTATTATACACTAAATTGAAACAATTAGCAAGCATTTTGTATACAAAAAAGGGTAATAAATTGCAAATTATCTTAGTTCAAATGACTGAGCCGCCGTACACCGTCCCGTGGAGCGGTCGATATCGAAGATCACGCAGTCGAGCATGCAGTCGCCGTCCGCAAGCTCAAAGCGCTCGGAGAGCTGGGTCGTGAAGCGCCGGATGATGATATCCTTCTTCACGCCGAGACAGCTGTCGATCACGCCGGTCATGCCGACGTCCGTGATATAACCCGTGCCGTTCGGGAGCACCTGCGCGTCCGCGGTCTGCACATGGGTATGCGTGCCGAAAACAGCTGATACCCTGCCGTCGAGATAGAAGCCCATCGCGCGCTTCTCGGAGGTCGCCTCCGCATGGAAATCGACGATCGTGATCTTCGTGTCGAGCTGTGAGAGGATCTTATCCGCCGTGAGGAAGGGATTATCCAGGTGCGCGTCCATCGCGACCGTACCCATCAGGTTGACGACCCCGACCGTCGTAAAGCCCATATCCACGACACAGTATCCTCTGCCCGGAGTAGTCGCGGGCGGGAAGTTCGCAGGTCGGACGATATTCTGATTCTCGTCCATCATGGAGAACGCCTCCTTACGGCGGAAGCTGTGGTTGCCGAGCGTGATAACGTCCACACCCGACGCGAAGAGATACTCTGCGGAACGGACGGTCATGCCGTTGCCGTCGGCGGAATTCTCCCCGTTGCAGATGACGAGGTCAACATTCTGAACCTTTTTGAACGACGGAAGGTGCTTTCTGAGGAAGGTGCATCCCACAGTACCCACCACGTCGCCGATACACATAATACGCATATGATCATCTTTCTATATCTGAGATGGTCTCAGTATAGCACAAGCGGAGCGTCTTGGCAAGCGGAACACATTATCGTAGGGCGGGGGTACCCCCGTTGGGGGAATGTCCGAAGGACAAGGGGAGGAGCCGTCTCCGGCGAGGAATGCTCCCGCCGAGACGTTTCATATTGAAGGTTCTTATGCGCGGAGCAAATATAGCTTCATATGCTTCGCAATTACACGGAATTTTGCGGAGAGCATCGGCGGGAGCAAGCCCCCGCCCTACAAACACTATCCCAGCGTGTATGTCCCGATCGGAACGCTCTCTGCGATATCCTCCTCGCAGGTATAGGTCACACAGAGCGTATACTGACCGCCGTTATGGGTCAGCCTCGTGCTCCTGTTCGTCACGGTACAGTCGCAGAGCGCGAAGGTCTCATAAAGTTCGGACTGCTGTAACAGCAAGCCTTCCGCCGTCTTTTCATCGAGCGATCTCTCGAATTCCTCCAGCGCGTATACCTTCTCCGAGACGGAGGCGAGCGGGAGCGTGACGTCCATCGGCGCGGGCGATTCCTTCCGCTCCAAAACGACGGAGCGCTCCGATGACACGCCCGCAAAGCCATACGGAAGCCGCAGACCGAAAAGCTCCGCGCTCCTTCTCTCGGCAAACTCGCCATTTGGTCTGATCCCTGTCAGGTGATCGGGCACGGAAAAGCTCGCTTCATGCACCGTTTCCGCGATCACGAGCGCGTCGGCATGAACCAGCCGTTCCCCAACTTCGGGCGAGCCCATCACGCCGCTGACGAGGAGCTGACCCGCCACAACGCCCGAGCCTTCCTCGACCTCCGTCGTGCCCTCATAGGCGTTGAGCCGGATGACCCTGCCGTCGCGGGTCGCCTTCACGTTGCACGGTGCGGCAATATCCTTGACCTCGGGCGGCGGGGTCTCCTCCTTGATCTCCACGGAAGCGTAGGAGCCCGTCAGATTGACCGCCATCCAGCCGATCTCCGGACGACTGAGCATCATCTCATGTGCGATCGCCGTATCGTCCACGAAAGGCTTGAACGCGCCGACATACAGTCCGTTCTCCCTCAGAAGGGCGAGCACCTCCGTGCGGCTGAGTGTCTGTGTCCCGACGACGTCGATGCTCCAGATGAACTGTGACATGATGAATACCGTCAAAAGGAACGCGCACGCGCCGATCAAAAGCCCCGTGCGGTCGCGGTATTGCTTCAACAGCGAAGGAAAGCCGAACCGCTGAGTGACTCTCAGCCGAACGCCCGCGCCGCGCGCCAGAGGTCTGATCCTGCGGTAATTCGCCATATACATGCACGCGGAGAAGTCCGCGCCGCGTCTCACGTTCCAGAGCCGCACCCCGCGACCCGCCGTGATATTGAGAAAGCGTTCGGGAAACTTCCCGTTGATCGTAAAACGGACAGAGCCGCGAAAAAATCGTATGAACTCTAATAGCATAAGCGCCTCACGCATCAAAGGCAAGGCTCGTGATGAAGCCGTCGATCACGAGCGCGGATTCCGAGATACAGCGCAGGTTCAGCCCGCGCCCGCTCACGGTGATCACGATCCCGACCGTATTCACGCGGATCAGCTCCGTGGAATATTCCAGAACGCCCTTGCTCCCCTCGATCAACAGCTCACGGTTGCCCGAAAGCTCGATGCACGGCGCACTCAGCGCGGGCGGGATGGCGTAGGCGCGGGCGCCTCTCTCGTCTTTGTTCTTCTTACGTTTCATGTCATCACCCGTTCATTTTATGAGAAAGGGCGCATATATATGAGTGGTGGTTGGAGGTCAGCTGTAGGGAGCGACGTACCCTACAATTATTCTCACTCCTACCCTGTTGGTGATAAAATGAAGCAAAAATTATTTTTCTTATTTCGAATATTGTGCATCGGGCTGGGGATCTTTCTCTGTCTGAAATATGCGGAGGAATGTTCACGCGGGATACGCAACGGTATCCTGTTCTGCATCCAGGTTTTGGTGCCGTCGCTGTTCTTTATGATGGTGCTCTCCGCGTATCTGATCAAAAGCGGAACGGCGGAGCAGATCGCGCGACCGCTGGACAGACTGAGCCGAAGGCTCTTCCTCCTCCCCTATCCCTCGCTCGCGGTCATCATCCTCGCGATGATCGGCGGCTATCCCGTGGGCGCACGCTGTGCGGAAATGCTCTATGAGGACGGCAAGCTCAGCGAGGGCGACGCGGAGAGGACGGCGTATATCGCAGTATGCGCGGGACCGGGCTTTTTGATGAATTTCGTCGGGCGCGCGCTGCTCGGCTCACCCGAGGCGGGGCTTCTCCTGCTGACGGCGCAAATAATCAGCACGCTGATCTTAGCGCTCTTGATCGGTCGGATCGTCAAGCGCCCGCAAACCGAAACCCATCCGCAAAATGGGATCATCCGCGGCAAGGGCGTCCTGATCGACGCGGTGTCGGACGCCTCGCGCTCGACCTTTCACATGTGCGCGATGGTGGTGATCTGCACGGCGCTGATCGAGGTGATCGCCACGGTCTCTCCTATCCCGACCCTGACCGCCCTTAGCTCCGCGGCGATCGAGATCACCTCGGGCTGTGCGATCCTGTGCAGGCGTTATCCGCTCGCGCTTATCGCCTTCTTCATAGGCTTCGGCGGGATATCCGTGCACCTGCAGATCTTCGCCGCCTGCCGCAAGCTCCCGATCCGTCACGGCATATTTGTCCTTTTTCGCATGTTGCAGGGTATAATCACGGCAGGTTTGACATATATATTACTTATGGTTTTCCCGATCGAGGTCAGTGTTTTCAACTCCACGGAAGCGCCCCTGAGCGCGGCGAGATCCGCTACGCTGATCGGCTCGGCGGCGCTGGTGGTCAGCGCGCTGTGCTTCCTCGGCTCGGTACATAAGCAGAGGGCAAAAATGCAAAAGAATTAAACGGAGGTAACTATGTGCGGAATAGCAGGTTGGTTGGATCAGAACAGAGATTTAGGAGCGGAGCATGAGCTGCTCATGAGCATGTCCCAGACGCTCGCGCGCAGAGGCCCCGACGAGCACGGCGAGTACATCCGCCGTCACGCGGCGCTTCTGCATCGGCGGCTCTCGGTCATCGACCCCGAAGGCGGTCAACAGCCCATGAGCACCCTCTATGAGGGCGAGAAATACACGATCGTCTACAACGGCGAGCTGTACAACACCGATGAACTGAGAAGGGAGCTGGAGGCGGTCGGCTTCGGCTTCGGCACGCACAGCGACACCGAGGTCTTATTAAAGGCATACTGCTACTACGGCGAGAAATGCGCCGAAAAGCTCAACGGCATCTTCGCCTTCGCGGTCTATGAAGAGGGTGCGAACAGGCTCTTTCTCTGCCGCGACCGCGTCGGCGTGAAGCCGCTGTTCTATCATCAATACAGGGGCGGTCTGCTCTTCGGCTCAGAGATCAAAGCCATCCTCAAAAGCGGGATGGTCGCGCCTGTCGTCACGGAGGAAGGCCTGTATGAGCTGTTCTTTCTCGGACCCGCGAGAACAGCGGGCAACGGGATCTTCAAGGATATCGACGAGCTTCTCCCCGGGGAGTACGCTGTCTATGAGGACGGAAAGCTCAGCAAGACGCGGTACTACCGCCTCACGGCGCACGAGCACGAGGACGATGAGGCGCAGACGATCGAGAAGGTGCGCTTCCTGCTGACGGACGCGATCGAGCGCCAGCTCGTCTCCGACGTGCCGATGTGCTTTTTCCTCTCGGGCGGGCTTGATTCCAGTATCATCTGTCAAACCGCTTCAAATTTCCGCAAAAGAAATAAACTTCCGAACATCGACACCTACTCCGTGGAGTATACCGACAATCGGAAGTATTTTGAAAGGAGCCTGTTCCAGCCAAACGCCGACTATGAGTACATCGGCATGATGGTGCAGAGCTGTCAGGCGCGCCATCATGAGGTCATCCTTGACAACGAGCGGGTCGCGGACGCGCTCTACCCTTCCGTGGACGCACGAGACCTGCCGGGCTATGTGGACATCGACTCCTCTCTCCTCTTATTCTGCAAGGAGATCAAGAAGCGGTTCACCGTCGCGCTCTCGGGCGAATGTGCAGATGAACTATGGGGCGGTTATCCGTGGTATCACAACCACGATATCCTATTCGAGGACTGCTTTCCGTGGTCGAGAGAGCAGGCGATCAGGCGGCAGGTGCTCAAGGCGGGCGTCCTACCGCGCGGAGAAGAATATGTGCGCCAAAGGTACCTCGACACGATCAAAGAGACAGATTATTTGAAGTCCGACAGCAAGGTCGACCGCCGCATGCGCGAGATGTTCCGGCTCAACTTCTACTGGTTCATGCAGTGCCTTTTAGAGCGCAAGGACCGCTGTTCCATGTACTCAGGGCTCGAGGTGCGCGTACCCTTCTGCGACCTCAGGCTCGTCGACTACGCCTACAACATGCCGTGGGAGCTGAAGGCCTACGGCGGACGTGAGAAGGGAATCATCCGCAAGGCGTTTGAGGATATCCTCCCGCGTGAGATCGTCTACCGCAAGAAAAGTCCCTATCCCAAGACCCACAATCCGGTCTACATGCAGATATGCTGTGAGCGGGTGCGGGAGCTACTCAATGATAAGAGCCGCAGGATCAACACCCTGCTCAGCCGCGAGGGGATCGAGGATATCATGGAGCATCCCGATCGGCTCAGCTCTCCGTGGTACGGTCAGCTCATGCGCGCGCCGCAGATCATGGCGTATCTCATCCAGCTCGACCACTGGCTCGAGAGCTACCACGTCAGGATAGAGATTTAAAAAACTGCACGTTTTTCAGAAAACGTCATAGAATATTCATAAATTAGTCATTTTTTGTTGATGTCATCGTCACAAAAGTCTGTTATGATGATATCACCGCAAAGATACTGACTATGGATTTGAAAGGAAGTGGCAGAATGAAGGGCGAAAGCTACAAGAGCATGAGCGCGTATTTTTCCGAGACGCGGCTGCGTAATACCACCATCAAGGCGCTGCATGACGTTCTGCCGCTTGTCATGTATATCTTCTACCCCATCCAGCTTATCATGCTGGGTATCCGCGAGGGCTTTCTGAGCGAGCGTTTTCTCCGCTTCGGGCTGATCCCTCTGGGGACGCTGATCATCGTCTCGATCGTCCGCGCGATCATCAACGCGAAGCGACCCTACGAGGTCTACGATTACACCCCCGCGGTCGAGAAGAAAACCAAGGGCAGGAGCTTCCCCTCCCGCCACACCGTCTGTGCCTTCATCATCGCGATGGCGTTCATGTATATCTCCACGCGGATCGGCGTCATCATGCTGATCCTCGCCGCTGCGATCGGCTTGACGAGAGTGCTCGCGGGCGTACACTTCATCCGCGACGTCATCGGAGGCGCCGCCATCGGCGTACTGATCGGCGTGTTAGGCTTCTTTGTATTCTAAATTGCTAACTTCTTTTTTCTCTCCTTAAAGATAATAGATTTCCCAATCAAGGCCGTCCGAAAGGGCGGTCTTTGATTTTGCGTTAGTATAGAAAAAAGCTGTCACAGAAATTCCGTATAACTTCGTTGTCCTCCTTGACAGGCGACAGCCTGTCTGCGTCGTCCGCCTCGTTCTACGAAATTTTCCGTTAATAAATTTGTTAAAGCATTTAATGGAAACTTAGTATTAATCTTTCTTGATAAAATGTGTGCGAACGTGATGGATCAGCGTCACAACGCCCGCAAACATGAAGCTGATATAGAAGTTGATGCCGCGCGTCGTGACCATCGTCGCGCTGAGCAGGACGGAGTTGCTGATGACCATAGAGAATACGTTGTTGAAGATCGCCTCGCTCGCGCCGACCGCTCCGGGCAAGGGAACGCTGTATGAGCCGAACCAGCAGTAAGCCTGCAGAGCATAGATATCGAGCACGTCGATCTTCGTGCCCGCAAGCTCGGGAATGTTGTGCAGCGCGCCGAAGAACACCAGAACGCCGATGGAGATGTAGACCAGACGCTCCAGAAAATTGAGCAGGAAGGACGCGACCATCACCCTGCGGTTATGGCTGAGCATTTGGACGGATGACTTGAAGCGGCGGACGGAATCATTGATGCGCCCGATGTACTCGTCCTTGTGCTTGGTGATGTGCAGGAAGGCGGCGATATTGACGAGCCATCTCGCGATCCGCATGACGAGCTTCTCGCTCACCATGATCATCACATAAACGGACAGGAACAAAAGCTGCACCAGCAGTCCGACAATAATACAAACCTTGACGACCCATGAGTCGATATTGAGGAAAAGACCGGGGCGCAGGATGAAGGTCAAAAGCGCCAGCGCAATCAGTGACGCGGTATACATCAGAAGGTTCACGGAGAGGATCGCGGTGGTGTGGGAGATCGGGATGCCGTCCTTCACCATATAGTACGCGGAGGCGGGCTGACCGCCCGTCGCGGAGGGCGTGATCGCGGAAAAGTAGATATCCGCGGAGGCGTAGGAGTAATTTTTCAGCGCTCCCTTACGGTAGCCGAGCGCCTTTGACAGCACGCTGATACTGATGCCCTTACAGCCGATATTCAGTACCATGCACAGGAAAGCGCCCAAGAGGAACGGCCAGTGGATATCGGCGATGAACTGCCCGACAGACTTGATGGAGAAGCCGTCGGAATTGCCGAAAATAATATAAAACGTGACGCCGATCAGCGCGAGCAGAACGGCAACGTTAAGGATCTGTTTTTTGATACTGGGCTTTTTCGTCCCCATAGGACACCCCCTTTATCATGTGGTCGTGAAAGGCAGGCGGGTCGCTGATGACTTGACCCGCATAATCTACCAAGTATATTTTACATCAAAACACCCGCATAGTCAAGGAGATTGAACTCACGAAAAAAGCCGCTGTGAACTCACGAAAAAAGCCGCTGATTAAAGCGGCGTGACGTTGCATTACTGTCGTAGGGCGGGAGCAAGCCCCCGCCCTACTGTATCATTAAAAACAATTCTGCTCTATATATCAAGGTGATATATCTTCTTGACGTTCTCGCTGAGGATCAGCTTCATTTCATCATCGGCCAGACCGAGGTTGAAGAACATCTCCACCTCGTCCTTCGGGTGCCACATCGGGTAGTCCGTACCGAAGAGAACGCGATCCGCGCCATACCTGCGGATGATCTCGGCGGTCTTTTCCGGCGGTACCCAGTACATCGTAGACGAGCAGTCGACATACAGGTTCGGCATACCCGCAAGCTCAAGGCTCGCTTCATCCCAGAGCGACCAGCCGCCCATGTGCGCGCCGATGATCGTCAGGTTCGTGTAGGTCTCCAAAATCGGGATCAGGCGGTTCGTGTTGGAGTAGTCATAGCGCTTATCGCCCGTGTGCATCAGGATCGGGAGACCGAATTCCTCGCACAGCTCATAGATCTTCAAGCAGCGGTAATCGTCGATCTTGAACTGCTGGATATCGGGATGGAGCTTGACGCCCCTGAGCCCTAAATCAATTAAATGCTGTACATCCGCGCGCTGATCCTCGCTGTCGGGGTGGAGCGTGCCCAGTCCTGTCAGCCTGCCGTCTGAATTCGCGACAGTTTCCGCAATAAAGCTATTGATTGAGTTGACCTGCTTGGGGGTCGTCGCGACAGACTGCACCAGAGAGTGGTCGATACCGCATTCCTCGTTGATCTTCATCAGGCTGTTTGCCGTTCCGTCGCATTTCGCGACCGTACCGTAGAAGGTATCCGTTCCCGCGACCGCCTTCGCGGCGATCTTCTCCGGGTAGATGTGACAGTGCGAGTCGATGATCTGAAATCCGTTTCTCATGCCGTCACCACACTGTTCGCCCTCTGCAGTCCGAGCTTCTCGACCGCGTCCTCGCGCATCTTGTACTTGAGGATCTTGCCCGCGGCATTCATCGGGAAGGAATCGACAAAGTCGATGTAACGCGGCACCTTATGACGCGCCATATTCGCGGCGATATAGTCCTTCATCTCCTGTTCGGTCATGGTCTCTCCCTCCTTGAGGATGACGCACGCCATGATCTCCTCACCGTAGTTCTCATCGGGTACGCCGATGACCTGAACGTCGGAGACCTTCGGGTTGGTGTAGATGAATTCCTCGATCTCCTTGGGATAGATATTCTCGCCGCCGCGAATGATCATATCCTTCAAGCGGCCTGTGATCTTGTAATAGCCGTCCTCAGTCTTGCAGGCAAGGTCGCCGGTATGGAGCCAGCCGTCCTTGTCGATGGCTTCGGCGGTCTCCTTGGGCATCTTATAATAGCCCTTCATGATATTGTAGCCGCGCGCGAGGAACTCGCCGTTGACGTTCGGCGGGCATTCCTCCCCCGTTTCGGGATCGACGATCTTGCATTCGATCTCCGGCAATTCCTTACCGACCGTATTCACGCGAACCTCGATGGAATCCTCGGTCGAGCTCATGGTACAGCCCGGAGAAGCCTCGGTCTGACCGTAGACGATGGTGATCTCGGTCATGTGCATCTTGTCGACGACCTCGCGCATCTTGTCGATCGGACAGGGCGAGCCAGCCATGATGCCGGTACGCATGTAGGAGAAGTCGGTTTTCGGGAAGTCGGGATGCTCCAAAAGCGAGATGAACATGGTCGGCACGCCGTGGAACGCGGTGATATGCTCATTGTTGATGCACGCGAGTGCGGGCTTCGGGCTGAAATACGGCAGGGGCAGGACGGTCGCGCCGTGGGTCATACTTGCAGTCATCGCAAGCACCATGCCGAAGCAGTGGAACATCGGCACCTGAATCATCATGCGGTCGGCGGTGGACAGATCCATTCTGTCGCCGATATTCTTGCCGTTGTTGACAATATTGTAATGGGTGAGCATAACGCCCTTCGGGAAGCCTGTCGTACCCGACGTGTACTGCATGTTGCAGACGTCGTCCTTGTCGACAGCCGCCGCCATGCGGTAGACCTCACTCTTCGGGGTCTTGGAGGCGTACTCCAACGCCTTCTCCCATGTCAGACAGCCCTTCTGCTCAAAGCCGACGGTGATGACGTTTCTCAGGAACGGCAGGCGCTTTGCGTGGAGCTGACCGCCCTCCTTCACGTTCTCCAGCTCCGGGCAAAGACGCGCGATAATATCGCCGTATTTGGTGTCCTTCGCGCCCTCGGTGATGATCAGGGTGTGGGTGTCGCTCTGCTTCAAGAGATACTCCGCCTCATGAATCTTATAGGCGGTGTTCACGGTGACGAGGACAGCGCCGAGCTTCACGGTCGCCCAGAAGGAAATGTACCACTGCGGCACGTTCGACGCCCAGACAGCAACGTGAGAGCCCGCCTTCACGCCCAGAGCGATCAGCACGCGGGCGAACTCGTCCACGTCGTCGCGGAATTCACTGTAGGTGCGGGTATAGTCGAGAGAGGTGTACTTGAACGCGAGCTGGTCGGGGAACTCCTCAACCATTCGGTCGAGCACGTCGGAGAAGGTCGCGTCGATCAGCGTCTCCTTCTTCCAGACGAACTTACCCGTGTGACGGTTGTTCCAGTAGAGCGCGGATTCGTTCTTTGAGGTATCCGCGAACTGCTTCATATAGTTGATGAACTGCGCGAAGATGATATCCATATCGTCCAGCTCCGGGCACCACTTCGGGTCCCAGACGAGGGAGATAAAGCCGTCGTAGTTGACGGAGCGCAGCGCCTTCATGGTCTCGGTGATCGGCAGGTCACCCTCGCCGACGAGACGGTACTCGATGCCGTCGTCGGTCTTGACCGCGTCGTTGAGGTGGACGTGGCGAACATACGCGCCGAGGTTAGAGATGATCTTCGCAGGGCTTTCCCCTACCGTAAAGTACGCGGCGGACATATTCCACAGCGCCGCGACATAATCGGAAGCGAAATACTCCAGCGTATCGCGCAGGAGCGCTGTATCGGCGTACATGCCGCGCGTCTCGATCAATAGAGATATCTTGTCGCGCTCGGCGGTCTCGAGGACGGATTCGATCACGCGCTTGACGTTTTGTACCGCCTTCTCGGTATCCTCATGGCTCTCCGCGCGCAGACGGATGTTCGGAATACGCAGGTTGGACGCGATCTGCAGACAGCGCTCGATCTCCGCGATCGCGCCGTCGAACTGCTCCTCGGACGCGATATCGTTGATCACGTCGATGCACGGCAGGCTCAGCCCGCGGTCATAGAGCATGCGGAGGGTCGCGGCGGCGGAGTACTCGTGGAACACGCCGCTCTTCTCGGAGAAGGTCGCGTTGTTGATATTATGGGGCTCGATGCCCTCGAACTTGAAATATTCAGCGGCTGAACAAAATTCTTCAAAAGAAATATCATGCCAGCCCTTGGTAGAAAATGAAAATTTCATCGGTTTTCACATACCTTTCGTATATTCAGCCTTCCCCTCAAGGGGAAGGCTTATCAGTCCTCTTCATAAACGATCTTGTTCACCGCGTTCACATACGCGCGGACGGACGCGCCGACGATATCGGTGGAGAGACCGGTGCCGGAGTAGATCTTGCCTGCAACGCGCAGACGGACGAGGGCGTTGCCCATCGCTTCCTTCTCCTGGGTGACGGTCTGGATGGAGAAATCGTCCAGCTCAAAATGTCTGCCGATGATCTGCTCGATCGCGTGGAAGGCGGCGTCGATAGGGCCGTCGCCGATCGCGATACCCTGTACCGATCTGCCCTCACGCTTCAAGGTGATCTGCGCGGAGGAGCTGATGCGGTTGCCGCTGTTGATGACGTAATTCTCCAGCGTATAGGTCTCGGGCACCTGGAGCGCAGAGGACGCGATGATAGCGTCAAGCTCCTTGATGCCCACGTTCTTCTTGCGGGCGATGCGGCGGAATTCCGCGTAGATCTTGTCGATATCCTCGTCGGAGAGGTCGTACCCGAGCTTCTCCACATTCTCGCGGACGGTGTCAATGGTGTCGTTGAGCTGTAAGACGATGCCGTCGTCGACGATCTCGCGTGTGGTGACAGCCTGCGCCTTGCCGCTGATGATCCACTCGATCTGGTCGATGGTGCGATGCAGCTCGGTGGTGCGGAGCTCGGAGCTGATGCCGTAGTTTTCGCGGATATCCTTGATCAGCGTGCCGAAGGTGCGCAGCGGGGTGCTCTCGCCGCCGATGGAGGTCTTGACGCAGGTAACGCCGTTCTTGACGGCAAGGATCGCCGCCGCGACCGCTACACCGTTCTTATTGTTGCACAGAACGCCGACCGGAACGGAAACGCCCTCGGTCACACGGCTGACGAACGCCGCGAAGTCATCAGGCAGATAGACCGCCGCGTCGTCGCATAAGGTCACGCAGGAAGCGCCCGCGTCCACAGCGGTCCTGATCGCTTCTTTGAGAAATTCCTCCTCGGCGCGGGTCGCGTCGACAGCGACGAACTCCACGTTATCACAGACGGTCTTAGCCTTCTCGACCATCGTTCTCACATAATCGCACATCTTGTTCTGCTTCTTATGCAGGGTATATTCCATGATAGAAGAGGTCATCGGCAGCTCGACGCGGATCCTCGGACGGGCTGCGGTAGAGAGCGCCTCAGCCGCGCGGTCGATCGCGTCGGGAGAAGAAGTCGCCGCGACGGACAGGACGGAGCCTTTAACGAAGGAAGCCGCCGTGCGGACGAGCAGGCTGTCGGCGCGGGCTGTGCCCATCTCGGGCAGCTCGATCGCGTCAACGCCCAGTCGCTCGAGCTTGCGGGCGATCTCCAGCTTCTGCTTGAAGGAGAGATTCGACTTGACGTCCGATAAGGTCGTGTCGGCAATTTTGATGTGATTCATAATACTACCTCTTTTCAATATTGGTGATCCGGTAAGGTTGCTGATCAATTCAACTAACAAGTGGTCAGTGGTTAGTGGTTAGTGATTACTGATCACTGATCACTGACAACTAAATAAAAAGCCCCGAGGTCATTGACCTCAGGGACGAAATTACTTCGCGGTACCACCCTGGTTACCGTATACTTCATACGGTCGCTCACCGGGCTCTGACAAGCCCTCTGCCATGATAACGGGACAATCCGGAATCGGTTACTCAATGCGCGCATTTTCGCCGATTCTGCTCCGAAATGAGACTCGCTCCTGCTGTCCTGCTGTCTCGCACCCGCCGACAGCTCTCTGAAAAGACCTTGTGTAAAAGCGATAATTTCTTCAACGCATTTATGCTGTAATGTACTATAACACAAAGATTTGGGATTGTCAACACTTTAACGAGTTAAAATTATGTTTTGTCTTTTCCGACAACTCAGAGGAAACAAGCTGAGAAAATCTGGTCGATTTGACAATACTCCCGAGCACGAAATGCGAAAGCGGCAGGGTCTCCCCTGCCGCTGTGTTATGCTAAGATCAGATCTCGACAGTCCAGCCGAACTTGTCCTCGATCTCGCCCCACTGGATACCGGTGAGGGTATCGTACAGATGATGGGACATTTCGCCGATCTCGTTGTTGTTGACGGTGTACTTGTGACCCTTGTACATCAGCTCGCCGATCGGAGAGATGACAGCCGCGGTGCCGCAGCCCCAAGCCTCCTTGAGCGTGCCGTCGACCATCGCCTGAGAGAGCTCCTCAACGGGCAGCAGACGCTCGTTGATGTTGTAGCCCTCGCTCTTTAAGAGCTCAATGCAGGACTTTCTGGTGATGCCGGGCAGGATAGAGCCGGTCAGCTTCGGGGTGACGATCTCGTCGCCGATCATGAACATGACGTTCATCGCGCCGACTTCCTCGATGTACTTGCGCTCCACGCCGTCGAGCCAGAGAACCTGAGAATAGCCCATCTGCTCAGCGCGCTCGCCTGCACGGTTGGAAGCCGCGTAGTTACCGCCGCACTTCGCGTAGCCGGTGCCGCCGCGGACCGCACGGACGTCCTGATCCTCGATCATGATCTTGACGGGGTTGAGACCCTCCTTGTAGTAGGAACCGACAGGAGAAGCGATGATGATGAACTCCGCGTTGTGGACAGCGTGAACGCCGAGGCTTTCGTCGTTACCGAAGAGGAACGGACGGAGGTACAGGGAAGTGCCCTTGTCGGAGGGGGTCCAATCCTGCTCTAAGCGGACGAACTCGATCAGCGCCTGCATCGCGTCCTCCTCAGGCATCTGAGGCAGGCAGAGACGCTCGGCGGAGTTGTTCATACGACGGATGTTCTCGATGGGTCTGAAAAGCTGTACCTTACCGTCAGCGCGGCGATATGCCTTTAAGCCCTCGAAGATCTCGGAACCGTAGTGCAGAACGGTGGAAGCGGGATGGATGGAAAGGCGCTCAAAGGGTACAATGCGGGGATTGTACCAGCCCTTCTCGCTGTTCCAGCTCCAGCGGAACATGTGGTCGGTGAAGATCTTGCCAAAGCCAAGGGTAGAAGTATCAGCAGGCTTCTCCTTGGGATTGGGATTTAAGGTAACTTTGATATCCATAACAATTAACTCCTTTACAGTTTTTCTTGTCATTCCGAGGAGGGATTTATCCCGACATGGGAATCCCCCTGTCGAAGATACCGTTTTAAAAGAGAAGCTCTGCTCCTCTTTGTGGGATTGCCACAGCTCTTGAACAATAGTGTTCAAGAGCTTCGCAATGACATAGTGTCATTATCCTTCATACTCCGCGCCCATCTGGATCGCCTTGAAGTTGACGTCCTTCATGGAAGCGCGCTTTGCGGGGATGACCTTATCGAGGGCGGCCTTGATGCCTTCCTCGGTGTAGTCGCCGGTCTCCTTTAAGAGCTTGCCGACGATGATCATGTTGGCGAGGTTGCCGAGCTTCTCGTCGGAAGCCATCTTGGTCGCGGGGATGTAGAAAACCTTCACGTCGTCGCGCTCGACCTTGCGCTCGATCAGGGTGGAATCCGCGAAGATCATACCGCCCGGAACGACCTTGCTCTCGAATCTGTCCAGAGAGGGCAGGTTCATGGCGACGAGGATATCGGGATTACTGACGATCGGAGAGCCGACGGGAGTATCGGAAACGATGACGGAGCAGGAAGCCGTGCCGCCGCGCATCTCGGGGCCGTAGGAAGGAAGCCAGCTTACCTGCTTCTCCTCGATCAGACCCTTGTAAGCGATGAACTTACCGGCAAAGAGGATACCCTGACCGCCGAAGCCGGAAAACAACATATTTTTCGCGCTCATTATTCTGCCTCCTTCTGCTCAGCGGAGCGATCCTTATAAACGCCCAGCGGATAGTAGGGCAGCATATCGCTCTCGATCCACTCCAGCGCCTGCTTGGGGGTCATGCCCCAGTTGGTCGGGCAGGAGGAAACGACCTCGACAAGAGAGAAGCCCTTGCCGTCGATCTGGTTCTGGAAAGCCTTCTTGATCGCCTTCTTGGCGTTGCGGACGTTCTTGACGTTGTTGACGGTCACGCGCTCGAGGTACTCGGGGCCGACAAGCTCACTGAGCATCTCGCAGACCTTGATCGGATAGCCGCAGGCCTTCGGATCTCTGCCGTAGGGAGAGGTCTGGGTGACCTGACCGACCAGAGAGGTCGGCGCCATCTGACCGCCGGTCATGCCGTAGATCGCGTTGTTGATGAAGATGACGGTGATGTTCTCGTTACGAGCCGCCGCGTGGACGGTCTCCGCCATACCGATGGAAGCGAGGTCGCCGTCGCCCTGATAGGTGAAGACGATGTGGTTCTCGGGATCAGCGCGCTTGACGCCGGTCGCGACAGCCGGAGCACGGCCGTGAGCCGCCTCGATCATATCACAGTTGAAATAGTTATAAGCCATAACGGAGCAGCCTACGGGAGCGATACCGATGGTCTTGCCCTCGATGCCCAGCTCGTCGATGACCTCGGCGACCAGACGGTGAACGATACCGTGGGTGCAGCCGGGGCAGTAATGCAGCGGCACGTCAATGAGTGCATGCGGTTTCTCAAATACAGCCATTACGCAATACCTCCGTTTACTTCTTTGATCGCATTCAGTACCTGAGCGGGGTCGGGGATCATGCCGCCCGCGCGGTTGCAGAGCGTTACGGGACGCTTACTCTCGGTCGCGAGGATAACGTCCTCGATCATCTGACCCATGTTCAGCTCGACCGAGATGAACGCCTTCGCGTGCTCAGCGGCAGCCTTGAAGGGCGCCTTCGGGAACGGCCAGAGGGTGATCGGACGGATCAGACCCGCCTTGATACCGAGCTTGCGCGCTTCATCGACAGCGTTCTTACTGACACGCGCCGCGATGCCGAACGCCGCCAGAACAATGTCAGCGTCCTCTACCATATATTCCTCATACATGGTCTCATTCTCTTCGATGACCTTATAGCGGTCATAACGCTTGAAGTTCAGCTCCTCGAGCTCCTCGGGAACGAGGGACAGGGAATTGACGATATTATGCTCGCGCGCCATCTTGGTGCCGGTGGTCGCCCACGGCTTCTCGGGAGCGGGATTGACCTTGAGGTCGTCGATGGAAACGGGCTCCATCATCTGACCCATCGTACCGTCCGCAAGAATCATCGCGGTCATTCTGTAGGTATCCGCCAGCTCAAAGCCCTTGACGGTCAGCTCCGCCATCTCCTGGACGGAAGCGGGAGCGAGAACGATCATATGATAGTCGCCGTGACCGCCACCGCGGGTGGACTGGAAGTAGTCGGACTGGGAGGGCTGGATGCCGCCTAAGCCCGGGCCGCCGCGCTGGACGTTAACGATCAGGGCCGGGAGATCGGAGCCTGCGAGGTATGAGAGACCCTCACCCTTCAGGGAAACGCCCGGAGAGGAAGAAGAGGTCATCACTCTTTTACCGGCGGAAGCAACGCCGTAGACCATATTGATCGCGGCGATCTCAGACTCCGCCTGCAGGAAGGTGCCGCCGATCTTGGGCATGACCTTCGCCATATATGCGGCGATCTCCGTCTGAGGGGTGATCGGATAACCGAAGTAATGCATGCAGCCGGCTTTGATAGCGGCGGCGGCGATCGCTTCGTTACCCTTCATCAAAATCTTATCTGCCATGTCTTTTCATCACCTTTCTACCTTGATAATGCAGTCGGGACACATCATGTAGCAGGACGCGCAGCCGATACACTGCTCCATATCGGTGCACTCAACGGGATGATGACCCTTTTTGTTGATTTTGTCTGTGGCAATCTGCAGGATACCCTTGGGGCACGCGTCAACGCACAGAGCACAACCCTTACAGTTGTCGGTCTTGAATGTCAGTTTTGCCATATACATTTTCCCTTCTTCATCTGATGATGATATTGATTATATCAATTTCGCTTGAAACACATTTACGCTGTCAAAGATGAGACGTCCCTGGATATTCCGTAGGGATGACCATTGGTCATCCGAGCGGGACGGGCGTTTCTGCTGTCGAGAGCCGTAGATAGAAGGATATGTCTCTGCCATACGGACGATCAATGATCGTCCCTACGTCAGCTTCTCTGATACGCTCAGACAACGACAGCGTTATTTTAAACAGGTCGCGCCTGCAGCTTCAAGCGGAACAGTGGGCTGATCTTGTCCTTGAGCTCATCGTAGAGCTTCTCCTCTACGGTAGTCAGGACGAGCGGGAGGTTGGCGAGCTTCGCGACCTCTTCTGCGTAAGTCAGAGAGCCGAGGACATCATCCGCGTCGGTCTCCCCCGCTAAGTTTGAGTTATTGATGATCCCGGTGAACGGGATGCCGCACGCCCATTCGATCTCGCGCATGACCTCGATGGTGGATTCTGCGTCAGGGGTGAGCGGACGGAACTTATTGACGACCATGAGCATCTCGTAGTCGTTCTCCGCCTTGATCGCATCGCGCAGACGGCCGAGAGCGTAAGCTCCCCTGTCGTCGCCGCCGATATCGAGAACAACGCTCATGCTCTTGTCGTCGGTGATGGAATATAGGTCGGCGGGCATGGAGGGCAGGTCGACATTGGAGGAAGCGAAGTCCGAGCAGATCAGGCGAATGCCCCTCGCTTTGAACTCGTCCTCGCTGTCCTTAGAGCGAAAATAGGGATTGACGATATCGAGGTCGGCGATCGCGACGTTCTCGCGCTGAGCGGCGAGGTCGAACGCCATATTGACGGCGATATTGGTCTTTCCCGAGCCGTAATGCCCGCACAGGATTGTTAAGCGTTTGTAGTGCATATTTTAACTCCGTTTTGTGTGGAGAATGGAGAACAGTGAACGGAGAACGATGAATGTATCTCGCTTCGCTCAGACAATCCTAATAGGAATCCAAAACGCGAAGCGTTTCCTAAAACCGTTATCTGTTATCTGTTATCTGTTCTCTATAAAAGATTTCTCTGTATCTTTCCGCTGGTGGTCTTGGGGAGGGACTCGCGGAAGACGACGATTCGCGGGTACTTATACGGCGCGGTATGCGTCTTGACGTAGTCCTGGATCTCCTTTTTCAGCTCGTCGGTGCCTTCCGTACCCTTGACGAGCACGATGGACGCCTTGACGACCTGACCGCGAACCGGGTCGGGAGCCGCGGAAACACCGCATTCGAGAACATACGGCAGCTCCATGATGACAGACTCGATCTCGAACGGTCCAATACGGTAGCCGGAGCTCTTGATAACGTCGTCCACACGTCCGACGTACCAGAAGAAGCCGTCCTCGTCTCTCCACGCGAGGTCGCCGGTATGGTAATAGCCGTTGCGCCAGTTCTTGCGGGTACTCTCTACATCATTGTAGTAGTACATTGCAAGACCGCAGGGCATTTTCTTACTGATATTGATACAGATCTCGCCGGGTTCGCCGTCGGGGACGTCGTTGCCGTCCTTGTCGAGCAGGTGGATGTCATAGATCGGAGAGGGCTTGCCCATCGAGCCGATCTTATGCGGCGCGCCGATCATGTTGCAGATGATGACGGCGGTCTCTGTCTGACCGAAGCCCTCCATGATCTGCAGACCGGTGAGCTTCTCAAATTGGTAGTAGACCTCAGGGTTCAGCGCCTCGCCGGCGGTGGTCATGCGCTTGACGGAGGAGAAATCGTACTTGCTGATATCCTCCTTGATCATCATGCGGAGCATGGTGGGCGGCGCACAGAAGGTCGTGATCTGATATTTTGCGAACATCGGGAGGATATCGTCGGCATGGAAGCGGTCAAAGTCATAGACAAACATCGGCGCTTCACACAGCCATTGACCGTAGAGCTTGCCCCAAGCCGCCTTCGCCCAGCCTGTGTCGGAGATGGTGAAGTGCAGGCCGTCGGGGTCGACGTTGTGCCAGAATTTCGCGGTCATGAAGTGACCGAGAGCCAATTTATAATTATGTGCGGCGATCTTCGGATAACCCGAGGTGCCGGAGGTGAAGTACATCAGCATCGGCGCGTCGCCGCAGGGCGTATGCTCGTTGCGCTCAAAGTGAGAGGAGAAGAGCTTGTATTCCTCGTCGAAGTTGCGCCAGCCCTCGCGCACGCCGTTGACCATGATGCGCTTGATCTGGGGATAATTCTCCATCGCCTTCTCGACTTCTTCGGCGGAGTAGCCGTCGCCGGTGCAGAGGATCGCAGAGACGCCCGCCGCCTTGAAGCGGTACTCGAGGTCATGCGCCTGGAGCTGGTTGGTCGCGGGGATCGCGATCGCGCCCAGCTTATGCAGACCGATGATCGCGAACCAGAACTGGTAATGGCGTTTCAGGATCAGCATGACGCGGTCGCCCTTGCGAATGCCCAGCGACTTGAAGTAGTTCGCGCACTGGCAGGAGGCGTGGCGGATATCGGTAAAGGTGAAGCGGCGCTCGGTCTTGTCCTTAGAGACGTGGATCATAGCGAGCTTCTCGGGATCTTTATAGGAAATGGCGTCGATGACGTCATAACCGAAGTTGAAGGTATCCTCGTTCTTGAAGGTGACCTTGGTGGGCGTGCCGTTCTCGTTGACCTCAAAGTCGACGAACTTCTTCCAAACGCGCTCCTTCGGGTCGGCTGTCTCTACCTTCTTGGCGGCGATCGCCTTGGTCTGGGTCAGCTCGGGGATGGGCTCGCCCTTCGGGTTGAGGACGATGGCGTAGAACACGCAGTCCTGCTCGCCGACCGCCATCTCGCCGTGCGGGGTGTTGGAATCGAAGTAGATGGTGTCGCCGGGGCCTAAGATCTCCTTATGATCGCCGACCTGCACCATCAGTTGACCCTCGATAACGATGTCGATCTCCTGACCGTCGTGGGTGGTCAGCTCCATGGGCTTCGACTGCGCGTCGGGGTTGTACTTGCTCTTGACGAACAGCGGCTCGGCGATACGGTTCTGGAAGGCGTAGGCGAGGTTATAATAGGTCATGCCGTGCGCCTGACTCACCTTCTGACCCAGTCCCTTACGGGTCACGGTGTAGGATTTAAGGTTCGGGGAGATACCCTCGATGATCTCCGTCACGTTGACGTTCAGCGCCTGGGCGCAGCGGTAGATGAACGCGAAGTTCAGATCCTGCTCGCCGGATTCACAGGCGATGTACTCCTCCTCGGAGACGTCGGTGAACGCCGCCATCTCAGCGACGGTCTTGCCCTCGAGCTCTCTGAGCTCTCTGATACGCGCCGCCATCTCCTGGATCTTGATGTCCAATGCAGTCTTTTTGGTTTCCATCACATACCTCATTCCCGGGACGGGCGAAACAATAATAAAGCACCCATCCCAAAGTCATTACTTTGAGACGAGTGCGATTCACCCGCGGTACCACTCAAATTGCGGTCTGATATCTCAGTTCCGCCGCTCTCAGGGTCTATAAAAATTATCATTGCGAGGCATTTATGCCGCGGCAATTCAACTGATATTAACCCTTATGCATTCACGCAGCAATCACGGAGGAGGTCTAATCACGATTACGCTTTCTTCTCCCCGGCTCAGAAGCTACAAACACGGAATTCATCACGGGAGCTTTCACCGGCCGCTCCTTCTCTGAGTGAATACCAACCATGCCCTCTTCGTCATAGCCTTTAACTCGTCTTATATTATCACATGATTCTTGATTTGTCAAGCTTGAATTTGCAAGTGTCAACGCAAATCTGTATGAGTTAATATTTTATGAACAACCTCTAATACAAAGTTTCCATTAAACGCTTTAACAAATTTAACGTAATAAATGTTAAAGTGTTTTAATGAAACTTAGTATAAATACTGAACCCTCCGTTTTTACGGAGGGTTCGAAACATTGATGTCAATAGCTTAAATTGTTTTGCTTTTATGTCGGGCAATCAGGTGTACCAGTCGGGTTCCTTGCTTGGGGGATCGATCTTAGAGAAGATGATATATCCCGTTGTTGTATTGCTGCCCTTATCCTCAAATCCGCCAGCGCAGTCATAATTGTAATCGCCGATGATCGTTGCGTTGGTGTTTTTTGCACCGGAATCGATACAGATCGCTGAGCCTGTTGTGCCGTATACGGTGCCGCGGTTATGGTATATTTGTGCGTTTTCAGCGCTACCCGGGACATAAATCGCGTGGCGGCCACCCTTTACGAAAGTATAGGTCAGTGTAAAATCAGAGTTGCTTGAAACCGAGAAGGTGTTGAGATCGGACTTAGCGGTGGAGTCAAATGTGCTTCCGTTCGAGTTATCTCTGCCGAGATTCAATTCTACCTTTCTGCGCTCGGGGACCTCAAAACCACCGCTTGAATTGATACCCTTTACGTTATCGTCGAGCTTGTAGCCTTTTTTTGCGTCAGCTTTTACGGTGATAAATCTTCCGTTGGAGTCGATTGTAAAATCACACCTCGAGTCAACGCCCTGCGACCAAGCGTCGATAAAGCTTCTGCAGCCCTTTTCTGCGGTAGATTTATTTAGATTTGTGGTTCTAAGCGTGTAGGGAGCAATGTCGAGAATCTTGTTATTGTTATCCTCGATAACCTTTGTGAAAATACCGTCCATAGTACCGAGGCTTTGGAGCATTTCGGAAGCTGTATTCTCATACTTTGTATAAGGCGCTTCATCCGCGTTTACCGTGATGATGTTATTGTCAATTTCATATTCCTTTACTTTTTTCGCCATATTGTTCAGTACGTTGATTGCAAAAAAGTCAAGGATAGCGTGCTCCTCCATAGAGGTTATCTCTGTATTGATGCCCTTGATAACCTTGTGGTAATCGGGTGTATTGGTATAACTGTGCTCGTTTTTGTCGGCGGCAATCACCCTGTCAAGCAGGTAGGACGTGAGCTGCTGATAGCCGTTTTCGTGATTGTTTGAGCTGCGCTCGCCCTTAAGGAAGCTGAGCATCGCGTCAAAATCAGCCTGCAGATTGCTTACGTTGCAAACGGGGTCGCTGATGATTTCCTTGTAAGCCTTGTACGTGGTGTTATTGAGCTTACCCATGCCGTCGCAGGTGAAATTATCCTTATGCTGAGAGATACGCTTAAAAATATTCGCATAATCCTCGGCGATTTTGTCGGTTTGCTTTCTGAATTCCAAGGTGCTGATGTTAGAATCAATCATCTGAAGCTGACGCATTTCTTCGCCGTGATACTGATTTGCCTTTTCCGAAAGGGCTTGAACCTCGGTGAGAACCTCGTTGACCTTAGCCTTAATCTCAGCCGCCTGCTTATCAATGTCATCTTTAACTTCCTGATTTGAGGGACCGTCGTCCAAACCGAGAATAAGGTTAAATACGGGAGCGATCGCCATATTGGCAAGCTTCATGCCTGTTGCGCTAAGTAATGTTTTACCGATATACCCGAAGGCGGTCTTTGCCATGCTTCCGACTACATCCCCGGAGACCGAAGCCCCTGCTGCTACGTTAGCCGATGCCGGTACAATGGTGGCTGAACCTACCGAAAATACCGCGATTACGGATAATGCAGTTGCGATAATTCTTGTTTTGATACCATTCTTTTTCATCATTATCACCTCTGTAGATTGTTGTTTTGTGATCTTGACTACACTATATCACCTTTTTTCACTGTGAACAATATTCAATCAAGTCGCGATTTGTAGCCTAATTTACACATTTGCAGGCAGGCGTAGCCTAATTTACAGAAATAAATAAATTGTAGCCAACTTGATAATTGCAGCGGTTAATGCTATAATCTGATCAGCTACAGAAGGGAGAGTTGATTTTATGGCTGTAAAAAAACCCGACCGCAGGGCTACGAAAACTCAGAACGCAATCTTTACGGCGCTTGCCGAGCTGATGACCGAAAAAGAACTCCGCCATATTACCGTTCAGGATATCTCGGACAAGGCAGATATTCACCGCGTCACCTTCTACAAGCATTTTCTGGATATATATGATGTTTACGAGCAGCTGACCAAAATAATTTTATGCGAGGTAGGCGTCCTTTTAACTCAGCACGGTGAAAAAACGCCCGCGACGTTTTATTATGATATATTAAACTATGTGTCGGAGCATACCGTTTATTTCAAAATGATATTCAGCCCCCACAACACAAGCCGTCTTTACCAAAATATACTCAAGCTGTTTATCGGATATGAGGGCTTGTTTTTATCGGAACAGTTTGGTCCCGATTATCCCGAAAGTGTTTTAACCTGCGTCATTCGCTATCATGTGAACGGCTGTTTTGCCGTGATTGCCGATTGGGTTACAACCGGTCTTGAGCGCCCGCAGGAATACATCGTTAAAACGCTGTCTGAGCTTGACAAAAGCATCTATGCGTATTTGAGAAGTCAGCAAGCATAAGATTCTGTGTGTCATGCAACAGCTGTTAAGCTGTTTTATTAGATAATATATACTATCCACATAAGCATAAGCAAGTAAAATCAGCATAATAAAACGGTGCAGCCGTATCGACTGCACCGTTTTTCATTATGATTGTTCTCAAGAGCGCAGCTCCCGCAGCGCCCAATTTAGCACCGAGGCTTACAGCTTATTCCTCTGGATCTTGCCGCTGATCGTCTTGGGCAGGCTCTCCTTGAACACGACGATACGCGGGTACTTATACGGCGCGGTGTGCTTCTTGACGTAGTCCTGGATCTCCTTCTTCAGGGCGTCGGTGCCCTCTGTGCCCTTGACGAGCACGACAGAAGCCTTGACGACCTGACCTCTTACTTCATCGGGAGCAGCAGAGACTCCGCACTCGAGGACATACGGCAGCTCCATGATGACAGACTCGATCTCGAACGGTCCGATGCGGTAGCCGGAGCTCTTGATCACGTCGTCGGTACGACCTACATACCAGAAGTAGCCGTCCTCGTCTCTCCATGCGGTATCGCCGGTGTGGTACATGCCGTCGTGCCATGCCTCGGCGGTCGCCTCCGGGTTGTTATAGTAGCCCTTGAACAGACCGCAGGGCACCTTTTTATCGGTACGGATAATGATCTCGCCCGGCTCGCCGTCGGGAACAGGATTGCCGTCCGGGTCGACGATGTCGATGTCATAGCCGGGAGTGGGCTTGCCCATGGAGCCGATCTTCGGGGTGGTGCCGAAGAGGTTTCCGATGGTGAGGGTGGTCTCCGTCTGACCGAAGCCCTCCATGATTCTCAGCCCGGTCGCCTTCTTGAATTGGCGGTAGACCTCGGGGTTCAGCGCCTCGCCTGCGGTGGTCATGTGGATGATGCTGGAGAGGTCGTACTTGCTGATATCCTCCTTGATCATCATACGGAGCATGGTGGGCGGTGCGCAGAAGGTGGTGATATGATACTTCTTGAACATCGGCAGGATATCGTCTGCATGGAAGCGGTCGAAGTCATAGGTGAATACTGCGCCCTCAGAGAGCCACTGACCGTAGAGCTTGCCCCAGAGCGCCTTGCCCCAGCCGGTGTCGGAGATGGTGAAGTGCAGACCGTCGGGGTCTACGCCGTGCCAGTATTTCGCGGTCACATAATGACCGAGAGCGTACTTATAGCTGTGCTCGGCGATCTTCGGATAGCCAGTCGTGCCGGAGGTGAAGAACATGACCATCGTGTCATCGCCGCAGGGTGTCTCCACAGTACGGTAGTAGTGGGTAGAGAACATATCGAACTCCGCGTTGAAATCGTGCCAGCCCTCACGCTGACCGCCGACGAGGATCTTGGTTTTCAGGGTCGGAGAGGTCTTCTGCGCCTCATCGACGGAATCGGCGACGGAGCCGTCGGCCGTCGCAACAATGGCGGAAACGCCCGCGGACTGGAAGCGGTACTCGAAATCGTGCGCAAGAAGCTGGTTCGTCGCGGGGATCGCGATCGCGCCGAGCTTGTGCAGAGCCAGCATGGAGAACCAGAACTGGTAATGGCGCTTCAACACCAGCATGACGCGGTCGCCCTTCTTGATGCCGAGCGATTTGAAGTAATTCGCCGTCTGGTTACTGCGGCGCTTCATGTCGTTGAAGGTGAAGCGGCGCTCGGTCATATCGCGGTCGATGTGGAGCATGGCGAGCTTGTCGGGGGTGTTGTTCGCGATCGCGTCCACGCAGTCGAAGGCGAAGTTAAACTTATCCTCATTCTTGAAGCTGATCGCCTTTAAGCAACCGTCCTCGTCCTCAAGGGTGCGGACGAACTGACCGGTGATCGCGGATTTCTTGGCGATATGCGCCTTCATGACGTCGTCGTCGAGCTCCTCCGTATCCTTCTCACCGGGCAGGATGATGGCGATGAAGGTGACGTCCTCTCCCCCGATCGCGATCATGCCGTGAGGGGTGGAGGAATTGTAGTAGATACTGTCGCCCGCCTGCAGCTCCTCAAAGTTATTGCCGATCTGGATCTTCATCTTGCCGGAGAGAACATAGTCGAACTCCTGACCGGCGTGCTTGGTCAGATGGATGGGCTTGTTCTGCAGAGCGTCGCTGTAATCGTACTTGCAGAAGTACGGCTCAGCGATCTTGTTCTTGAACATCGGCGCGACGTTCACGATGGAGATGCCCTGCTCCTCAGCGGTCTGTCTGCCGCCGCCGCGTCGGGTCACGGTGTAGCTTCTCAGCCTTGCGGATTCACCCTCGAGGATATCCGTGATGCCCAGCCCAAAGGCGAGCGCACACTTGTGGATGAAGGTGAAGGGGAAATCGACCGTGCCGTTCTCATAATCGAGATACTCGGAGACGGTGACCTCCGTCTTATCCGCCATTTCCTCTACGGAGAAGCCGCTGATCTCGCGCATCTCGCGGATTCTTTCCGCAACCTCGATCAACTTTTCATTATCTACTACTGACATCTTGTTTTCCTCCCATATGAAGTAAATTGGGTAGAGCAATCAATAAAAAAACACCCGTCTCAGCATTGAGACGAGTGTGAAAATCACATCCGCGGTACCACTCAATTTGCAGTATTACTACTGCCGCTCTCAGGATCGATATGAATTGTCATTGCGAGGCGTCTATGCCGCGGCAATCTCAACCGTTATGAATCCCTATGCCTTTACGCAGCAATCACGGGGAGTATCTACTTAACCTTTGGTCGTTCGGGCTCCCGGCTCAGAAGGGATGGGTACTCAGGTTCGTTCTGTCGGCTCACACCAGCCGCCGACTCTCTGGAAGAACTCAGCCTTGACCGTCTTCGTCACAGCCTTTATTAATTGTCTGGTCATATTCTAGCACAAATCCCCAAAAAGTCAATACCGTCATTTCGACGGATTTCTCTCACCGAACGCGAAATATTTTAGGATATATTTCCGCAGAGGGGCTGACGTTCGGATATAATCCGTAGGGCGGGAGCAAGCCCCCGCCCTACAGCAATACTTGTTTCCTATGTATTTGTTTTCCTTGTGCTGAGGAAGAAATTCAACACCGCCATTGAAATGATGATCACATAGCCGACGATACTGTAGATATCCGGTATCTGCTGAAACACGATCAGGCTCATCAGAGACGCGAAGATAATCTGGCTGAAATCGTAGACGGATATCTCCTTTGCGGGCGCATAGGTATAGGCGGCGGTGATGGAGAACTGCGCGAGCGCGGCGCTGACGCCTGCAGAGAGCAGATAGACCCATTGGAGCGCCGTCATCGGGACGTAGCCGATGATCATGACGGGTGTGACCAGCAGGGTCGATCCCGCCGAGAAGAAGAACACGATGAAGGGGTTGCTCTCCCCCATCAGCCCGAGCTTGCGGACGCAGCCGTAAGCCGCACCCGCGAACACGCCGCCCATGAAGCCGACCACCGCCGGCAGGAACGCGGCGTTCGCGAACGAGGGCTTGATGACGAACAGCGTGCCGAACAGCGCGCCGCCGAGGATCAGCCATTGATAGACCTTCGGACGCTCCTTGATGAAGATGAAGGAGAACAGCACCGCAAAGAACGGCGACATCTTGTTGAGGATGGAGGCGTCGGGGAGGTTGAGCGTCTCGAGCGCGTAATAGTTGCAGATCACGCCCGCAAGCCCGAACAGGGTCCGCATCGTGAGGAACGGCAGACTGCCCTTGACGGACGGCTTGAAGGGCGCTTTATTCTTTATCAGAATAATACACGCCACAACAGCCGCCATCGCGTTGCGGAAGAATACCTTCTGAAAGACAGGCAGTTCCTCGCCCGACAGCTTGACGAACATATTCATACAGGCGAAAAAGAACGCCGATAACACAAGAAAGAAAATTCCCTTACTGCGATTGCTCACGATATCCGACCCCGGTCATATGATGAAATAGTGTAATCATTGTAACACAAACCATGACTATTTTCAATAACGGTGTTTTATGACGGAACGGATCATCAGGCGTTTTTCGGGTGAGAGCGGGAAAGGTCGGCGCAGGCTCGGCGCTTTATTCAGCGTGCTGGGTATGCTGTTGAACCTCATGCTCTTCGCCCTCAAATACACAGCGGGCACACTCTCGGGCTCGATCGCGATCACAGCCGACGGCTTCAACAATCTCGCCGACGCGGGCTCGTGCATCCTCGCGCTGTCGGGTTTTCTGCTCGGCAACATGCGCCCGTGCAGGCGCTTTCCCTTCGGCTGCGGACGGCTCGAGTACCTCTCGGGGCTTCTGATCTCCCTCGCCGTCCTCGGGATCGGCTGTCGGATGCTCCTGTCCTCTATCGGGAAGCTCCTCCATCCGCAGGAGGTGGACGGCTGTCCCACGGTGATCGTGATCCTCCTGATCTCGGTTGCGGTAAAGGGCTTCATGTACCTGTACAACAGCCGTATCGGAAAACGGATCGAATCTGCCGGCATGAAGGCGGCGGCGATGGATTCCCTCGCCGACTGCATCGCAACCCTCGCCATCCTCACATCGATCGTCATCGAGAACCTCACCGGCTTCAACGCGGACGGCTTCACGGGCGTGCTGGTCGCGCTGTGCATCCTCTACGCGGGCGCGCACTCCGTTTGGGAGAGCGGAGCGCCCCTTCTCGGACGAGGGATCGACAAGGAAACGCTCGATAAGCTGAGCGGGATCATGCAGAGCGATCCGCGCGTCAAAGGCTTCTCCGAACCCGCGATCCACGACTACGGTCCTCAGCGCAGAGTGTTGACCATCTACATCTGTTGCGACAATGCAGAAGCAGTCATCCCGCTCCTCAGAAAGCATATCAAAGAAGAGCTCCAAGCGGAAGCCGTGATCTGTCCGATCGGAAAGATGAATAAATCCGCGTCAAGATGCCGACAATATCATCGGAAGAAAGAAAAACAGGAGCGTGAATGAATTGAACGTCAAACGTGGCGACATCTATTACGCCGACCTCAGTCCCGTCGTCGGCAGTGAGCAGGGCGGCGTCCGCCCGGTGCTGATCATCCAGAACGACGTGGGCAACCGCTACTCCCCCACCGTGATCGCGGCGGCGATCACCAGTAAGCAGAGCAAGAACAAGCTCCCCACCCATATCCCCATCGAAGCAGGCGACTGTGGCTTACAGCGCGACAGCGTCGTCCTGCTCGAGCAGGTCCGCACCCTCGACAAGCGCAGATTGAAGGAGAAGATGGGGAGCGTGGACGTACAGTCCATGAAAGCCATCAATCAGGCATTGTCCGTCTCCTTCGGGCTGATCGGATAAACGGAATGTCCGTATGAATCCAAAAAAGGCTGACCTTCATCGGGTCAGCCTTTCATGCATCATCAAATATTTGACATGATATCGTGCAGCTTGGCGATCTCCTCGTCCTCCTTGGAGTAGACGAAGCCGTCGCTCTGCGCCATTATATCACAGATCAGGAGCAGGAGATCCATGAACATCTGCCCCATGTTCTCATCCATGCGATACAGCTCGCGGATATCCTCCTCGAGGTGCTCGTCGAAGTCGTCGCCCAGCTCGCTCTCGCAGGTCTCGTAGATCTCCTCCAGCTCGTCGGGGCGATAACGGAAGCCGAAGGTCTCGTTGAGCAGATCGGTCTCCTGTTCGCTGAACACGCCGTCCGTACCCATCAGGCGCAGCAGGAAGCTGAGCATATCATTCTGATAATATGCCGCCATGTGACCGCGCTCGGCGTAGTCCCAGTCGGCGTACTCCTCCTTCGCGTCACATTCGTTGATAAAAAGCTCCAATGCGGAGACGAATTCCTCAGTCATAGCGCTCATAGCCATTCTCCCCTGTCACTCTGCGACCGCTGCTCTCAGCGCGTCGGTCTTGTCGGTATCTTCCCACTTCACGCCCAGCTCCTCGCGGCCCATGTGGCCGTAAGCGGAGAGCGGCGCGTACTTAGTATGTAAGAGGTCGAGCGTCTTGATGATGGAGACGGGACGCGCGTCGAACACCTTGTTCACCGCGTCGGCAAGCTGCTCGTTGGTATATTTTGAGGTGCCGAAGCTCTCCACCATGACGGAGACGGGCTTTGCCACGCCGATCGCGTAGGCGAGCTGGACCTCCGCCTTCTTCGCAAGCCCCGCCGCAACAAGGTTCTTCGCGATATAGCGGGCGAAATATGCCGCGGAACGGTCGACCTTTGTCGGATCCTTGCCGGAGAAGGCGCCGCCGCCGTGACGCGCGTAGCCGCCGTAGGTGTCGACGATGATCTTTCTGCCGGTGAGACCTGAATCGCCCTCGGGACCGCCGATCACGAAGCGTCCGGTCGGGTTGACGAAGATCTTGGTGTTCTCATCCATCAGCTCGGCGGGGATGATCGGACGGATGACCTCAGCGATGATATCCTCGCGGATCTTCTCGAGCGGAATATCCTCGTCGTGCTGGGTAGAGACGACGACCGTGTCCACGCGCTTCGCCTTCTCGCCGTCGTATTCGATCGTGACCTGCGTTTTGCCGTCGGGTCTGAGATAAGCGAGCGTGCCGTTCTTCCTGACCTCGGTCAGACGGTAGGCGAGCTTGTGAGACAGGGAGATCGCCAGCGGCATCAGCTCCGGGGTCTCGTCGCAAGCATAACCGAACATCATGCCCTGATCGCCCGCGCCGATCTGATTCTCCTCGACCTCCTCGCCGTCCTTGAGCTCATAGGAAGCGTTGACGCCCATCGCGATATCGGGGCTCTGGGTGTCGAGAAAAACGTTGACCTCACAGGTGTTGCCGTCGAAGGTCGCGCGCTCGCAGTCGTAGCCGATCTCACAGATCGCCTTTCTCGCGACGGCTTCATAATCCACCTTGGCGGTGGTGCTGACCTCGCCCATGATATTGACCCTGCCGGTGGTGGCGGTCGTCTCGCATGCGATATGCGCGTTCTCATCCTGAGAGAGGATCGCGTCTAAGATAGAATCCGAAACGCGGTCGCAGACCTTGTCGGGATGCCCCTCGGTCACGGATTCAGACGTAAAGAAATATGACATAATGATTACCTCGATTAAATGAATTTTGAACAGTTTTGCGGATAGCCTGACACGCCGTTGAAGCCGGCATCGTCATCGGAAACATATCAATAGGCGGGATAAAGACGCGCGCGTCCGCGTGTCCGCACGTCCGTAAGCGTCAAAAAGCTCCATGCGGTATACACATGGAGCTTATAACTCATCTTCCGGTGATACCGCAGGATTTGGCACCTTACTCTCGCAGGTTGCCGGACTTCACAGGGCCTGTTCCCTCCGTCGCTCTTGATAAGTGGTTCGATATGGAATTGTACACGATTTGACAGAATCTGTCAAGTGTTTTTTCGGTTGAGATTGCCGCGGCATAAATGCCTCGCAATGACAAATGATCAAGCGATCTCCTCCAGAGAGCAGCCGCAGTCGAGGGTGTGCTTCACTCTGTCCTGTACCTCGGCGCGCTTTGCGTCGTTGAAGCGGTCGACGGTACCGACGAGATAGCCGGTGATGCGGCGGATGCGCTCAAAGGGCACGCTATCGAAGGTGTAGCTCATGTCGACGAACTCGCCGTCTACGGTGAAGTCAACGGTCTTGATGACCTTATCGGGATTCTGCTCCTTGAGCTGCTGAACATATGCGTTGATCTCGTTCTGAGAAAGGCTGCCGCCTGTGACTGTTACTGTCATGATAATCTCCTCTTTCATGTTAATTTCTGTTTTCTATCGAAAATATAGTGGTGAAAAATCACTTTATCTTGATTGCAATACGAATTTTAGCACAATATCTTGTGGTTTTCAAGTAACAAAACTAATATCTTCGATTACAATGTTTTAACCTTATTTTGCGCTGCGGAATTAAAGCGGCGCTATATATAGTATTTTACAGCATCAAAGCATATTTATAATTAACAAATGGAATAATAGCAATAAATATATTTTTAACAAACACAATCCCACAAAGCGAAGCAGGATTTATATGATAAGCAAAAGCGAGGTGAGAAAATGGTCGGATTCATAATAGGCTTATTCATCGGCGGCTTCGTCGGCGTCGCAGTCATGGCAATGCTCAACATCGCAAGCGAAGCAGACAGGCATATGGAAAATGATTACAACTGAACATTCAAAAAAATGCAGGGCGGGAGCATTCCTCGCCGGAGACGGCTCCTCCCCTTGTCCTTCGGACATTCCCCCAACGGGGGTACCCCCGCCCTACAATTATATTTCGAAACAAAAGGAGCAGCCCTCGCGGACTGCTCCTCATACATATTTATGGGTTACTCCTTCACGTCGGTGACGATCTCCTTGACGGAGGCGGCGAGGCCGGCGATCTTCTGCATATCGGAGGGGATGATCAGCTTGGTGGACTTGCCGTCCGCGACCTTCTGGAGAGCTTCCAGAGATTTGAGCTGGATGACCTTCTCGGAGGGGTTCGCCTCAGAGAGCATTCTCAGCGCGTCGGCGTAAGCCTTCTGGACGGCGAGGATCGCCTGCGCTTCACCCTCCGCCTCGCGGATCTTGGATTCCTTCACAGCGTCAGCCTTTAAGATAGCGGATTCCTTCAAGCCTTCTGCGACGAGAATCTGAGAGCGCTTCTCACCTTCTGCGTCGAGGATGCGTGCGCGGCGCTCACGCTCCGCCTTCATCTGCTTTTCCATCGCGTCCTGAATCTCACGCGGCGGCAGGATGTTCTTCAGCTCTACGCGGATGACGCGGATGCCCCAGGCGTCGGTCGCTTCATCGAGGATGATGCGGATCTTGTCGTTGATGGTGTCGCGGGAGGTCAGGGTCGAGTCGAGCTCCAGATCGCCGATGATGTTTCTGAGGGTGGTGGCAGTGAGATTCTCGATCGCCGCTAAGGGCTGTTCCACGCCGTAGGTGTAGAGCTTCGGGTCGGTGATCTCAAAGTAGACGACCGTGTCGATCTGCATGGTGACGTTGTCGCGCGTGATAACCGGCTGGGGCGGGAAGTCCACGACCTGCTCTTTCAGGGAGACGCGCTTCGCGATCCTGTCGATGAAGGGGACTTTCAGGTGCAGACCCGTGCCCCATGTCTGATGATACGCGCCGAGACGCTCGATAACGAACGCATGCGCCTGCGGGACGATCTTGATATTGCGGGCGATGATGATAATGACCGCGAGTACGATCAGTGCGATAATAATGATCGGAATGAATTCCATGATGATTTCCTTTCTATTCAAGTTGCCGGTTACCGGTTTCCGGTTGCCGGTTATTTGTTAATACTGACGATCAGCTTCACGCCTTCAATGGCGGTGACGGTGACGGTCGCGCCCTCGGGAATGTGTTCTCCGCTCTCGGAGCGTGCCGTCCACTTCTGGTTGTCGACCTTGACCATGCCCTCGGCGTTTTGATTGTCGATCGCCGTAACGACGACGGCAGTCTTGCCGATATAGCGGTCGGCATTGGTCGGTTCAGCTTTCTTCTTCCTTATCTTTTTCACCAAAGGTCTGGTGACGACCAGCGCGATCGCCGTGACGACTACGAACACGACTGCCTGGATCGGGATGCTGTCGGTAAACAGCGAGGTAATACATGCCGCCAGTCCGCCGACAGCGAACCAGACGGACACCAGCTGGACGGTCAAGCCCTCCAGTACCGCCATCACGACTGTGAAGATCAGCCAAAATATTGTCATACCGCTCATAAGTCACCTCCGTTATATCTCATGATCCTTGAAGATCGCGTCGGGATGCTCCCGGGGCTCTGCGGGTCTGTTCTGATGATCCGCGTGTTTTCCGACAAAGAACGATATCAGCAGGATCACGAACAGCGGGATGAAGATCACCATCATCAGGTTGTTGCCAGTGAAGATCGCGATCATCATGAGGATGAACACGATCACACCCAACACGGCGCTGACGGTGGTGCGCGTCGATCTTTTCTGTGAGCCGTAGACGTCCTTGAACTGGTTCGCCTGTGCCGCTACAGGGCGATTCTTCATAAAATCGGTATGATTGTTTTCCATAATTGTCACCCAATAAGTGTTTAATCCTTGTCGACGGAACCGAAGTCGATGATGGTGCCGCCGTCGCCGGTAACGCGGGGCAGCTCGCCGTTCCATTTCTCGATCTTCTTGTTCTCGATGACCTCTGCGGTCAGAGACTGCGACAGGGTCTTGTTGGCTTCCGCCTCACCCTCTGCGCGAACCTTCGCGGCTTCCGCGTCGGCTTCGGCGTTGGTGATGGCGGTCTTTTTCTCGGTCTCAGCCTTTAAGAGCTGCTGCTGGGCGACCTGCTTCTCCTCGATCGCGGTGATGAACGCCTCGGAGAAGTCGAAGTCGATGATGTTGACGTCCGTGACATACAAACCGATGGAGTTGAGCTTGTCGTTCAAGCCCTCTACCAGACCGTCGGAGATCAGCGCACGGTTGGTGACCGTCTCCTCCGCGGTGTAGGTCGCGGTGATCGCCTTCAAGACCTCATTCACGGCGGGCGTCACGAGCACGCTCTCATAATTCGCGCCGATGTTCTTATAGATGCTGTAGGATTTCGCTGTGTCGACGCGGTAGTTGATCGCGAGGGTGGTATCGACGCTCTGCAGGTCCTTGGAGAAAGCCTCCGTCTGCACCTCCAGCTTCTGGATACGGTTGTCGATTTTCACGACGTTCTGGATGAAGGGGATCTTGAAGTGCATGCCCTCCTGCAGGACGCCCTCGTTGACCTTACCCATCGTCACGACGACGCCGGTGTGACCCGCGTCGACGATGGTGAACGCGTTGAACGCCAGAAAGACGACCAACAGCGCCGCGACGCCGAGGATGATATATCTTTTGATTTTCGGATTGGTGACGTGTACCGTCTTGACATTGTTGCTGTCCATGTTGAACTCCTTGTTAGTTTATGATCTCAGTGAATAGTTTATCCGCTTTTTGTTTGTAGCGTCCCGCGATAAAGGTGTACGCCATGATGTACAGCGCGCTTGTGATCTTCCTGCGGTCGTCGGCGTTGAAATCGGAGAGAAGCTCTCTCGCCTTTTTCTCCACCAGCTCCCCCACCTCGTCCGGCGCGGGCTGTTTCTCCTCAAGCAGGAGCGTGATCTCGCGGAAGATATCGTAGAGCCTTTCCTCCTCGAGCATATCGTCGCTCTCGTCGTCGGCGTCGCCGTTGATAAAACGGAGAAGCTCGCCCACGCGGTCGATCTGCATGGTCTCGCGCAGAGATGCGATCAGCAGGATACGCGCCAAATGCCGCTCATAATACTTCTTCTTGACCGGGTGCGGCACAAAACCGCGCTTGATCCAATTCTGGATCGTGGACGTCTCCAGCCCGCTGAGCAGGCAGATCTGGCTGAGCGTCAGGCCGTCGGTCGCTCTGATCAGCGGGATATAATCAGCGATCCGACCCGCCGGTCTCTTTTCATCAAGTGCTCCTGTCATTCGGCACCTCCCTTTGAAGTTTACTCGATTATATCACAGGTTCATATGACTGTCAATAGTTTTCGGATGAAAATCTCAGAAAAATTTTTCCAAAACAAAAGCTCCCTCATACAAGGGAGCTTGAGCTTGTCGATAAAGTTCAATTGTCATTCTGAGCGCAGCGAAGAATCTTAGACTATATGCAGTGTAAAGATCCTTTGAGGAGTTGTCCAAATCTTCGATTTGGTTTACAACTCCCATGCAACAGCGCTCCAAGAGCGTAGCGATTGGCTAAGTGCCACTGCCTCACTTCGTTCAGGATGACACTTTTTCTACAGTCTGAAAGCTCCCTCATACAAGGGAGCTTGATCCTTACGGTTTTGCTTTATTTGCTTTCCAGATGCTGTAGCTTCGCAGCGCTTTTTGGATCCTCCTGTTTTCCTCCAAGAAGGGTTTGAGGCTGTCCATATCGGCTTTTGTTGCTTTTTTCGGCCGATGAGTCAACACGTTCTTTCTGAGATGATCGGTCTCATATTCCTTGAACACAGACGAGTCGGTAGACCAGCAAAGAAATCTGTACTTAGCCCCCAAGAAGCATTGGAGGATGACCCTTTTCTTCTCGTCACGAATACGGTTATCCGCGACGTGCTCGAATCTTTCCTCAGATGAATCGGATAGAAAGGATGGGTCAAACCTGTCGATCATCCGATGCGGCGCGCCCTGTACCTCGATGACGCATTGGATCACGTTCCATCTGTCAAGAACGACAAAATCGCAGGAAGCGCCGTTCTCGATATACTCTATGAGATCATCCTTTCCGAATGAAGCTCCCTCCCCGAACATTGAGTCAGGGATATCATGGATACGTTCTTTATAATTCTCAAAGAGCGCTTTGATCGGGAGCTCATAAAGCGCTTTGTAAGCGCCGCCGAGGTCTTTGGTCAGCTTGTTCAGCGCCTGAAAGAGCGCCAGCTCCTCACAGGAGATGCCGGTGCCGTTACTGTTTCTGCTTTTTTTCAACAGTCTTACCGCGCGCGGATCGGAAGCGACCCATTCTGTGATCAGCGGTTTTTCATCAAAAACAGAGCGGAAGCCCGAGGGATGAAAGCCGTAGTCACCGGGCTGATCCTTACATTCCTCCCAAACATAGTCCAGGAGTTTTTTCAGGTATACTTCCTTTGCGGCGAGGTGCGCCTTACCCGCTTTTTTCTGCAGCTGTATCGGACAGGCGATCCCCAGATTTCTCTGGAGAGTCTCCGACATCAGCGCGGTGGAAGTGATGATCACAAGCTCCTGCTTTGCACGGGAAACCGCTACGTTGATGAGGCATCTGCTGTGGCTCCAAGGCCACATCCAGTTTCCGTCCTCCACAGGGAGCAGATATACCGTATCGTATTCCTTCCCCTGGGACTTATGAACCGTGAGCACGCACTTCTCAAAGCTCCGTTTATCCTCGCCATAAGGTTCTGCGTCCTTCCCCGCCGCGCCTTGAGCCTTGCTGTCAAGAGATTTCCGAATATTCTGAAGCCTTGTCCTGTGCTCTTCGGAGAGCAAAGGATCATTCAGCCGCTTGTTCGTTTCGGCAAGCAGCGCCGCATGAAGATCGTTGAGCTGTCCCCTGTACGGAGTAAGGATGCAGACAGATCCGCCGTCCATCAGCTTCTCGAAGATAGAATCGAATTCTTTTTCCTTTAATATCGCGAGCTGTCTGGGATTGTGATGAGATTCGCCCGTGGGTTTTTGTTCCTCGTCGTCAAACAGGTAACAGCGTTCATTATAATCGCCGTTAAAAAACCATACGCGTATCGGACATTCATCGGGATTCGACGCCGTGGATTTTATCGTCATTCTGCCGCCGTAAACCGCCTGATTACAGAATCCGATGATCTTGGGGTGGCATCGATAATGCACGTTCAGCATGACGATCGGCAGAACGTCGGACTCTTCTTTCCGACAACGGGTCAAAACGTCATGAGCAATATCAAAAAAGCTGTTATTCTCAACGTTATGATATCCGAGGTCGCGGAGCATCCGGTAGCTCTCTCTGCCGATGAGCGCAGCGTCAGCCTTCACAACCGCTTCTTCCTTCAAAAGCTCCGTATCACAGAAGGACGGGAGCTGCTCGGCGTCGCCGACCAACACCAGATGGCGCGCACAGGAGGCGGCGATCATTCCGAGATCGGGCCGCGTCTGAGAGGACTCATCCATGATAACGTAATCAAAGAGCGCTTTATCACTGTCGATAAACTGACGGCGTACCGAGTGGATCGTACTGCTGATCGCCGGGAATTTTTTCAGAAAGCTGCCTGAATTCGGTTTTTTGCTATTTGTTTTTTCTTTTTGAGAAAATTGGCTCAAATATGCGGCATAGGCGGCTGTCTCATAGAATTCCGCCCTTTTTGATGCGTTGCCAAGCGGCGCGTAAGCCTGATACAGCTTGTACGCGGCGGAATCACGCGGGCTCTGGCTGAACCCGCCGATCTTCTTTGCGACATTGTCTACTGCCTCAGTGTTGAACGATACCATGGCGACGGTTTTCCCCAGACCGATGATACAGGACATCAGATTGACGATCGTCATCGTCTTGCCTGTTCCGGGAGGTCCCTCGATCACCGTGAGAGGATGGCTGAGCGCGGTTTGTATCGCCGTCCTCTGGCTGTCATTCAGCCCCCTGTCCGGATCGTTATCTATCAGGTACTGCTGATAGTCTCCCACCTTCTCGGTCCTGAGCGGATCTATGACCTCCCCCTCGCCGAGTATCAAAGGCAGAACGGGAGAATAGGATATCTTCCCATTCCGAACGCCCTCATAGAACCATGAGATGGAATAGTTTTTGCGTGAGTTCTGTTTCTCCGGCTTTTTCCCTTTGAAGTACTTTTCGCTCGGTTGCTCCTCTGCCAGTGCGTATGCTGCATAATAACAGAACGCAGGGTTTTTCGATAGATTATTCTTCATGATATTTGACTGATACTGTGTTACTGATAGTCAAAGCCGCTCGGCTCGCCGATCGGGCGGTCGAGAAGTTCGGGATGGCTGCAAAGATACTGCACGAGCTTTAAGCTGCGGGCAAAATAGAAGCCGTCGCCGATACGCTCGTCAAGGGTCGCGCCGATGTCGCAGACCTTCCTGATCTCCTTTGAACCGTCGGGCATGATGCGCTCCTCATCGTGGATGGTGCCGATAGTGATCATCATGGACTGGGTGCCGTAGTTGTTGAGGTGATGGTAAACGGCGGGGCACTTGATGGAGCCGAGGTTCGAGAGGAAGATCGAGCTGTAGTGCGGGTCGCCCTCTCTGAGCGCCTTCGGGGTCTTGCCCCAGAAGTCCAGCCAGCGGACGATCTTCGCGAGCAACATGATGATCGGGCGCGGGAGCTTCGCGAGGGAGTCGAGCGTCTTGTCAACGCCGCCCTTGTGATCTCCCTGACCGCGCACCTTCTTCACGCGGTCGACGACCATCCGGCTGACGTTGTCCACATTATCCGTGTCCTTCGGAACAAAAAACAAGAGCGCTTCCTCCGCGTGATCCTCAAACGCGAGCTTCGCGGCAAAGGCGACGCTGATTTCGTAGCGCTCATAGGTGCGTCTGCCCGCGATGAAGCGGTTCATCAGCGGTCTCTCACGCACCATCTTCGCGACAGCAGCGATCACACAGTGGAAGAAGGTCGTTTTCAGTTCGGGATGCTCCTCATTCTTCCTCTTAATGAACTCCATCAGCTCGGTCACGTCGATCGTATCGTAGAGATAGACCTCGCTGTCGGTACGGTTCGGCCACAGGCTCGCCATGATGGTCTGCAAGCCGGGCGTTTTCACGCGGCGGCCGTCCCAGCGGTCGCCCCATTTCAGTTTATATCCGTTGATGACCTTCGCCATTCTTCTTCCCCCTATTATATGGTATAGCTTCTTCCGTAGCGCAGCGCGGCGGTCGGAACGCCGCGCGCCGTCATTTTCCGCATAAAGCCGACGGTCGGCACCTGAGACGACAGCGGCGGGAACGTATCGTCGTAATGATCGAGGTAAATCGCCTTGGGCTGTAAGCGCTCGATAATGGGCGCAACGGTCGCCGACGGGTTCCCCGTTCCCTGAAACGGCAGAATCAGCACGTCCGCGCCGGTGGGATAATCGACCGTCATATCAAGCCCCATACTGCCCATGAGCTGTACCCGCTTGCCCTCGGCTTCGATCTCATAGAACAGCGTCTCGCCGTTCTCAGGATAACGCTTGTTGAGCTTCCAGAGCTTGATCAACCGATCCAAATGCAGGAGCGTATCGCTCTTAAAGATCGTCTTTCGCGCGACGCCGAAATCAAATTTACAATGCCGCCCCTGATACACGCGGACGGTAAAGCCGCCGAGCGTCAGCTCCGCGCCGGGAGCGATACACCTCAGCTTCTTCATTTCTACGCCGCGCGATCTCAGCGTTTTGCAAGGCGTCTTGGTTGCGTATATTTCTATATTGGAATTTTGGTAGATTCTCGGGATATCGCGGATGTGGTCGAAGTGACCGTGCGTCACCAGCACCGCGTCGGCGGAACGGAACGCGCCGCTCATGCTCTCTCTGAGAACGGGATCAGCCTTCAAGGGCATGCCGAGGAAGGGGTCGAACACGAGCCTGTACCCCTCGCTCTCGAGCATCACCGCCGCCGTTTTGTACCATTTCAGCTTCATGCCTTCTGCGCCTCCGCTTCTGCGTTCGCTTCCTCCTCCAGCTTGCGGTAAGCGACCTTGCCGACCAAGGTCTTAGGGAGCTCGTCGCGGAAGATGATCTCCTTCGGGAGCGCATATCTCGCAACATGCAGAGAAAGCTCGTCCATGATCTTCTTTCTGAGCGCGTCGCTCGGCTCAGCGCCGTCGCGCAGGACAACATACGCGCGCACACGCTGCATCCTGCGGGGATCCTTCACGCCGATGACGCAGCTATAGGAGACCTCGTCCACGCCGTCGATCACGTTCTCGATCGGACCGGGATAGACATTATATCCATTGGTGATGATCATGCGCTTGATGCGCTGTTTGAAGTAAACGTAGCCGTCCTCGTCCATCGAGCCGAGGTCGCCCGTATAGAGCCAGATGTTGCCGTCCGCGAGCCTTCTGAGGGTCTTTGCAGTCTCCTCCGGGTTCTTTAAATAGCCCTTCATAACGGACGGACCGCGCAGAATGATCTCGCCCTCTTCCCCATACGGCAGAACGTCGTCCGTACCCGGCGCGACGATCTGATAATAGGTGTCGGGATAAGGCAGACCGATGCTGTTCTCTCTGTATTCATCCTTCGGCGTGAGGCAGGACGCGGTAACGCACTCGGTCAGACCGTAGCCCTCGCGCACCTGGATCTTCGCGTTATGCGCTTTGAGAAAGGTGTCGATGCTGTGCTTCAACTCCACGGAGAGCGAATCTCCGCCGCAGAACATGCCCATCAAAAAGGACAGATCCTGCCCCTCCAGCTCCGGCAGATGCAGGAGCGCCTCAAAGATCGTCGGCACGCCCGCGATGAAATTCGGGCGCTTCTTGATCAGCGCCTTGGCGTAGCTGTGCTTGTCGAAGGTCGGCATCAGCATACAGCACGCGCCGTGGATCAGGACGGTATGGATATTGATACCCAGCCCGAAGCCGTGGAACATCGGCATACAGCTGAGCATGCGGAGACCGTTATGGAACGGCATGCTGATCGCCTCGCGCGACTGCATGGCGCAGGCGTTGAAGTTGAGGTCGGTCAGGCAGATGCCCTTCGGCAGACCGGAGGTTCCGCCGCTGTAGAGGATGACCGCGGTGCGATCCTTCTCAAAGCCGATCTCGGGGAGCTTTCCCACCCTCTCAGCGCCTTTGAGGAATTTTTTATAGCGGATGCTGTTCTCCGTGTCGGGATAGTGCCGGAACTCCTTGCCCTTTTTCAGGAAGAATACCGCGCCGAAGATCGGCGGCAGCTCGTCCTGCATGCGGGTCACGATCGCGAGCACCGGATGGTCGGCGGCTGCGATCGCCTTCTTCACGTTGCCGAAGAACATGTCCACCGTGACGATCGCCTTGCTCTCGGAGACGTTGAGGTAGTAGGTGATCTCCTTCTGTGCGGAGAGCGGGTGCACCATGTTCGCGACCGCGCCGATGCGGTTGAGCGCATAGAAGCAGTCAAGCGTCTGCGGGATATTGGGCATGCACAGGGTGACGGCGTCGCCCTTCTTGATGCCGATCGCGGTGAATGCGCGCGCACAGCGCACGATCCGCTTGATGAACGCGGAATAAGAGATCTTCTTGCCGTAGAACTCCACCGCGTCGTCGTTCGGAAATTGCATAGCCGCCTGCTCCACCTTCTGGAACATGGTCAGCTCAGGATAATCAATAACAAATTGCTCGCTCATAGTAAATTCCTCTGACCTGATTGGTAATGTTTTACATACATTACTAATAATAACGAAAACAAACGGGAATGTCAAACACTTTTCAGCGAAGCCCACCCTGCTCCGACAGCACAGCCCACCCTGCTCCGACGGCATAGCCCACCCTGCTCCGACGGCATAGCCCACCCATACCCCGACGGGCACAGTCCGCAACGCAATGTAGGTTTGTCAATGATGTGTTACACATTAAGAAAGAATGACCTCTCCTGTTTGCAGGAAGTGGTTTAGGAACTCTCGAGGGGATTTCCAGCCGAG
>CACYFH010000007.1:1515-36450 GCA_902773635.1 uncultured Ruminococcus sp. | reverse complement strand
CGATGAAGGCGATGATCGCGCCGATGTCCGGCGCGAAGCCGGTCTCAGTGGGGCAGTTGAAATCGGGATGCGTGGCGATATAGGGCAGCCCCGCACGCACGAAGTCGCACACGGCGGTCATCTTGGCGTAGTCCAGCGTGGTGTCGTAGCCGATGATCACGTAGTCGGGATGCCGCTGGTCGATGGCAACGCCGTATTCTGTCAGCTCCTCGAACAGGAACTCGTTGCCCAGCACGAACGCCTTCTTGCCGGGATACAGCTCGTTCATCTTCACAGCCGTGGCCTGCCCGGAGGTGAGCACCTTGTCGCGCGAAACGGAAAGCCCCATCTTCGCGAGCTTTTTCACATAGTGCGCGGCGTTGTGCGAGGAGTTGTTGGTGAGAAAGAGATAGTCGCGCCCGCTGTCGACGACCGCCTTGATGAAATCCAGCGAGCCGTCGATCAGCTGATCGCCGAGATGCAGGCTGAGATGGACAAGGAGCTCGAGGACGCCCTCGCTGAGTATGAGGACGGCGAGCTCGATGTGGATAAGGACAAGGAGCTTGCGGGCGTCGGCGCAATGCTCGACGTCAGCGGCGGCGAGGACGAGCTCCCCGTGACGAAGGACGACATCATCGGCGCGCTGAGCGACCTCTTTACCGGAAAGAAGGAGAGCATCGAGGCGAAGATCGCCGCAGTCAAGGAGACTATCGCGTCGAAGCTCGCCGAGCTCAAGCAGAAGCTCGAGGACGCCTACAACAGCATCGACTGGGAAGGCATGAGAATGTATCTGTGGGTCTCCGAGAGAGTCCGCAACGACACATGGGGCTTCGATATCGTCCGCACCAAGGACGGCGTGGAGTTTGAGGTCGTCACCGACAACGGTCTGGGCGACAAGTACAACTACGGCTGTCCGGCGTTCCTGTCCACTGAGGAAGGTCTCTACGTCGGCACCAGCAACCCGTTCTACGGCGGCCAGCTCTGGCTGATTCAGGACAAGAGCGATATTCCTGAGGATCGCGTCGCGATCAGCGGCACCGTTACCAGCTTCCTCGATGAAGAGGCAAGAGTCACGGTCGATCTCTATAACGAATTGGGCAACAACCCCTACGGTTGCGATGTGTTCGGCAACGAGACGGAATACGAGATCCTGAACGCCGAGCCCGGCGAGTACACCCTCAAGGTCTCCAAGGATAACCATGTGACCCGCGAGATGACCGTGGTCATCGGCGAGTATCCCATCGCGCTCGACCTCAAGATCTGTCCGATCGGCGATGTGACCGGCGACGGCATCGTCAACACGACCGACAGCATGCGCGTGAACTTGCACGCGAAGGGAGCCGCCCTGATCACCGATGAATACGCGTTCGCCTGCGGCGACGTCAATCATGACGGCACAATCAACACAGTTGACTTCATGCGTATCAACGCACACGCCAAGGGCGCGGCTAAGCTGTTCTGATTTTCGATACGTCCTATATGAAGCTCCCTCCCCGTGAGGGAGCTTTTTTGCGGAAAGGGAAGGAGATTTCTGAAAAATAAGGTTGAAATTTACCTGTGTTCGGTGTATAATACAGAATAGATTATTATGGGATAATATCGTGCATGAGGTCATGATCCGCCTGCTGTATATTTCCCTGCACAGATTAGGAGGCATAGGATATGGGTGATAACTTTTCTTTGTCGATCACCATTCTGCTGACGGGCTTTGCCGTTGTCTTTGCGGTTTTGCTGATACTGATCGGTATCATCAAGCTCTACGGCACCGTCATTTTCAACATCCAGAACAAAAAACGCGTGAAAAAAGCGAGCCGCAACGCCGATCTCCCCAAGGTCGAGCGCGAGGAAGCGCCCGCGCCCGCGGCGATCGTCGAGGCGGAGCCTGAGGTGGATGACGACGCGCTGATCGCGGTCATCTCCGCGGCGGTCTACTCCGTCTATTCCTCGTCCTCGGTACGCATCAAGAGCATCCGCAAGGCTTCATCCCGCCGCACCGGCGCATGGCGCAGCGCGGGACTTTCGGACAACGTGAGACCGTTCTAAGGGAGGACTATATGGATATTTTGAATGGATTTTTAGACGCCATCAAGGGCTTGTGGACGGATTCCGGCTTCACACAGCTCGGCTGGCAGAATTATGTGATGATGGCGATCGCCTGCGTGCTGCTGTACCTTGCCATCAAGAAGCAGTATGAGCCGCTCTTGCTCCTGCCGATCGCCTTCGGTATGCTGCTCGTCAACCTCTACCCCGCGATCATGGCGCCGCCCTCTACGGAGATGGTGGAGTGCTCGGTGTATGAAGCCGCCCACCAGGGGCAGGTCATCAACTACGCGACGACCACCCTCAACGGCGTTCAGTATTATAACGTTCCCCAGTACGGCGGCCTGCTGTACTACCTCTACCAGGGCGTCAAGCTCGGTATCTACCCGCCCCTGATCTTCCTCGGCATCGGCTGTATGACCGACTTCGGCCCGCTGATCGCCTCTCCGAAGAGCTTTATCCTCGGCGCGGCGGCGCAGATCGGTATCTTCATCACCTTCATCGGCGCGATCCTCTTAGGCTTCACGCCCGCCCAGTCCGGCGCGATCGGCATCATCGGCGGCGCGGACGGCCCCACGGCGATCTACGTCACCTCCAAGCTCGCTCCCGAGCTCTTAGGCCCGATCGCTGTCGCGGCGTATTCCTACATGGCGCTGGTGCCCATCATCCAGCCCCCGATCATGAAGCTCCTCACCACCAAGAAGGAGCGCTCCGTCGTCATGGGTCAGCTCAGACCTGTTTCTAAGCTCGAGAAGATCATCTTCCCGATCATCGTCGTCATCATCTGCGCGATCGCCCTGCCCTCTGCGGCTCCGCTGGTCGGTATGCTGATGCTCGGCAACCTCTTCAAGGAGAGCGGCGTGGTCGAGCGTATCTCTAAGACGGCGCAGAACGAGCTGATGAACATCATCACCATCTTCCTCGGCACGACCGTCGGCGCGACCGCGACCGGCACCGTGTTCCTCACCCCCAAGACCCTCGGCATCATCGCTCTCGGTCTGATCGCATTCTGCATGGGTACGGCGTGCGGCGTCCTGTTCGGCAAGCTGATGTATAAGTTCTCCGGCGGCAAGATCAATCCGCTGATCGGTTCCGCGGGCGTTTCCGCCGTTCCGATGGCGGCGCGTGTGGCGAACAAGGTCGGTCAGGAGGAGAATCCCGGAAACTTCCTCTTGATGCACGCGATGGGTCCGAACGTCGCGGGCGTTATCGGCTCCGCCGTTGCGGCGGGCGTTCTGCTGAGCGTTTTAGGCTGATCAAACAGAATATCAAGGAGCTGCTGCGGCGGCTCCTTTAGTGTGTCGCTAAGTTCAACTGTCATTCTGAGCGCAGCGAAGAATCTTAGGCTTTATGCGGTTTAAAGATCCTTTGAGGAGTTGTCCAAATCTTCGATTTGGTTTACAACTCCCATGCAACAGCGCTCCAAGAGCGTAGCGATTGGCTAAGCGCCACTGCCTCACTTCGTTCAGGATGACACTTTTTCTACAGCCCAAGGGAGCTGCTGCGGCGGCTCCTTTTTTGTGTTCGTTTCGACCCTATTCTGCTTAATAGGAAAATAATCTTGTTAAATTTCCTTATTCGAATAATAATCCGAGGTATTCGGCTATAATATATAATGATTAAATAGGGGAGTGTCCCCATTCGAATATTCCAAACGGAGGTATACATGAATAAGCAAATCACCATCAGCGATCTGTTGCGAATGTTCCTGCAGCATATCAAGCTGATCATCATTATAACGCTCCTCGGCGGCGTACTGGCTTTCCTCTACGTCAGCTATATGGTCACTCCGATGTACTCTACCAGCGCGCTGATCCTCGTCCAGAACGGCAACTCAATGGATTCGAGCTACAGTTCATCGACCGGCAGTATCGGCGGAGAGAAGGTCAACATGCAGGATATCAATTCCTCTGTCATGCTGGCGAATACCTGCTCCACGCTCTTTACCGTCGACCCCCAGATGAAGAGCATCATCAGCGGCGCGTCCATCTCCATCAACGTGATCGAGGACTCCTACTTCCTGCGTATCAACTCCACCTCCTCCGACCCGCATACCGCGGCGAATATCGCGAATCTGGTCGCCAATACCGCTCCCGAGGTCTTCAAAAAGTACTTCAAGGACGCCGGTAAGGTCGACACGGTCGAAGAGGCGGCGGTTCCTTCCAGTCCGTCCTCTCCCAACAAATCCCGATACGTCATCATCGGTCTCCTGATCGGTCTGGTTCTCTCTCTGGGCATCTCCTTCCTGCTGGAGATCGTGGACACCACCATCAAGCCCGGCGACGATCTGTACAAGCAGTATGAGATTCCTGTCTTTGCGGAGATCGTCGACTTTGAATCGGAAGGCGGTGCGCGTAAGAAATGAAGCTGATCCAACGTAAAAAGAAGGACGTCAATACCGATAAGGCAAAGAACGTCATCGGCAACGACTCCAAATTCGCCATCGTCGAGGGCTACAAGATCGCCCGTACCAACCTCGTGTTCTCTCTCACCGCGATGGAGAGCAACTGCGTCGCCGTGACCTCTTGGTCGAAGGGCGAGGGCAAGAGCACCGCGACCGTCAACCTGGCGATCTCCTTCGCCAAAATGGGCAAGCGCATCCTTCTGATCGACACCGATCTGCGCCGCCCGAACCTGCATAATCTGCTCAAACTCCGCAACGAGAGCGGCGTTTCCGATATCATCGCCCAGTTCGGCGATTTTGAGGAAGCCGTTCACCGCGACGTTATCCCGTGTCTCGACGTGCTGACCTCCGGCGCGATCCCGCCCAACCCCTCCGAGCTGCTTGCTTCTCCGTATTTTGCGGAGCTGGTCAAGAAGGCGAAGGCGGAGTACGACTACGTCATCATGGACACGCCTCCTCTCGGCGTTGTTGCCGATACCCTTCTGCTGAAGGAATTCGTCGGCGGGTATGTACTGGTCGTGCGTGAGAAGGTCACCACCCACGGCGATATCGAGCGCGCGCTCCAGAGCGTTCGCCTTGCGGACAGCAAGGTGCTCGGCTTCCTGAAGGTCGGCTGTGAGATGCGCGGCAAGGGCTACAAGAAGCTCGGCTATAACGGCTACGGCTACTATTATAAGTACTGATAATTGCACAAGTCAGCTCCTCTGCTTCTCGCAGGGGAGCTTTTTTCTTGGAAAGAACGGGTAGTTTATGAATCCTTCTCAAAAATCACTAACTGAGTGTGCACTTTACTGCGCTAATGTGGGATAATTGCCAAATTTTGCAGGATTCTCATAAAAGTGTTGCAAAATATCCGCGTTAGGTATATTATACTAGAGGTAAATAAAGAATGTTTTGCGATTTTTTTATCGAGAATTGCAAAATCCTATGATAAGGAATGATGAGTATGCAGTATAAGGATTATTCACCGGAACAGCTTTCGGCAGAGCTGGAGGCGCTCCGTCAGGATTTTGAGAATATCAAGGCAAAGGGGCTGAAGCTGAATATGGCGCGCGGCGTGCCCTCGCCCGATCAGCTCGAGCTTTCCGTCTCCATGCTCGATATCCTGCACGGCGAGACGGACTGCACCGCCGAGGACGGCACTGACTGCCGCAACTACGGCGTGATGGACGGTATCCCGGAGTGCAAGCGCATGATGGCGTCCATGCTCGGCGTGTCTCCCGAGATGGTCATGACCGGCGGTAACTCCTCGCTGAATATGATGTTCGACACGATCTCCTGCTTTATGACCAAGCCGGTCGTCGCAGGTATGCCCGCGTGGGGGCTGATCCCCGACCGCAAGTTCCTCTGTCCCGTTCCCGGCTACGACCGCCATTTCGGTGTGACCGAGTACTTCGATTTTGAGATGATCCCCGTTCCTATGGATGAGAACGGTCCCGATATGGATATGGTCGAGGAGCTCGTCAAGGATCCTTCCGTGAAGGGCATGTGGTGCGTCCCGAAGTACTCCAACCCCTCCGGCATCTCCTATTCCGACGAGGTCGTCCGCCGTATCGCGGCGCTGCAGCCCGCGGCAAAGGATTTCCGCGTGATGTGGGACAACGCCTACTGCATCCACGATCTTGTGGAGGACGGCGATCAGATCCTCAATATCTTTGAAGAGTGCGAGAAGACCGGCAACATCGACCTGCCGATCGCCTTCTGCTCCACCTCCAAGATCACCTTCCCCGGTTCGGGCGTCGCGGCGATGGCGGCTTCCGAGAACAACATGAAGGTCATCAAGAATAAGTATAAGTACCAGACCATCGGCTACGATAAGCTGAACATGCTGCGCCATGTGCGCTTCTTCGGCAACTACGAGGGCATGATGGAGCATATGAGAAAGCACGCGCAGGTTCTCGCGCCCCGCTTTGAGATCGTGCTCAACAAGCTCGCGGGTCAGCTCGAGGAGTACGGCGTCGTCCGCTATAACCGTCCGCGCGGCGGCTACTTCGTCTGCGTCGATGTGATGGACGGCACCGCCAAGCGCGTCGTCGAGCTCTGCAAGGAAGCGGGCGTCAACCTCACCGGCGCCGGCGCGACCTACCCCTACGGCGTCGACCCGCATGACAGCAACATCCGCATCGCGCCCTCCTTCCCGAGTCTGGAGAACCTCTCCAGCGCGATGGATGTGTTCTGCATCTGCGCGCGTCTCGCGGCGGTCGAGAAGCTCACCGCGTGATTTGATCAATACCCATGACCTCCTGCTCCGGCGGGAGGTTTTTTGTGTAAAGCGATGTTTGGATAGATACTGTAGGGCGGGGGCTTGCTCCCGCCGAAGGTTTTTTCGAAATCCGGTGATTATGCGGAGCAAATGGGACTTCATCTGCTCCGCATGATAATATCTGCTATGTGAAATGTCTCGGCGGGAGCAAGCCCCCGCCCTACGGTCGTATCACAACGCGTTATATTTCTGAATTCGAAATATAATTCCTTATAATTCCTATTTCGAACAATAAACGACGAATACCCCTGAAAATGGATCATGAATATTTTGTAATTTCAATTTCTTTTATTGACTTTTCACAACGAAGTCTGTATAATTAATCTGTTATTGTGGGTTTTTATAGAAGTGGAAGTGCCGCCTTTTGGGAGGGTGCGGACGCTGACAAAAACCTCAGAAGAACAGAAAAACATGGAGGTCCAAGGCATGAAAAGAATTTCTAAGCCTGTATTCTTCATTGTCGCCATCCTCATCATCTGCTTTGCGGTCACCGCGCTGGTGGGCGTAAAGTACTATGAGGGAGACATGGAAAAGACCGTGATCAAAGGTCTTGGCGACATCAGATGGGGAATCGACATCCGCGGCGGCGTTGAGGCTACCTTTAAGCCCGCAGAAGATATCGACGCCACGGATGAGCAGTTAGACTCTGCAAAATCCATCATCGAGACCCGTATGGTCTCGAACGGTATCACTGACTACGAGATCTACTCCGACTACGGCAGCGACCGCATCATCGTTCGCTTCCCGTGGAAAGAGGACGACACCAACTTCGACCCGGTCGCGGCTGTTGACGAGCTGGCGGCTACCGCGAAGCTGACCTTCCGCAATCCGAGCGGCGAGGTCGTCATGGACGGCTCTGCCGTTTCCAGTGCGCGTGCCGGCATCGACCAGTCCACCGGCTCCGTCGGCCAGTATCTGGTGCTTCTCGAGCTCAACAGCGAGGGCGCTAAGACCTTCGCCGACATCACGAGCCAGTACCTCGGCCAGCAGATCTCGATCTACATGGACGAGACGATGCTCTCCAGCCCGACTGTCCAGAGCGTTATCTCCGACGGCTCCGCGCAGATCTCCGGCAACTTTGACGCCGAATCCGCCACGAAGCTCGCGAACCAGATCAACGGCGGTGCGCTGCCCTTCTCTCTTGAGGCGGCGTCCTACAGCGGCATCAGCCCGACGCTGGGCTCCAACTCCCTGACCGCTATGGGCTATGCGGCGATCATCGCGTTCATCCTGATCGCGATCTTCATGATCATCCGCTATCGCGTTCCCGGCTTCGTTGCCGTTATCGCGCTGGTCGGTCAGATGGCGCTCGCCATCGCGGCGATCACCCGCTATTTCGGCGCGTTCAACTCCTTCACCATGACCCTGCCCGGTATCGCCGGTCTGATCCTTTCCGTCGGTATGGGTGTTGACGCGAACATCATCACCGCCGAGCGTATCAAGGAGGAGTTCCGCTCCGGTAAGACCCTTGACTCCGCAATTGAAAAGGGTACTAAGAACTCCCTGACGGCGATCATCGACGGTAACATGACCATCGTCATCGTATCCGTCATCCTTCTGCTGGTATTCGGTCCGTCCAACATCCTCTCCTGGATCTTCGGCGAGTCCACCACCGGTACGATCTACGCCTTCGGTTATACCCTCTTGATGGGTGTAATCTCCAACTTCATCATGGGCGTATGGCTCAGTAGAGTCATGCTCAAGAGTATCGTAGGCGTGAAGTGCTTACGCAAAAAATGGCTGTTTGGAGGTGAGGGCAAATGAAAAAGGACTTAAACTTCATCGGTAAGAGCAAGGTATTCTTCGGAATTTCCCTCGCGATCATCGCCATCGGCCTTATCTGCAACATCATCTTCGGCGTTACCCTCGACATCCAGTTCAAGGGCGGTACCATCGTCAACTACTCCTTCACCGGTGAGATCGACGAGAGCGCCCTCAAGGACACGATCCAGAACGCAACGCCCGAGCACCAGGTATCCTTCGCCATCACGCAGGATATCATGAACAATACGGAGGACAAGCAGGCTTACGCCGTTTCGATCCAGTTCTCCGGCAACGAGAGCATCGACTCTGCGACCATCAAGGGCATCACCGACGCCCTGACCGAGAAATTCCCGGACAACGGCTTTGAGTATAAGGAAAACTCCTCTGTCGAGGCTTCCATGGGCTTGAAGTTCCTCTTGAAGTGTCTGACCGCGGTCGCGATCGCTTCCGTCCTCATGGTCATCTACGTTACCATCCGCTTCAAGCGCATCGGCGGTCTATCCGCGGGCGTGATGGCGCTGGTAGCCCTCTTCCACGATGTGGCGATGATCTACTTCATGTACGTCATCTTCCGCATGCCGATCGACAGTAACTTCATCGCGGTCGTCCTGATGATCATCGGTTACTCCCTCAACGACACCATCGTTATCTACGACCGTGTCCGTGAGGAGCGCCGTCTCGCAGGTCCCAAGGCGGATATCGCCGACGTGTTCAACCACAGCGCGTCCTCCGTTATGGGTCGTACCATCGCGACCTCTATCACCACGCTGGTCGCCATCGGCACCGTCTATGTCGTCGCGATCATCTTCAACCTCTCTTCGGTTCAGGCGTTCGCCCTGCCGATGATGATCGGTATCGTGTCCGGCTGCTATTCCTCTCTGTGCATCGCGGGTCCCCTCTGGGTGGCTTGGAACAAGCGCAAGAAGAAAGCCGCTTGATCTTCATAACAAACGCAAGGCGCCGTTCCGAGGAACGGCGCCTTAGTGTGTCGATAAAGGTCAATTGTCATTCTGAGCGCAGCAAAGAATCTTAGTCTTTATGCAGTATAAAGATCCTTCACTTCGTTCAGGATGACACTTTTTCTACAGCCTGATGCGCCGTTCTTTGGAACGGCGCCTTTTTGCTGCGTCAAAAAATATTATCCCACCGGACGGATTTCGCCTCGCGGATGGCTTCGATCTCCGTTTTCGCGCAGGAAGCGGTCGCGAGGAACTCCGAGGCGTCGCCCGTGCGCGCGTACTCCTTGAGGCGGCTGAGGTCGCTCGCGATATGCCCGACCTCGCTGTGATACATGAAGATGTTGAACATCCCGCTCTGTCCCTCAAAGCGCCGCTCGAGCCGCTCGGCGGTGCTCTGCGCGTCGCGCACTTCGCCCTTTGACATCCGCTCCTGCGCTTCGTCCAGCAGGGAGAGGTACATAGAAGTGCTCGCGCGCACATATCCATATTCTGTGAGCCCCGCTATGAGCGAGAGCGCGATCAGCAGTCCTGCGATCCATCCGCGTTTCATGGCTCCTCCTTTTTATCATCGAGCTTTCTCAGCTCGTCCTTCAGGTCCTTGCTCTCGATATCCATATCGCCCTGTTCCTCCTGTGTGATCACGCTCAGATCACCGTTCGGCTCGATGATGCCGTACTTCACGCCGCTCTCGTCGCTGATATCCTTCGCGCGCAGGAGGGAGTAGACGTCCTCCCGGCTGATCCGGAGCATCCGGAGCTGAGAGTCGATGAAGCTGCCGTCGCGGATCACCACGATCGGATGCCCGCAGATCAGCGAGCGCACCTTCCGGCTCTTCATCATCAACAGCGAGACGATCAGCTCGATCGCGACGATCATCATGATCGGGACGAGGGAGTTGAGCAGCGGGCGCTCGGTGTTCTCCAGCGGAAGGGACGCGACCTCCGAGATGATCAGCGTGATGACCAGCTCCGAGGTCTGCATATCGCTGACCTGCCGCTTTCCCATGATGCGTACCGCCACCGTCGCGACGAGGTAGATCATCACGGTGCGGATGATAATTGTCAACATAAAATCACCTGAAAACATTCTGTGAAAAATTACCGAAATTATACATGCAAATTTTGCATAGAAAAATGCATATTTCGATAAGAGCATTATAAATATAGGGAAATGGAGTATAATGATTCCATATATGTTAACGATTTAACACATTCCTTTCAAAGGCAATTTCAACACCCCAAAAGAATCGTCTGATCAGACAGAAAGAAGGTTTATCATGAACGACAGTCCGTACTTTGTAACCCTCAAGCGACTTATTGATGAAATCGGGCTCACCTGCTATTATATGCCGGTCGACCCGGAGGAGGTCCACATCACGGTGTCGGACGTCGACCGCCCCGGCTTGGAGCTGGTCGGCCACTTGACGTATTACGACCGCCGTTACCTGATCGCCTTCGGTCTGACGGAGATGTCCTTCCTCAAGGCGGAGGACGAGGACACCCAGCGCTCCCAGCTCGAGCCTATCATCAGCCAGATCCCGCCCGCGATGGTGATCGCCCGCGGTATTGAGCCGCTCCCGGTGATGCTGGAGCTCGCAAAGAAGTATAAGGTCCCGATCGTCACCTCGACGGACACCACCTCCGTGCTGGACGCGGCGATCGTCTCCTTCCTGAACGTGGAGCTCGCGCCCCGCATCACGCGCCACGGCGTGCTGGTCGAGGTATACGGCGAAGGTATCCTCCTGATCGGCGACAGCGGCGTCGGTAAGTCCGAGACCGCTATCGAGCTGATCAAGCGCGGTCACCGACTGATCGCGGACGACGCGGTCGAGATCAAGCGCGTCTCCAAGAAGTCGCTGATCGGTTCCTCTCCCGCAAACATCCGCCACTTCATCGAGCTGCGCGGCATCGGCATCATCAACGCCCGCCGCATCTTCGGTATCGGCGCGGTCAAGGTGAGCGAGAAGATCGACCTCGTCATCAACCTCGAGCTGTGGAACTCCAAGAAGATCTACGACCGCATGGGCATCGACAATGAGTACATGGAGATCCTCGGCTTGGAGATCCCCGTCGTGACCATCCCCGTCAAGCCCGGTCGTAACCTCGCCGTCATCATCGAGGTCGCCGCGATGAACCATCGCCAGAAGAAGATGGGCTACAACGGCGCGCAGGAGCTCCTGCAGAACCTCGGCATGGACATCAGCCCCGAGGACATCGGCAAAAAGAAGATCGACACGAATTGGTGATTCAGAGAGGAATTAGGAATGAGGAATTAGGTATTTCGGGAAACGCTTCGCGTTTTGGATTCCTAATTAGATAAATGCCAAACGTTTCTATCTTTTTATGAATCGGGTGCGGGCAGCGCCCGCCATTCATTCCTAATTCCTAACTCCTAATTCCTAATTCCTAATTAGAAACAACGGTGAACACATGAAAAACTTCATCAATAGATTAAACGAAAACAACATATCCTACGCCTGCAACGAGCCTATGAGCGCGCACACGACCTTTCATATCGGCGGGGCGGCTGACGTGCTCGTTACCGTGCGCTCTCTCGACGAGCTGAGAGCGGTGCTCGCGGCATGCAAGGAGAGCGATATCCCCTTCATGATCCTCGGCAACGGCTCGAACCTTCTGGTGTCCGACGATGGCATCGAGGGCGCGGTGATCGCGCTGGACGGCGATTTCAAGGAGATCGCCGCCGACGGCGAGACGGTCACAGCCGGCGCGGGCGCGAAGCTCAGCCGCCTGTGCACGGTCGCTCTCGAACACAGCCTGAGCGGTCTGGAATTCGCCTACGGCATTCCCGGCACGGTCGGCGGCGCGATGTTCATGAACGCGGGCGCCTACGGCGGTGAAATGAAGGACGTCGCGCTGAGCGTGACCGCCCTGAGTGCCGACGGCGAGATCGTGGAGCTTCCCGCTGAGAAGCTCGCCCTCGGCTACCGCACCAGCGTGTTCAAGACCAGCGGATACATTATTCTTTTTTCGAAATTTGCATTACACACAGGCGATAAAACCGAGATCAAAGCGCGTATGGACGACGTGATGGGTCGCCGCAAGATCAAGCAGCCGCTGGAGTATCCTTCGGCGGGCTCTGTGTTCAAGCGTCCCGAGGGCGCGTTCGCGGGCACATTGATCGAGCAATGCGGGCTCAAGGGCAAGACCGTCGGCGGCGCACAGGTCAGCGAGAAGCACGCGGGCTTCATCATCAATATCGGCGGCGCTACCTGCGACGACGTGATGAACCTCGTCAAGCTGGTGCAGGACACCGTAAAGTCGCAGACGGGCTATGAACTCGAGCGCGAGATCATCAGAACAGGACGGTGAGCGAATGGAATTTGTCATTTTGACCGGACTTTCCGGCGCGGGCAAGACCAACGCCCTCCACGCGATGGAGGATATCGGCTACTACTGCGTCGACAACCTCCCGCCGCTTCTGCTCGAGACCTTCTACGACCTCTGTGAGAACTCCGCCGACAAGCGGATGAAGCAGGTCGCCGTGGTCGCCGACGCGCGCGCGGGCGATATGTTCACCGAGATCGCCGACACGATCGTCAAGCTCCGCTCCGAGAACAAGCGCTTCCACATCCTGTTTATGGATGCGAAGCCCGACACACTGGTCGTCCGCTTCAAGGAGACTCGCCGCAAGCACCCGCTGATCGGTGAGATCGCGACCGGCTCCGTGGAGGACGCGGTAGAATTAGAGAACGATCTGCTGATGAGCGTCAAGGCGATGGCGGATTATGTGGTGGACACCACCTTCATGAAGCCCGACGAGCTCAAACAGCGCATCACCACCCTCTTTACTGCGGGCGCGGGCGATTCTCTGCTCGTGACCTGTATGTCCTTCGGCTATAAATACGGCATCCCGCCCGAGGCGGACGTCGTGATCGACGTGCGCTGTCTGCCGAATCCCTTCTACGTCAAGGAGCTGAAAGCCCTGACCGGTCTCGACGAGCCGGTGCGGGAGTATATCATGAGCTTCGACGTGACCTCGGAGCTGGTGCAGAAGATCTGCGACTACCTCGACTATACCGTGAGCCTTTACCGCAAGGAGGGCAAGAGCGAGCTGGTCATCGGCGTCGGCTGTACCGGCGGCAAGCACCGCTCCGTCACCGTCGCCCGCCTGCTGAACGCGCACTTCATCGAGAACGAACAGAAGTCCGCCATCCACCACAGAGATATTTGGAAAGCCTAGAAAGAATTAGGAATTAGGAGTTAGGAATTAGGAATTATTTTTTAGCACGGAAGAGGATATTCATTCCTCATTCCTAATTCCTCATTCCTCATTACAAAGAGATGTCTTTTTCAACCGAAACCAAGCGCGAGATATGCACGAAGCTGAGCACCCGCGTGCCCCTGCAGTACAGCGAGCTGTACGCCATGCTCCTGCTGGGGAAGGAGTTCACGCCCGATTCCATCGTATTCAAGACGGAGAACGAGCATACCTTCTCGCATTTCATTTTTTTACTGAATAAGCTGTTCAAGGCAAAGTGCGAGGTCGTCGCGCCCATGAAGGGCGAGACCGGCCGCAACCGCAGCTACACCGTGACGGTCACTTCGCCCGCGAAGTGCCGCAAGATCTTTGAGCACTACGGCCACGATGAGCACGAGATCAACCTCCGCGTCAACCGCGCCAACATCAACGACGAGGACGAGCAGCGCGCCTTCATCCGCGGCGCCTTCCTCGCCTGCGGCTCCGTGACCGATCCTGAGAAGAGCTATCACATGGAGTTCGCCGTCCCGCACCGCAACCTGTGCATGGATATCTGCCGCATCATCCGCGAGATCCAGGACAGCGAGATCGCCGTCAAGATACTCTCCCGCGGCGGCGTCTACATCGCCTACATCAAGGACAGCGAGCAGATCACCGATATGCTGACCTACATGGGCGCGGTGGTCGCCTCGATGAACGTGATGGGCACGAAGGCCTTAAAGGAAGTTCGCAACGCCGCGAACCGACGCGCGAATTCCGAGATCGCCAATTTGCAAAAGACCGCTTCCGCCTCCGCGCGCCAGATCCTCGCGATCAAGAAGCTCAGGAAGGACGGACGGTTCAACCTTCTGTCGGACGAGCTGAAAAGCGTTGCGAACCTGCGCTACGACTACCCCGAGCTGACCCTCAGAGAGCTGGGAGAGATGCTCGATCCGCCGATCTCCCGCAGCGGCGTGAACCATCGACTGGAAAAAATCATCCGCATGGCGGAGGAAGAAGAATAAAGAGGAACATTATGACTGAGATCAATAACAACATGAATTTTGAAGAGGCGTACGCCGCGCTGAGTGAGACCGTCGAAGCGATGGAGAAAGAGGATAATACCATCGAGGAGACCCTCACGCTGTATGAGCGGGCGTGCACGCTGGTTGTCTACTGCCAGCGCAAGCTCAACGCCGCTAAAGATAAGATCACCGATATCAACGAGCGTATCCGTGAGCTGAGCAGCAGCGACGAACCGCTCTCCGAGGACTGAGTATGAAGAATTACATTCCCGCGATTGAAGCGGCTATTGAAAAATATATTCCCTCAGGGAATTATCAGGAGCAGCATTTGCTCGACTCCGTGCGCTATTCGCTGAATCTCAAGGGCAAACGTGTGCGCCCCTCTCTGACGCTCGCGTTCGCTGAGCTTTGCGGCGGCAGCGCGGAAGCGGCGATGCCCTTCGCGATCGGCGTGGAGATGGTGCACACCTACTCGCTGATCCACGACGACCTGCCCTGTATGGACGACGACGATTTCCGTCGCGGCGAGCCCGCGAACCATAAGGTCTACGGCGAGGCGACTGCCCTGCTGGCGGGCGACGCTCTGCAGAGCATCGCCTACGCGACGATGCTGTCTGAGGAAGCGATCCGCTCCGTCGGCGGCGAACGCGCCGCGCGTGCCGCGAGAGTGCTCGCCGAGAAATCCGGCGTGCTCGGCATGGTGGGCGGACAGGAGATCGACCTGAGCCTCGAGCACCGCGAGGGCGATATCGACCTCGTCCGTCTGATGGAGGAGAAAAAGACCGCGAACCTGATCGAAGCCGCCTGCATGATGGGCTGTATCGCCGCAGGCGCCGATGATGAGAAGATCAAAGCCGCCGAGCGCTATGCCCACGGCATCGGGCTGGCGTTCCAGATCGTCGACGATATCCTTGACGTCACCTCTACCGCCGAGGAACTCGGCAAGCCCATCGGCTCCGACGCGGATAATGAGAAGAACACCTTCATGTCGCTGTTGGGGCTTGACCGCTGCCGCGAGCTGGTCAGAGAGCTGACCGACGAGGCGCTCTCCGCGCTCGATATCTTCGACGGCGACACCGCCGACCTCAAAGACTTCGCCGTCCAACTCGCCAACAGAAAAAAGTAACTAACAACTAACAACCGGTAACCAGCGACTAGCAACCGGCAACCAGTAACCAGCAACCAGCAACCAACATTATGTCATACGATATTTTATCGACAATTCAATCACCCGACGACGTCAAGACCTTGTCGAAGGAGCAGACGGAGCAGCTCTGCGCTGAGATCCGCGAGAAGCTCATCGACGTGGTCTCGGTCAACGGCGGCCATCTTTCGTCCAATCTGGGCGTGGTGGAGCTGACGGTCGCGCTGCACAAGGCATTCGACTGTCCGCGTGACAGCATCGTTTTCGACGTCGGTCACCAGAGCTACACCCATAAGATGCTGACCGGGCGCTATGACAAGATCGACACCATCCGCAGGGAAGGCGGGCTTTCCGGCTTCCCGAAGCGGAGCGAAAGCGACTGCGACGCCTTCAACGCGGGTCACGCATCCACCTCGATCTCCGCGGCGCTCGGTATCGCAAAGGCGAAACAGCTTCTCGGCGATCCGTCCTATACCGTAGCGGTCATCGGCGACGGCTCCCTGACCGGCGGTCTTGCCTATGAGGGCTTGAACAACGCGGGTCAGCATAAGAAAAATTTCATCATCATCCTCAACGACAACCGTATGTCCATCAGCAAGAACGTCGGCGCGATGGCGCGCTATCTCGGCTCCATCCGCATGCAGCCGTGGTATCTGCGTCTCAAAAGCGGCACCGAGCGCGTGCTCCTGAAGCTCCCGCTGCTCGGCCGTCCCGTGAGCTTTGTCCTCAAACGCTCCAAGGCGAAGGTCAAGCACGTTCTCTATCGGCATACCATCTTCGATAAGCTCGGGCTGTCCTACTACGGTCCCGTGGACGGCCATAACCTCGAGGAGCTCGCCACCGCGCTCAACGCCGTGAAGCGCTCCAAGGATCCCGCGCTCCTGCACGTCGTCACCAAGAAGGGCAAGGGCTATAAGTACGCGGAGGACGATTCCGCATACTACCACGGCGTCGGCTCGTTCAATATCGACACCGGAGAGCCGATCAGCTCCAAGGAGAATTTCTCCTCCGTGTTCGGACGCAAGCTCTGTGAGCTTGCCGAAGCCGATCAGCGCGTCTGTGCCGTGACGGCGGCGATGCGTACCGGCACGGGGCTCGAGGACTTCTCTAAGCTCTACCGCGACCGCTTCTTCGACGTCGGTATCGCGGAGGAGCACGCCGTGACCTTCTCGGCGGGGCTTGCGCTGACGGGCATGCTCCCGGTCTTTGCGGTCTATTCGACCTTCCTGCAGCGCGGCTACGACCAGCTCATCCACGACGCGGCGATGCAGAACGCCCACATGGTGCTCGCGATCGACCGCGCGGGCGTGGTCGGCGAGGACGGCGAGACCCATCAGGGCTTGTTCGACGTCTCCATGCTCAACGCGATCCCGAACTGTACCGTTTATTCTCCCTGCTATTTTGAGGGGATGGAGAACACCCTGACCGCCGCTCTCTTTGAGACGGAGGGTCTCGCGGCGGTTCGCTATCCCAGAGGGGGAGAGGGCTACCGTCCCGAGGGCTATACTGCTGAGAGCGTCAACTACGATATCGTCGGCGAGCATGACGCGCCCGTCCTGCTCGTCACCTACGGACGCTTGTTCAGCGAGACAGCAAAGGCGCAGGAGCTGTTAAAGGCGCGCGGCGTGAACGCCTGTATCTTGAAGCTCTGCCGCATCAAGCCGATCGACGAAAAGGCAATTGAGTTCGCGGCGGGCTTTGAGCGGATATACTTCTTTGAAGAAGGCATGCGAAGCGGCTCTGTCGCGGACAATCTCCGCGATCAGCTCCAGAAGAGCGGCTGGAACGGCGCGTACCGCGTCCGTGCGGTCGATGATACCTTCGTCCAGCATGCTTCCGTGAGCGCGACGCTCAGGAATCTCGGACTGGATGCTGAGAGCATGGCAGATTTGGCAGGTGAACAGCGATGAAGAAACGACTGGACGTTCTCTTGGTCGAGAGAGGTTTCTTCGAAAGCAGAGAAAAGGCGAAGGCGGTCATCATGTCCGGCTGCGTTTATGTGAATAACCAGAAGGCGGATAAGGCAGGCTCGACCTATGACGAGAACGCCGCTGTGGAGGTGCGCGATCACCGCATGCCCTACGTCTCACGCGGCGGCTTCAAGCTCGAGAAGGCGATGCAGGTCTTTCCCATCACGCTCGAGGGGAAGGTGACGATGGATATCGGCGCTTCCACCGGCGGTTTTACGGACTGCATGCTCCAAAACGGCGCGTCGAAGGTCTATGCTGTCGACGTCGGCTACGGACAGCTCGCGTGGAAGCTGAGGAACGACGCGCGCGTCGTGAACCTCGAGCGCACAAACATGCGCTACGTCACCCACGAGCAGGTGCCGGAGAACATCGACTTCTTCTCCGTGGATGTGGCGTTCATCTCCCTGAAGCTCATCCTGCCCGCGGCACGCGGCGTGTGCTCAGAGAACGCGGAGGGCGTCTGCCTGATCAAGCCGCAGTTCGAAGCAGGGCGCGAGCACGTCGGCAAGAACGGCGTCGTCCGCGATCAGAAGGTGCATGCTTCCGTGGTGGAGGAGATCGTCTCTTTCTGTCTTGACAACGGCTTCTCCGTCTTGGGGCTGGACTACTCGCCCATCAAAGGACCGCAGGGCAACATCGAGTACCTGCTTCATATCCGATACAGCGACGATCCCGAAAACCGACTGACGACTTCCGCCGCCGAGGTGGTGGAGGCGTCCCACCGAGAATTGGACTGATATATGAAAATAGCATTGATTGTCAATAAGGATAAGCCCCGCGCGACTGCGGTCGCCGAGCAGGCGGCGCAGATCCTCAGCGAAGGCGGCGCGGAGCTGTTCAGCTTTGCCGACTGCCCGATTGGGGGAACGGTCGTGAAGGACAGCGCCGAGGAGGCGATCCGCGACTGCGACGTCGCCGTGACCATCGGCGGAGACGGCACCATTATCCATAACGCGAAATTTGCCGCATTCTATCGAAAGCCGCTGCTCGGCATCAACATGGGACGGATCGGCTTTGTCGCCAATATTGAGCCGGAGGAGCTGAGCGAGCTGAAAAAGCTCCTGACCGGGGACTACCGCGTCCAGCGGCGCATGCTGCTCAGCATCGGCGTGGAGAAGGACGGCGAGGTGCGCCGGTTCACGGCGGTGAACGAGGCGGTGCTCCACCGCGATTCCCTTTCCAATATGATCGAGATCTCCGTCGCGCTGGACGAAGAAAAGATCCTTACCTATCGCGCGGACGGCATGCTCTTCGCGACCCCCACCGGCTCTACTGCCTATTCCTTCTCGGCTGGCGGGCCCGTGATCGAGCCGGATATGCGCTGTATCCTCCTCAATCCCGTCTGTCCTCACGCGCTGTGCTCGCGACCCGTCGTGTTCGGCGGTGATTCGGAGCTGACCGCGTATGTACATCCCGACTTCACCCTCAAATGTTACCTGACCGTCGACGGTCAGAACTACATCCCCGTATCCTCCGACGACCGCATCACGGTGAAGCGCTCCGAGCTGGAATTACAGCTCATCATCTTAAAAGAAAAAAATTTTTATACCCTTCTCAACGAGAAATTAAAGGAGTTCTAGGCAAATGAAAACGACAAGACACAATAAGATTCTCGAATTGATCAATAAATATCCGATCACCACGCAGGAGGAGCTGATCGAATACCTCCGCGCGGACGGCTACGATGTGACCCAGAGCACCGTTTCCCGCGATATCAAGCAGCTCCGTCTGACCAAGACCCTGCTTGCTGACGGAAAGTATCGCTATCAGGCGTCTCCCAGCGCTGAGAAGGGCGCAAAGAACAATTTCAAGAGCATCTTTTCCGCTTCCGTCGTGACGGTCGAGCAGGCGATGAACATCGTCGTTGTCAAGACCTTCAGCGGCATGGCGCAGGCGGCATGCGCGGCGCTGGATATGATGTCCTTTGACGAGATCGTCGGCACCCTCGCCGGCGAGGATACCATCATGGTCGTATGCAAGGATGAAGCGCAGGCGGCGTCCTGCGTGGAATCGTTTAATTCATTTTTAGAATAAAGGAAGCTATCTATGCTGACGAACCTGTATATCGAAAATATAGCGGTCATCGAAAAAAGCAATATCGACTTTACCGGTGGGCTGAATGTGCTCACCGGTGAGACCGGCGCGGGCAAGAGCATCGTGATCGACTCGATCAACGCCGTGCTCGGGCACCGTTCCTCCCGCGGGATGATCCGTTCCGGAGCGGACGCCGCGTTCGTCAGCGCAACCTTTGAGGAGCTCTCGCCGCTGACGCTGAAGAAGCTCAGCGCGATGGGTTATGAGGCGGAGGACGGCACGCTGATCCTCTCGCGTGAGCTGACTGCCTCCGGCAAGAACAATTGCCGCATCAACTCCCGCCCCGCGACCGTGGCGGCGCTGCGGGAGATCGGAGAATATCTTATCAACATCCACGGTCAGAACGATAACCTCGAGCTGATGAATCCCGCTCTGCATATCGTCTACATCGACGCTCTCGCGGACGACGCGGCGCTCCTCTCCGCGTACCGCAAGACCTACCGTGAGCTCAGAGCGGTCGAGGAGGAGCTCGGCTCTCTCGACACCGATGAAGCGGAGCGGCTGAGGAAGATCGACCTGCTGACCTTCCAGATCGCGGAGCTTGAGGACGCGGAGCCGGAAGTCGGCGAGTACGACGCGCTCACAGCGGAGCGCAACGCCCTGCAAAACCGCGAGAAGATCGCGAAGGAGCTGATGGGCGCGCGGATCGCGCTCGACGGCGACGATGAGGTCGACGGCGCTCTGCGGATGCTCGACGACGCGTCCTCCGCCGTGATGAACGCCTCGCGCTACCTTTCCTCCTTGGAGGGGAGCGCCGACCGCCTTTCCTCCGCCTTATACGAGCTGCAGGAGATCTCCCGCGAGCTCGAGAGCGCGATGGACGATATCGACGCCGACCCCGGTCGCCTCGAGGAGATCGAGGAACGGCTCGACCTTTTATACAGACTGCGTCACAAGTACGGCGAGAGCGAGGAAGAGATGCTCGCCTACTTGGATAATGCGAAAAAAGAATTAAACGCGCTGAATGATTACGCGAACAACCGCGCACAGCTGGAAATGCGCCGCGAGAAGCTGTATCAGGCGGCGTATGATTCTGCAAAAGAATTATCCGACCTGCGTCGCAAGGTGGGGGAGGAGTTCCGCGCCTCTGTGGAGCGCGAGATGGCGTTCCTGCTGATGCCGAACGTCCGTCTGGAGATCCGGCAGGACGAGGTGGAGCTGAACAGCCGCGGCATCGACCGCATCGAGTTCCTGATCTCCACCAACCCCGGCGAGGATCCCAAGCCCGTCAGCAAGATCGCTTCGGGCGGCGAGCTCTCCCGTATGATGCTCGCCATCAAGACCGTCCTCTCGCGCGCGGACTTCGTCCAGACCCTGATCTTCGACGAGATCGACACCGGTATCTCCGGCTCTGCGGCGGATCGCGTCGGACGCAAGCTCAGACAGCTTTCCCTTGACCGTCAGGTGCTTTGCGTGACCCACCAGGCGCAGATCGCCGCCTTCGCGATGAACCACCTGTTCATCAGCAAGGAGGTGCGCGACGACCGCACCTTCACCCGCGTTCAGTCGCTTGACGAGGACGGCAGGGTAGAGGAGCTCGCGCGCATCGTCGGCGGCGAGCAGATCACCGACAGCGCCCGCAACCACGCGCGGGAACTGCTCAACAGCGCGAAGAGCGGACGGTGGTCAGTGGACAGTGGACAGTGGTCAGTGGACAGTGAATCGCAACCAGCAACTAGCGACTAGCGACTAGCAACCAGCAGCAACCAACAACAGGAGCGAAGCGACTATGAAAAAATGGATCACCCGAAAACTGAATAAAGACAACGCGGTTGCCATTTCGCAGCGCTACGACCTGCCCATGCTCATCGCTATGCTGTTGGATATCCGCGGCGTGACCGATGAGCGCGAGATCATCGAATTCATCGACGGCGAGACGCTCACCGCGTCTCCCTTTGAGATCAGAGATATGGACAGAGCGGTGGAGCGCATCCAAGCCGCTATCGAGGACGGCGACCGCATCTGCGTGTACGGCGACTTCGACGCCGACGGCGTGACCTCGACCGCCCTTCTGTACTCCTATCTTTCCGATATCGGCGCGGACGTGATGTACTATATCCCCTCGCGTGAGACCGAGGGCTACGGACTGAACAAGGACGCCATCACGCGGCTGTATGAGCGCGGCGTAAAGCTGATCATCACGGTCGACAACGGCGTTGCGGCGGTGGACGAGGTCGCCTACGCCAACACCCTGGAGGTCGACTGTGTGATCACCGACCACCACGCGATCCCCAAGAAGCTCCCCGACGCGGTAGCGGCCATCGACCCGCACCGTCCCGACTGTAATAGTTCTTTCAAAGAATTATCAGGCGTCGGCGTCGCCTTTAAATTGGTTCAGGCGATCGAGGGCGAGTATGCCGACGTAGAGCGCCTGTTGGAGGATTACTCCGACCTGACCGCTATCGGCACGGTCGGCGATATCGTTCCGCTTCGCGGTGAGAACCGCATTCTCGTGAAGAACGGTCTGCGCCATATCAACAACGGCGACCGTCTGGGTATTGCCGCCTTGGTGGAGGAATCGGGGCTGAACGGCAAGAATATTTCCGCCGGCAATCTCAGCTTCACGCTTGTTCCGCGCATCAACGCGGGCGGGCGCATCGGACTCTCCAAAAAGACCGTCTCCATGCTGCTGACGGACGACGAGGACTACGCCGCGGATATCGCCGCGGAGCTTTCCTCGGACAACACGGAACGTCAGGAGATCGAGCGTGATATCCTCAGCGATATCGACGATATGATCCGCGAGGATCCTTCCCCTGTCAACAACCGCGTGATCGTCGTCTGCGGCGAGAATTGGCGCAAGGGTGTGATCGGCATCGTCGCGTCCCGCCTCAAGGAGATCTACGGCAAGCCCGCCATCGTCATCACTCTCGAGGGCGAGATCTGCCGCGCTTCGGGCCGCTCCGTGAGCGGCTTCTCCCTGATCGACGCGGTGTCCTCCTGCTCAGAGGTGCTCGAGCAGCACGGCGGCCACCCGATGGCTGTCGGCTTCGGCATCAAGAAGGAGAACATCGACCGCTTTATCACGCTGATCAACCGCTACGCCGAGTTGCACCCCGTGCCGACGGCGGCGCTGGAGCTGGACTGCAAGCTCAATCCCTCACAGCTGAAGGTCGATCTCGTGCATGAGCTGACGCTTCTCGAACCCTACGGCGCGGGCAATCCGACCCCGCTGTTCGGTTTGTTCAATATGACCTTACGCGACGTTCGCGAGGTCGGCGGAGGAAAGCATCTTCGCCTGACTTTTTCACGCGGAGAGAGTTTTGTACAGGGAATGAGGTTTTCTACGACCCTCGCGGAGTTCCCTTATCACACGGGCGATAAGGTCGATCTGGCAGTCACGCTGGACGTGAACCTCTATAATAACACGGAGAGCCTCTCCGTGATCGTCCGCGATATGCGCTTCTCGGGGATGGATCAGGACGCTTTAGTTTCTTCAAAAGAATTATATGAAGCCTTCTGCCGCGGCGATAACATCACCCCGCAGCAGGCGCGGGAGCTGATCCCCGACCGTCAGGAGTTCGCGGTGGTCTACCGCTTCCTGCGCTCGAACGGCGGCTTCCAATATTCCTTTGACGCGCTTTTACACCGCTTGGATTACGCCGTCAGCTTCGGCAAGCTGAGGGTCATTTTGGAGAGCATGAACGAGCTCGGGCTCATTCAGATAGATGAAGGTATGTATGATTTTGAGATCAGGATGTGCGAGGTCAGCAGGAAGGTCGACCTCAACGCGTCCGTGATCATCCGCAAGCTCAGGGAGGTGAGCGCTGATGAATGACGTAGTGCATTATCAGGACTTTGATGAATTGATGTCGCTGATCGACAAGAGCAACATCAAGTACAATAAGAAGAAGATCAAGAAGGCATATGAGTTCGCGAACCTCGCCCACGGCGACCAGCGCCGCGTCTCGGGCGTGCCGTATATCCTGCACCCGACCTCCGTCGCGTGCATCCTTGCCGAGATGGGCATGGACACGGACTCCATTGTTGCGGGACTTCTGCACGATACCGTCGAGGATACCGCCGTCACGCTGGAGCAGGTGGAGGAGGGCTTCGGCTCCGAGGTACGCAATCTCGTCGACGGTCTGACCAAGATCAGCAAGATCAGCTATACCGACCGCGAGGAGCGTCAGGCGGAGAACGTCCGCAAGATGCTGATCGCGATGAGCAACGATATCCGCGTCATCATCGTCAAGCTCGCCGACCGCCTGCACAATATGCGCACCATCGAGTGCGTCAGGGAGCAGAAGCGCAGGGACAAGGCGCTCGAGTGCATGGAGGTCTACGCTCCGATCGCCCACCGCCTCGGCATGAAGGCGATCAAGGAGGAGCTGGAGGATCTCTCCATGCGCTATCTCGACCCGATCGCCTATGAGGAGATCGAGAGACAGCTCCAGCTCAAGGAGAATGAGCGCAACGCCTTTATCGAGCAGATCAAGAAGAAGATTTTGGACAAGATCGGCTACTCCATTCCGCATGTGACCATCTCCGGCCGCGTGAAATCGGTCGTTTCCATCTACCGCAAGACCTATATGCAGGGGCGCGACGTCGACCAGATCTTCGACGTGTTCGCCGTGCGCGTGATCGTCAATACCATCGCCGACTGCTACAACGTGCTGGGCATCGTCCACGATATCTTCACCCCTGTCCAGAACCGCTTCAAGGACTATATCGCGTCACCAAAGTCCAATATGTACCAGAGCCTCCACACTACCGTTTTCGACAAGAACGGCATCCCCTTTGAGGTGCAGATCCGCACCTATGAGATGCACCACACGGCGGAATACGGTATCGCGGCGCACTGGAAGTATAAGCTCAAGCTCAAGGGCAAGCAGGATTCTCTCGACGAGAACCTGACCTGGATCCGTCAGGTTCTCGAGGAACAGAGCGCAGCCGACGACAAGACCGAGCTGGTCAAGACCATCAAATATGACCTCTCCCAGAACGAGGTCTACGTCTTTACCCCCAAGGGCGATATCATCAACCTGCCCGCCGGCGCGACCGTCATCGACATGGCGTATGCGATCCACTCGGGGCTGGGCAACCGCATGGTGGGCGCGAAGGTCAACGGTCATATCGTGCCGATCGACTATGAGGTCAAGAGCAGCGATATCGTCGAGATTCTCACCCAGAAGGAGGGCAACGGCCCCAAGCGCGACTGGCTGAAGATCGTCAAGACCAACTCCGCGCGCACGAAGATCCGCCAGTGGTTCAAGAAGGAGCGCCGTGAGGAGAATATCGTCGAGGGCAAAAACCAGTTCGAGCATGAGCTCAAGAAGGCGGGCATGCAGTTCGCCGAGGGCGATCTCGAGGAGTGCATGCAGCCCATCGTCCAGCGCCATTACTGTAATTCGATGGACGACTTCTACGCGGCGGTCGGCTACGGCGGCATCCAGCTCTGGAAGATCATGCCCCGCGTCAAGGAGATCTACACCAAGAAATATAAGAAAGACGACGAACCCGTCAAGCCCATCCATGAGCAGCCGACAAAGCGAAAGGTCAGCTCCGGCGTCATCATCGAGGGCTTGGAGGACGTTTTGATCAAGTTCTCGCGCTGCTGCAACCCGCTCCCGGGCGACGAGATCATCGGCTATGTGACGCGCGGCTTCGGCGTGAGCGTCCACAAGCGTTCCTGCTCGAATGTGCCGAAGGACCTCACAGCCTGTGAGGAACCCGAGCGCTGGGTCAACGCCCATTGGGGCGACGAGATCCACGACTCCTTCCAGAGCACGCTGGAGATCGTCTGCAACGACCGCACCGGCTTCCTCGCGGACGTGACGCGCGAGCTGTCCAACATGCGCATCTTCATCCATATGCTCAACTCCCGCGAGCTCAAGGACAACCAGGCGATGGTGACCGTCACCATCGAGATCAACAACATGGATCACCTGCGCGCCGTGATGGCGCACCTCGCCCAGATCAACGGCATCGTCTCCATCACGAGAATATAAGGCGGTCGGAAGAAGAGTAGGGCGGGAGCAAGTCCCCGCCCTACAGGACTCCCATCGCTCTGTGAAAGGCAATAGAAAGGTCTGATATCCGATGAAAGCTGTTATCCAGCGCGTGAGAAGCGCGAGCGTGACCGTCGAAGGGGAGCGTATCTCCGAGATCGGCGGCGGTCTGCTGATCCTGCTGGGCGTTGCCGAGGGCGACACCGAACGCGACGCCGAGGTGCTCGCCGATAAGATCGCGAACCTGCGTATTTTCAGCGACAGCGAGGGCAAGATGAATCTCAGTCTCCTGACTGTCGGCGGCGCGGCGCTGGTCGTCTCCCAGTTCACCCTTTGCGCGAACTGCTCCCACGGTCGGCGGCCGGATTTCTTCGGCGCGGCGAAGCCTGCCGCAGCGGAAGAATTGTATGAATATTTCTGTAATAGAATTAAAATGTGCGGCGTCACCGAGATCGGTAAGGGCATTTTCGGCGCGGATATGCAGGTCGAGCTGCTCAACGACGGTCCCGTCACCATCATCATCGACAGCAGGGAGCTGAAGAAATGATCAAAATAGACTACGTTACCGTCGGCATGATCGAGACGAATTGCTACCTCATAGAGGATGAAGCGACAGGCACGCGCGCCGTCATCGACCCCGGCGACCACAGCGACGCGCTGATCGCGGAGCTCGACAGCCGTGGCGGGACGCTCGATTACATCCTCCTGACACACGGGCATTATGACCATATCCTCGGCGTAGCGGAGCTTGTCGAGCGCTATCACCCGACCGTCTGCGCGTCCGAGAAGGAGCTTGCTCTGATCGGCGAACCGAGCTGGAACCTCTCAAAGAACCACGGCTTGACGATCAAGCCCTTCACCGTCGACCGCGCCCTCAAGGACGGCGAGACGATCGACTTTGGCGAGAGCACGATCACCTTCCTGCTCACGCCCGGTCACACGATGGGGAGCGGCTGTTACCTTGTCGACGACGCGATCTTCTCCGGAGACACACTCTTTTGCACCGGCATCGGGAGGACGGACTTCCCGACCTCGTCCATGCAGGATATGATGCAGTCGATCCGGCGATTGCGCGACCTCGAGGGCGACTACCGCGTCTACCCCGGTCACGATATGTTCAGCACCCTCAATCAGGAGAGAAAATACAATCCATATATGAATTAAGAGCGGTTATCAGGAAGAATCAATTCCTAATTCCTCATTCCTAATTCCTAATTTTCCAAAATGAATCTATATATCGACAACCACAAATTCCATTATGAAATGGAGAACCTTTGCCGCGCCTTTCTCTTTACCGAGGAGGTGCGCGTCATTCATGAATATGAGTCCTTCGAGCAACCCTATATCCTGACCTCCGTTCACGATGAGGTCAGGGTAGAATTATCTGCGGAGGGTAGGGTAGAAGCCTTATCCGCGCCCCTGTCCGAGGACAACGAGCTGACGATGGGTCAGCTCCTCTACCGCGTGCTCAGCAAGGTATACGCGCGCGAGCTGCCGTGGGGCATCCTCACCGGCGTGCGCCCGATCAAGCTCTTTTCCCGACTTGCCGACAAGGACGGAGCAGGGGAGGCGCGGCGCTATTTCCGCGAGACCCTCTACGTTTCTGAGGAAAAGACCGCCCTCGCCGAGAAGGTCAGGGAGAACCAGAGCGCGATCCTCCGCCGCTCCGACCGCCGCTCCTTCTCGCTCTACGTCAGCATCCCCTTCTGCCCGACCCGCTGTAACTACTGCTCCTTCGTGAGCCAGACGGTCGAAAAGGCAAAGAAGCTGATCGACGGCTATCTGCCCTTGCTTTTGAGCGAGATACGCTATACGGCGGAATTGGTGAAGGAACTGAAGCTCCGTCTGGAATCCGTCTACATCGGCGGCGGTACGCCCACGACCCTGAGCGCGGAGCAGCTTGACATATTGCTCAGTGAGATTGAAGCAGATTTCGACCTGACAACCTGCGCGGAGTTCACTGTGGAGGCTGGTCGTCCCGACACCGTCACGCGGGAGAAGCTCCTCACCCTGAAAAAGCATCCCGTCACCCGCATCTCCATCAACCCCCAGACCTTTTCCGACAGCGTGCTGGAGGCCATCGGCAGGAGGCACACCTCTCAGCAGACGATCGACGCCTTCCGCCTTGCGCGGGAGCTGGGCTTCGACAACATCAATATGGACTTGATTGCCGGCTTGACGTCTGATACGCCCGAGAGCTTTGAGAATACGATCAACACGGTGCACCGTCTCGACCCCGAGAGCGTGACCGTCCATACCCTCGCCGTCAAGCGCAGTGCGCGCCTGAGCTCCGCCGACGCGGTCCGCGAGCAGGCATACACGGCGCAGATGCTTGACTACGCCGAGAAGAAGCTCACCGAGGGTAGCTATGAGCCGTATTACCTCTACCGCCAGAGCAAGATGCTCAGTAATCTTGAGAACATCGGCTGGGCAAAAAAGGGCTTTTTCAGCCCCTACAACGTCTACATTATGGAGGAGACCCACTCCATCCTCGCGTGCGGCGCGGGCGCTGTCACCAAGCTCCGCGATACCGATTCCGACTGGATCGAGCGCATATTCAACTTTAAATATCCGTATGAATATATCAGCCGCTTTGACGAACTGATCGAACGCAAAGCGCGGATAATTTCATTTTATGGTGAATACAACAAATAATCGGTTTTCCGGTTGAATTCTTCACATCCGTGTGCTACAATACCTTTTCGGTATCACATCGAATCATCGAGGCGATTGAATGAGTAAGACTAACGACAGTTTAAACAAAAATACGTCAAAAACCTTTGTCAAGGGCGCTCTGATCATGACCATGAGCATGGTCATCGTCAAGCTCCTCGGCATGTTCTACAAGGTTTTCCTGACGCGCATGTACGGCACTTTCGGCGAGAACCTCTCCGGTATCGGCGCAGGTATTCTGGGCAACGCCTATGAGGTCTACAACCCTCTGTTCGCGCTCGCGACGGCGGGCTTCCCGATCGCGGTCTCCCGACTGATCGCGGAGAGCATCGCCCAGAAACGCTACAAGGACGTCGCCGTCATCCATAAGACCTCCAAGAAATTCTTCATCATCATGGGCTTGATCTGCTTCGGTCTGATGATCGGTATCAGCTTTATCTGGGTACAGGTCGTCAAGCAGCCGCTAGCCATCTACTCCATGATGACGCTCGCGCCCTCCGTGTTCCTCGGCTGTATGGTATCCGTCTACCGCGGCTACTATGAGGGTCAGCGCAATATGTTCCCGACCGCCGTCAGCGAGGTGCTCGAGGCGATCGGCAAGGTGTTCATCGGTCTCTCGCTGGGCTATCTGACGATGAAGCTCGGCATGAAGGAGTTCGCCGAATCCCACACCATCTTCGGCAAGGTCTTTCCCTCCGAGCACATCGCGATGGAGACCCTGCTCGGCTACTCCGTAGCCGCCGCGATCGCGGGCATCACCATCGGCTCTCTGATCGCCTTCATCTTCCTGCGTATCTACTACAGCAAGCGCACGTTCAGCGTGCCGGATGACCTCTACCGCGATTCCATCGACGCGCGTACCCAGAACGAGACCTTCAAGCTCCTGCTGAAAACAGCGATCCCGATCGGTCTCTCCGCGCTGATCATGAACGTCTCCGGCTCGATCGACACCGTCGTCGTCCAGAACGTCCTGTTCAATACCTCTCAGACCAACGCCGCCGGGCTGGTCGCCCAGTTCCCGAACCATACGAAGGAAATGTGGTCGATGATCCCCGCGCACCCCACACCCGAGAACGGCGTCACCATCCACACCTACCTTTCCGGCTGCTTCAATATGGCGCTGACGCTCATGCAGCTCGTCACCACGATCACCCAGGCGTTCGGCACCTCTGCACTGCCTAACGTGACTGCCGCCTATACCTCCGGCGATAAGAAGGAGCTCAAGCGCAGTATCGAGACGGTGCTGAAAATGACCATGCTGTTCACGCTTCCTGCGGGTCTTGCGCTGTTCGCCCTGCCGTATCCGATCATCTCCCTGCTCTACGGCGCCAGAACGGAGACGGAGATCGCCGCATCCGTCCTGCGCGTGATGGGCTTCTCCTGCATCGTGGTCGCGGTATCCACCCCGATCTGCAGTATGCTCCAGGGCATCGGTAAGGTGAAGCTCCCGCTGATCCTGTGCACCATCGCCATGGGCATCAAGATCCTCACCAACTTCCTCTTCGTCAACATTGTCGAGATGAACATCACCGGCGCGGCTGTCGGCTCGCTGGTTGCCTTCACCTTCGTCTGTATCGTGGGTATGTACCTCTTGATCCGCCATTCTAAGGTCATGCCGAATTTCTTCAGCACGATCTTAAAGCCGCTGATCTCTGCCGCGCTGTGTGCCGGTTCCGCCTTCGGTATCTATACGCTGGTGCATCGCTTCGCGGGCAACCTGATCTCCCTGATCGCGGCGATCATCGTGGCGGTCATCGTGTACGTCCTCGCGCTGATGCTCTTAAAGACCTTCAGTGAGGAAGAGCTCATGATGCTGCCAAAAGGTAAAAATATTGTAACAATCCTTGCAAAACTGCACTTATTAAGGTAATATAATAGATATAACGGCAAGAATCGCCGTTTTTTGGAGACACTATGGATTTTCAGTACAAAGATGCTTATAATATCTCTGATTTAGTACGCATTATGCACATCCTCCGCGCGCCCGACGGCTGTCCGTGGGACAGGGTGCAGACGCACGAGAGCATCCGCCAGAACTTCATTGAGGAGACTTATGAAGCAGTGGAGGCGATCGACAAGAGCGACTACGCTCTCTTGCGCGAGGAGCTCGGCGACGTGCTCATGCAGGTCATCTTCCACGCCATCATGGAGGAGGAAGAGGGCCGCTTCACCTTTGACGACGTGTGCAACGATGTTTGCCAAAAGCTGATCATCCGTCACCCGCACGTTTTCGGCAATATCGAGGCGGACACGCCCGACGAGGTGCTGAAAAACTGGGACGCCATCAAGATGCAGACCAAGTCGCAGGAGACCTACGCGGATTCCGTGGACGACGTGGCAAAGTCGCTTCCCGCTTTGATGCGCGCACAGAAGGTGCAGAAGCGCTCCGCGAAATCCGGCATGGATTTCAAGGACGCCGCCGACGCAGCCTCCAAGGTTCCCGAGGAACAGCAGGAGCTGCTCACAGCCGTAGAAAGCGGCGATAAGGAACGCATCGAGGAGGAGCTGGGCGATCTGCTGTTCTCCGTAGTCAATATCGCTCGATTCGTCGGCGTGGACGCCGAGCTGGCGCTCACCCGCTCGACCGAGAAATTTTCAAGGCGTTTTCGTGCCGTCGAGGCCCTTGCAAAGGAGCGCGGCGTGGATATGAAAACAGCCCCTGCTTCGTTAATCGATTCCCTCTGGGAAGAAATTAAATAACAAACCGGCGGATTTTCCGCACAAATTTTTTGGAGGATACTAAAATGAAAAAGTCAGAACTCATCGCAGTAGTAGCTGAGAAGGCTGCTATCTCCAAGAAGGACGCTGAAGCTGCTGTTACAGCTACCTTCGACACCATCGTAGAAACTATCGCTGCAGGTGACAAGATTCAGCTCGTTGGTTTCGGTACTTTTGAGAGAAGAGAGAGAAACGCTCGCATCGGCGTTGATCCCAGAAAGAACGAGAAGATCGAGATCCCCGCTTCCAAGGTTCCCGCTTTCAAGGCAGGCAAGGCGTTCAAGGACGCTGTTAACAAGTAATTATCGCACATACCCATTCAAAGGCCGGCAGAAGACTGTCGGTCTTTCTTTTAATGAGGAATTAGGAATGAGGAATGAGGAATTATAAATTTCGGGAAACGCTTCGCGTTTTGGATCCCTGAGGGTAATAGCAAATGTTGTCTATCGTTTATAAAACGGGTGCGGGCATAGCCCGCCATTCATTCCTAATTCCTCATTCCTAATTCCTCATTTTTAATTCTCTTGACCTTTCCCGAAAAACATCCTATAATGTACCTGTTCAAAAAGGAGGCTGTTATGAGATTAGATAAGTTTTTGAAGGTGTCCCGCATCATCAAGCGCCGCACGGTCGCGAACGAGGTCTGCGACGCGGGCAAGGCGGTCGTCAACGGTAAGGTCGCCCGCGCGTCCTATGACGTGAAGGTCGGCGACGTGGTGGAGCTGAACTTCGAGTCCCGCTCCGTCAAGTTCCGCGTGGATAAGGTCGTCGAGACCATCCGCAAGGAGGACGTCTCCACCATGTATACGCCCTTGTGAGTTAGGAGTGAGTGAAAGGCTCGATGAAGTCCAAAGCCTTCCCCTTGAGGGGAAGGTGGGCTTTTCGGCTCAAAAGCCGAAAAGGTCGGATGAGGTGGAAACCTATCCGATATAACAATGAACGGGATGGAGCGGAAACGCTTCCACCTCATCCGTCATCCTTGCGGATGACACCTTTCCCTCAAGGGGAAGGCTTGGTGCTCCGCTCCTAACTCCTAAGTAAACGCTGATTAATGCGGTTATTTAGGAGTTATTTCTTATTTCTTCATTCTTAGTTCTTAGTTCATAAAACCCGCTTTCCCTCCATATAATCTAAAGAACAGATTTACGGAGGGATTTTCTATGCCTGAAACGATCGTAAAGAAACCGCAGCTATTGACGCTCGACAACCGCAGTCTGCTGACCCTGACCGGGGTGGAGGACGTCTCCGGCTTTGACGAGCAGACCATCAACATCCGCCTGTCCGATTGCACGCTGGTGGTCAAGGGCGCGTCGCTCCATATCAGCAAGCTCAGTCTCGATACCGGCGACGTCGTCATCGACGGGAGGATCAACTCATTACAATATCTCGGTGCGTCCGGCGGCTCTCTGCGCTCGCGGCTGTTCCGCTGATGTGGTTCACTCTTTCCGACCAGACGACCTATTTCCTGTTCTCGCTTCTGATGGGCGCGGCGCTGGCGGTCGTGTACGACCTCGTCCGCGCGGTGCGGATGACGCTCAAAGCGAGCGGTGTGCATGTGATGATCTCGGATATCGTTTTCTTCACGCTCTGCGGCGTCGCGACCTCGCTCTTCGCTCTGCCGTTCAACAAGGGAGACGTGCGCGGCTTCATCATCTTCGGCGAGGCGGTCGGGTTTCTCGCCTATCGGCTGACCCTGGGCAGCATTATGGGCAAGATTTATGCACATATGGCAAGGATTTTCCGCAAGATTGTACAAAAAATATACAAATTTTTCGAAAAAATTTTCAGTTTGCTATTGAAAATCACCACCCTTTTGTTGTATAATATAGGCGTAGTAATAGATAGATTGCATCGAAATGCGATCGAGAACCGAAAAAACCACCGCGCCGAGAGAGAAAAGCAGAAAGCCGCCCGGCGCAGGCGTAAGGATATATTATATGAGCAAAAAAGAAAACAAAAAACCAAACACAAAAGCAGAAGCAAAGACCGCAAAAGCAGAGGACGGCGCTGACGGGCGTAGAGTGATCTCCCGACCGGCGTTTATTATCCTCGCGCTCGTTGCGGTCGCTTTTCTGATTTATTCCATGGTCTCCATCATCAACATCCAGTCCCAGCTCCGCTCCCGCAGGGCGGAACTCGACGAGCTCAAGGAGCAGCTGACTGTCCAGGAGATCAAGAACGAAGAGATGCAGAAGCTCTATGATTCCACCGGCACCGACTTCTCGGCGCTGGCGGAGCAGATCGCCCGCGACGACCTTGATTACGTCAAGGAGGGCGAGAGGGTGTTCGTCAACGTATCGGGCGACTGATCAAATATGCATACTGACCGGGCGACCGGCGATATAGACTGATTAAGGGGTTAAATTCTGAATGGCATTGAGTGTAGGAGAAATCGTAAACGGCAAGATCACGGGCATCACCAACTTCGGCGCATTCGTCGAGACGGAGGACGGCTCTCGCGGAATGATACATATTTCCGAGGTATCCCGCTCTTATGTAGAGGATATCAAGGCGGTCCTCAAGGTCGGACAGGCTGTCACCACCAAGGTGATCTCCATCTCTGAGGACGGCAAGATCGCGCTGTCCATCAAACAGCTTGAGAAGCCCGAGGAGGGTCAGCGGGAGAACCGCAAGCCTCGCGATAACCGCAACAATAAGTCCAGACAGAAGGACGCCCCCAGACAACCGCGCAAGAAGTATGAGCCCGCGCCGCCGGTGACTTCTCCCGGCGACTTTGAGTGGCAGAGCTCGTCGACCTCCGGCAGCTTTGAGGATATGATGAGCAAGTTCAAGCGCACCTCTGAGGACAAAATGTCCGATCTTAAACGTGGCGAGAGCCGCGGCTATTCCCGACGCGGGAACGGCGGCGGTCGTAAATAAATTATGCTGGGAGGCATTACTATGAAGATTACCTATACCGAGCGCAGGGTAAATCTGAGGGACAACTTCAAACAGAGAGTAGAGAAGAAGCTGAGCAAGTTTGACAAAGTCTTCTCTGACGAGGCTCAGGCCTTCGTAGTTGTCACCGTTGACAAAAACTCTCAGACCGTGGAGATCACCATCCGCGACAAGTCCATGGTCTACAGAGTTGAGAAAACAATGCCTGAGATGAACGACGCTGTGGATAAATGTGTTGACGCTCTCGGTCGTCAGCTGCGGAAGAATAAGGCGAAGCTCGAGAAGCGCCTCAGACAGGGCTCTCTCGAGGAGCTGACCGCTCCCGCGGAGGACGTCGAGGTCGAAGCAGAGGAGGACTACACCGTAGTACGCACCAAGAAGATTCCCGTCAAGCCGATCACGGTGGACGAGGCGATCCTCGAGATGAATATGGTCGGCCACAAGTTCTATATGTTCACCAACGCCGAGACCGGCGCGGTCAACGTCGTCTATCTGCGCGACGACGGCAGGTACGGCCTGCTGATCCCCACTTCCGGCGAATAAGCCGCAGAATAACTGATCACCCCGAGCGGACAGCGTCCCAGCTGTCCGCTCTTTTATGGATATAACCACCAACCGGTAACTAGAAACCAGCAACTAGAAACCAGCAACCAGTAATCGGAGATGATACAATGGAATTTGCCGCACCCTGTCTTTTGGGCTTGGAAGGGCTCGCCGCCAACGAGCTGCGCTTCCGCGGAATCGAAAACGTCAGAGCGGAGAACGGCCGCGTGCTGTTTTCCGGCGACGAGACCGCGCTGATCCGCGCGAACCTCGCGTCCTCGCTCTGCGCCCGCGTGTTCATCCTGCTCGCGGA
>CACYFH010000007.1:0-1496 GCA_902773635.1 uncultured Ruminococcus sp. | reverse complement strand
CAGAAGATCATCAAGAAGGCGGTCGTGGAGAAGCTGAAAACCGTCTATCATACGGATTGGTTCGAGGAAAGCGGACCTGTCCATCAGATCCAGTTCCGCATCTTCAAGAACCGCGTCAGCATCATGCTGGACACCACCGGTGCGGCGCTGAACAAGCGCGGCTACCGCGCCCTCTCCAACGACGCGCCCATCAAGGAGACCCTCGCCGCCGCGATGTGCGAGCTCGCGCGCGTGCGGCGCGACCATATCGTCGTCGATCCCTTCTGCGGAAGCGGCACCATCCTGATCGAAGCCGCGAGGAAGGCGCTGAACATCCTGCCCGGCATCGACCGCTCCTTCGCCTTTGAGGAGTGGGAGCAGATCGACCCCGCTCTCGTTGAGCGGGAGCGTACCCACGCAAAAGAGGAAGAACGTCACGACGCGGCCTTCCGCGCCTTCGGCTATGATATCGACGGTGCCGCTCTGGAGATCGCCCGCCGCAACGCGGAGCTGGCAAGGGTAGGGGACAGGATCGTTTTTGAGAAGCGAGATATCCGCAATTATGTCGACGCTCACGAGCGCGTGTCCGTCATCACCAACCCGCCCTACGGCGAGCGCATGCTCGATATCCGCGAGGCACGCAATCTCTACCGTGTGATGGGTACCGTCTTTGAGCAGAAGCCCTACCATTCCTATACGATTATTTCTCCCGACGACAGCTTTGAGAAGCTCTTCGGCAGACCTGCCGACAAGCGAAGGAAGCTCTATAACGGCACCCTGCGGTGCAACGTTTACCAGTACTTCAAATAATTCTATAATAGAATAATAACCGCCGAGATTTGACATTTGCGGAAAAATACAGTATGATAGGCAGGAATCACGGGCGATCTGCCGCCCGACGGTTCACAGAAATGATGTTACATCAGATTGGAGCAATCTATGAAAAAGCATCTGGTCGTTATTATGAATATCGTGCTGATTCTCGCTATTGTCGGCGCGATCGTCTTTACGGTCGTGAACAGCCTGAACCGCAAGAACGAGCCTGTGCCCGTCGCGACGGAAGCGACGGCAGCGGAGACAGTCGCGGAGACTGCCGCGGCGCCTACCATCCCTGCCGACAGGACCTTCAAGATCGGCATCATCCAGCACGGTCTGGGCAAGGCGAGCAAGGACTGCTACGAGGGCTTCATCACGGAGCTGAACGAGAGCGGCATGCTGAACAACTGTGAGATCGTCTATATCGTTGAGGATAACGAGGAGCTCTGCCGCGACAAGATCAAGAACCTGATCACCGACGGCTGCGACCTGCTGTATACCATCGGGCGTTTCGCGTCCGAGGAGGCGGCTGCCGCGACGAAGGACGTTCCGATCGTGTTCGGCGCGGTCAACAGCCCGGACGAGATCGGCTTGGTCGAGAGCAACGAGACCCCCGGCGGCAACGTCACCGGGGTATCCAGCTACACGCCCTGTTTTGAACAGATCGACCTGATTAAGGTGCTGATGCCAAAGGCAAAGTC
>CACYFH010000006.1 GCA_902773635.1 uncultured Ruminococcus sp. | reverse complement strand
TCATTTTCAGTCCTTCGGAGTTTTGACGGAGCAGATTTTTGTCTGACCGCGGCAAAACCACAGCGAACCCTGACGGGTTCGCGAGGATTTTAACAATGGACAGGCGAAAATATGCCCGTCAAAACCATGGTTCGGATATCTACAGTCACCCTATCCCTCTGTCTGATCCTTTTTCTTCCTGAAAATGATCAGCTTGGAAAACACATAATTCAAAATCACGACGATCACGCTCACGATCACCTTCGCGAGAAAGCCGTCGATACCGAACAGCGGCTGATCCAAGCCCGCCGCCACCAGCGCCGGTACGCCGAACCATTCCAGCACGCCGGTGAGCAGTCGCGCCGCGACGAACAGCCACAGCTCCTTCATCACCAGCCCGAACCGCCAGGACTTCGACTCGAACACCCAGATCTTGTTGGTCACGAAGGCGAACACCACGCCCGCGACCCACGCGACAAAGTTCGCGATAAAGATGTAGAAGATCTTCATCGTGATATCCTTGCCGAAGAGCGCGAACATCACCGTCTCGCTCTCAGCCGCGCCGCCGAAAATCTTGATCAGCACCGTGTACACCACCCAGTTCACCAGCGTGGTCAGCACGCCGAAGATGATGTACATGATGATCTCCTTATATTTAACGAATAACGCTTTTATCTTGTCCATGCTTACTTGTCCTTCTTCTCTAAGTTCGTTTCCTTTGCGATATAGATCGGTCTGCCCTTGCTTTCAATATAGATACGACCGATATACTCGCCCAGCACACCGACGGAGATCTCGATGATACCGCCCATGAACAGCACCGCGCACAGAGTCGTGACGTAACCGGGCACGTCGATACCCATGATCAGCGTCTGGATCAGGGTAATGATGATCCAAACGAACGCGAGGAAGGAAATGATGAAGCCCAGCACCGCGATGAACCGCAGCGGCGTGACGGAGAAGCTCGTGATGCCGTCCAGCGCATACTTGAACAGGCTCCAGAAGCTCCATTTCGTCGTGCCGACGGTGCGCTCCACGTTCTCATATTCGATCCACTTCGTCTGATAGCCGACCCAGCAGAACAGACCCTTCGAGAAGCGCTGCTTCTCACACAGGCTGACGATGCTGTCCACCATCTGCCGCGACATGATGCGGTAATCCACCGCGCCGTCGGGCATCTTCACGTCGGAGATCTTGTTCTGGAAACCGAAAAACATCTTGGAGATCAGCTGGCGGACGGGGTTCTCACCCTTCTGCTTCGCGCGGTAAAGCGCACAGCAGTCGTTGCCCTCCTCCACGCCCGCGATCATCTGCGGGAACATCTTCGGCGGATGCTGCAGATCGGCGTCCATGACGATCACATAATCGCCGGTGGAGTTCTCCAGCCCCGCGTACATCGCGGACTCCTTGCCGAAATTGCGGGAGAAGGAAATGTATTTCGCGTTGTCATAGGTCGCCGCAAGCTCCCGGAGCACCCGCAGGGTGCCGTCCTTGGAGCCGTCGTTGACAAAAATATAGCGGAAGTCATAATCGGGGATCGTCGCGATGACCTTGTTCGTCTCCTCAATGAAAAGGGGCAGGACCTCCTCCTCATTATAGCAGGGGACGACGATATCGATCAGCTTCATATTCTCACCTCAAAACCTGCGCCCGTCCCACAGTCATTCCGAGGAAGGCGGGCGCTTACGCTCGCCTGACGTGGGAATCTCACTGAAAGGGACAGATCGCAGAAGTTAATCAAGCCATATATAGTTATTATAACAAATAATAAGGGTACTGTAAATGAAAAATAAAAATTTTTCGCGAAATCCCAATTTTCTGTTTACCTGACGCAGATTTAATGGTATGATTAAGATGTATATTTATGTGCGGCGGCAGGATCGCCGCACCTCCCGATCACACAAAGTCTCATAAAGGAGAATCCTATGTCAAGTAAAGCAAAGCAGAAACCGAAAAGCGCGTCGGCTCCGCGAAAGGATCAGACCACGCTGGTCGAGCCGTCATTCTGGGAGAAGAACGCCACCCGGCTCTACCTCTTCCTCGCGTTCTTCATTCCCTTCAGCCTGATGTTCCTCGCGTTCGCCGTGGCAGGCGTCGCGCCCTTCGGCACGAACCAGATCCACGTCACCGACCTGTGGCACCAGTATTATCCCTTCATGGCGGATTTCCAGGACAAGCTCCAGTCCGGCGGCAGCCTGCTGTGGACTTGGCGGAGCGGCGGCGGCACAAACTACATCGCCCTGATGTCCTATTATCTCGCAAGCCCGCTGAACTTCCTCTCCGTGCTGATCCCCGCCTCGGGCCTGCGCGTATTCCTGTATATCGCCACCTGCGCGAAGATCGGCTTTGCGGGTCTGTTCTACGCCCTCTTCCTCAAGCTCACCTTCAAGCGCCGTGACGTCTCCATCACCGCCTTCGGCGTCCTCTACGCTCTGTGCGCGTTCATCGTCGGCTACTACTGGAACGTCATCTGGCTGGATACGATCGCCCTCCTGCCGCTCGTGATCGCGGGTACCTTCGCCCTTCTCCGGTACGGGAAGTTCAAGCTCTACATCATCTCTCTCGCCCTCTCGATCTTAGCGAACTACTACATCGGTCTGTTCACCTGCGCCTTTGTCCTTTTAGTGTCCATCGGCTATGTCATCGTCGAGTACAAGGGCTGGAAGGATCTGATCCGCCAGTTCTTCAAGATGCTGGGCTGTTCCATCCTCTCCGTGATGATGTCGGCGATCCTCACCCTGCCCACCTTCTTCGCGCTGAAATACACCCATTCCTCGGACAACACCTTCCCTCAGGGCTTTTCCATCAACATCGGCTCCACCGCTGATTTCGGCGGCGTGCTCGAGGGCATCGGCAAGACGATCGCGAACTCCGTCGCCTTTGTCCAGCCGACCACCAAGGAAGGTCTCCCGAACGTCTACAGCGGCATCATCGTGATCTTCCTCGCCATCCTGTTCTTCTTCTGCAAGAAGATCAAGGTGCGCGAGCGCCTCGTCTGCGGCGGCATGCTGCTGTTCTTCATGCTCAGCTTCGTGATCCGTCAGCTCGACTATATCTGGCACGGCTTCCACTTCCCCAACATGCTGCCGTACCGCTTCTCCTTCCTCTACACCTTCGTCATCATCTATATGGCGTTCCGCGTCTTTATGTATATCGACGAGATCAAGCCGATCTCCGTGATCGCGGCGCTCTGCGCCTTTGCGGTCTACCTCGGCATCGCGGCGAGCTACTATGACGGCACCACCGTCAAGCTCTCTCCCATCCTCAGCGGCTCGCCGAACGCCGACCCCGTCCTCCTTTCGGGACTGCTTGCGCTGATCCTCGCCGCATGGGTACTGCTGTACTCCCTGCGCGATATGATCCCGCGGCCCGCCATGCTGATCGGCGCGGGCGTGATCGGGCTGAGCGCGATGATCTTCGTGATCGCCAACGCCAAGATCCTCAACGCCGCTGTCAGCAAGAACGGCAGTCAACCGAGCAGCGCGCTCACCATCTGCGTCTCCATCCTGATCTTCCTGCTGACCGTCGCGGCGCTCCTGCTGATGTCCTCCAAGGAAATGAACGGCTCTCACCAGATGACCAAGGTCGTCCTCTCCGTTCTTCTGCTGATCCTCGCGGTCGTGGAGGGTCTCTTCTCCTCTGCGGCGGGCGTGAAGCTCAACGGCGTCACCGACGCGACCACCTATCCGCTCGGCGGCGACGACACCCTCGCCTGCGTCGCGAAGATCAACGACCTCGAGAAGGACACGATCGACCTGCCCCACGCGGAGGTCAACAAGTACCATTCCCTCAACGATAACGCCCTCATCGGCATCAACGGTATCTCCATGTTCAACTCCGTCGTCAACAAGGACGTCACCGCTTATATGGAGAAGTTCGGTCTCTGCGGCTGGGTCGCCTCGAACCGCTACACCTATCAGGAGAGCTCCCCCTTCACGAACCTCATGCTCAACATGAAGTACATCATCTCTCCCTACGGCGCGACCCTCGACGCCACCCACAACGAGCTGGTGTTCCAGTCCTCCAATGTCACGCTCCAGCGCAACAAGTATTATCTGCCCCAGGGCTTCGTCGTCAACAGAGAGCTGATGGACTTTAACGTCGATTCCGCACCCCTCCACCCGATGGCGAACCAGAACCGCATGTTCACCCTCGCGACCGGTATCGCGGGCGACCTCTACGAGTTCATGCCCGTCACCTCCGCGACCGCCTCCGAGGGCGCGAACCTCTCCTCGATCAGCGACGGCAACTTCAGCTATTCCTCCACGGACACGAACGGCTCTCTCGATATCACCTACACCGCTCCGCGCGACGGCGTCGTCTCCGCCTACTTCTCCACCGGCGGCTCTGACAACACCTCTATCCGCGTGAACGGGAACGAGGTCATCTCCTACTACACCAAGCGTCCGTTCATCATGATGGCGGGCAACGTCAAGCAGGGCGATCAGGTCACCCTCCACGCCCAGATGAGCAACAGCTCCAACGCCTCCGTCGCCGCCTACTGCGCGATGTTCAACGACGACCTCTTCACGCAGGCATACAATAAACTGAGCGCGTCCACCCTCAAGGCGACTAAGGTCACCGATACCGAGATCTCCGGCGACGTCACCGCCGCTCAGGACGGCTTGTTCTACACCTCGATCTCCTATTCTCCCGGCTGGACGGCGACCGTCGACGGCGTGACAACGGAGATTACCCCCGTCGGCAAGGCGCTCGTCGCCTTCCCGATCAGCGCAGGCGCCCACCACGTCGAGCTGCACTACACGCCCGAGGGTTTCGTCCCCGGCGCGCTCTGCACCATCCTCGCGATCCTGATCTTCATCGGCATGATCTTCCTCATCCCCCGCCGCGAGAAGCTCCTCGCCAAATTCAAAAAAGAAAAAACGAGCGCCCCCGACGCGCCCGAAGAATAACCGCAAACAACAAAAGCGCCTCCCCCGAGGCGCTTTTTTCCTGCAAGAGCATCTCCGATGCCCTTTGATTGATTTCGTAGGGCGGGGGCTTGCTCCCGCCGAAATTTAGTATCAGTTTGATGCGAAGCAGATCCATTTTGATCCGCTTATTTCGGCATCTTAGCGTCGATCTCTATCGCCGCGATCCTCTCACAATCCCTCTCCACCTGCGCGACCAGCTCGTCCATCGAGCCGAACTTCCTCTCGCCGCGCACGAACTGCACAAGCTCACAGACCGCGTGCTTTCCGTAAAGCTCCTCGCCCCGGTAATCCAGCAGGAAGGTCTCGCACAGCGGCCGGGCGTTTTCGCCCACCGTCGGGTGCACGCCGATATTCGTCGCCCCGCGGTAAACGCGTCCGCCGATCGCCATGCGCGAGGCGTACACGCCGTAGCGCGGCGTCGCCATCCCTTCACCGATCGGCAGATTCACCGTCGGAAAGCCCATCGCCGTGCCGAGGTGGTTTCCGTGCCCGATATCGCCCTCGATGCTGAACCGATATCCGAGCAGGGCGTTCGCTCTCTCGATCTCACCCGCCGCGATCAGCTCGCGGATGCGTGTCGAGGAAGCCGCATCACCGTCAACATACACGGGCGCGACGATCTCCGTCTCCATCCCGTACCGCGCGCAAAGCTCCCGGAGCTTCTCCGTGTCGCCCGCGCCGTTCTTTCCGAAGCGGTAGTTGAACCCGCAGAAGATGCTTTTCGCGTTCAGCCTGTCCCTCAGGATATCCCGCACGAATTCCTCCGGGCTGAGCGCTCTGAGAGCGGAGAAATCCGCGAAGATCACGTCCCCGATCCCGACCTCCTTCATCAGCGCCGCCTTGCGGGCGTTGTCGGTCAGCGTCGGCGGACAGTCCTTCCCCAGCGCCGCGGCGGGATTCTCCGCGAAGGTCAGCGCGACGGAGCGCAGCCCGCCCCGATTCTCCGCGCATTTCTTCAAAACCGCCCGGTGCCCGCGGTGCACGCCGTCAAAGCAGCCCAGCGCGACCGCCGTACCGTCCGCACGCGGGATATAATCCGTGATAGCTTGATAAACCATGTATCGCTCCTGCAAAACACGCCGCTCAACCGAGCGGCGTTTTCATCAATCGGTCATTGCAACGGCATAGGCTCCCTTTTTTAAGGGAGCTGGCGCGCAGCGCCTGAGGGTTCCCGTGGCAATCCCGCAAAGCGGTGCAGAACATTTCCGTTCTGTCACCTTTTATTCCTTCTCGTCCTCAGCCTCTTTGAGCTGCTTGGTCAGATTTGCGAAGAAGTCGTCCGCGTCGATATCGTCGCTGAAGGACAGCGGCTTTTCTTCCTCTTCCGCCTGCACGTTCACGCGGCGCGCGTGGGTCGCTCTGCCGGAGAACAGCTCCTCAAACCCGGGAGAGACCTCCTCAGCCGCTTCAACAGCGGCTTCCTTGATCTCAGGCTCACCCTCGGGAGCAGCCTCAGCGTCGCCCTCAGCTTCCTGCGCTTCCTCAGCCTGCGGTGCGGCGTCGCCCTCCTTCACCGGGGTGAAGATCTTCGTCCCGCCGTCGGGATTGTCGTCCTCGACCGCATTCTCAGTCGCATTCTCCTCTGCGGCAGTCTCCGCCTGGGCGGTCTCCTGCGCCGGCTCGAGCGGTTCTACCGCGCCGAAGTAGATCTGATACCATACGAGGAACACATAGATCGTCCAGATCTTGCGGGAGTTATCCTCCTTCTCCTCGATATGCTCGTCCAGATAATCAAGCAGCAAACCGGTGTTGAAGAACTTCTCCGCCGTCGGGGAGGTGAACATATCCTTGACGACGTTATAATAATGCTCGTCCTTGAGCCATACGCGCGTCGGCACGGGGAAGCCCAGCTTCGGCTTCTCGGCGACCTCCTCCGGCAGGTGGCGCGCCGCAGCCTTGCGCATCGCGTACTTGGTGTTCATCTTGTTGACTCTCAGCGGGGTCGGGATCGTCGCCGCCACGTTAAAGACCTCTTTGTCGAGGAAGGGCACGCGCAGCTCCAGGGAGTTCGCCATGCTCATTCTGTCCGCCTTCAGCAGAATATCGCCGACCATCCACATATTGATGTCGAGATACTGCATCTTCGTCTCGTCGTCGTACCTGCGCGCGCGGGTGAAGAGACGGCGGGTCATCCTCGCGGGATCGGTCGCGATCGCGGGGTTCTTGAGGATCGCCTTCTTCTGCTTCTCGTCATACATATAGGCGTTGCCGATGTAGCGCTTCTCCAGCGGGTGGATCGCGCGGATCAGGTAGTCCCTGCCCTTGATATCGGGCAGCTTCTTGCAGACCCAGCCGATCGCCCTTCTCAAAAAGTAGGGCACGATCTTCTGATAGACCTTAAAGACGCGCGGGTCGTTGTAGCAGGTGTAGCCGCCGAAGAGCTCGTCCGCACCCTCGCCGGAGAGCACGACCTTGACGTGCTCGGACGCGAGCTTGGTGACAAAATACAGCGCGATGCAGGACGGATCGGCGAGCGGCTGATCCATGTGATACTGCACCTTCGGCACAGCCGCCCAGAATTCCTCAGAGGAAATGAGCTTCGCGTGATGCTCCACGCCGATCTTCTCCGACAGGGACTTTGCCCAGTCGATCTCGTTATATTTCTCGCCGAAATCGAATCCGACGGTAAAGGTCTTTTGCCCCTCAAAGTAAGAAGTCACATAGGACGAATCCACGCCGGAGCTGAGGAAACAGCCGACCTCGACGTCCGCGATCTTATGCGCGTTGACGGAGTCCTCAAAGACCTTCTCGATCTTGTCGACCGCCTCGTCCTCGGTCATATCGTTATCGGGCTTGAACTTCGGCTCAAAGTACTTCTGCGTCTCGATTACGCCGTCCCTGAACCACATGAAGTGACCCGGCAGCAGGCAGTAAACGTCCTTGAAGAAGGTCATCGGCTGCGGAACATACTGGAAGGAAAGATAAGCGTCCAGCGCCTTGTCGTTAAATTCCTTCACGAAGTCCGGGTGCTCCAGAATACTCTTGATCTCGGATGCGTAGATCAGATCGTCGCCGATCATGGTGTAATGCAGGGGCTTGATGCCGAAGAAATCGCGCGCCAAAAAGATCGCCTTGGTCTCGGTGTTGTAGATCGCGAAGGCGAACATGCCGCGGAGCTTCTCGAACATGTCCTCGCCCCATTCCTCAAAGGCATGCACGAGCACCTCGCTGTCTGAGGTGGTCGAGAAGTGGTGACCCAGCTCCTCGAGCTCCTTTTTCAGCTCTTTATAATTATAGATCTCGCCGTTATAGGTCAGCACGAGATTTCCCTTCTCGTTGGTGATCGGCTGCTTGCCGTTCTCCAGATCGATGATGGAAAGTCTGCGGAAGCCCATGGAGATATAGTCGTCGGAATAGTAACCGTCGTCGTCGGGACCGCGGTGGGTGATGACCTCGGTCATCCTGCGGATGGTATCCTCTCTCTGTTCTATTTGGCCTGTAAAGCCGCAAATACCGCACATATCGCAAAACTCCTTTCAAAAGGTTGCTTGATAGGTATGGTTGAAAACCCCGTTTTCAAGTCAATAATGCATAGTTATACATTTTAGATATACATTATTAATTGTATCATACCATATATTGCGAAAAACTGCAAGAAAATATTGTCAAAACCCTTTTCGCGAAAGAAAGAAATAATTAGGAAAAATGCTGACGATCCGCGCAAAAAAACGCGGCAGGTCTCCCTGCCGCGCCCAGACTGTAGAAAAACATATATATCAAGTGGAAATTAGGAGCAGGGCTTCAAGCCTTCCCCTCGGGGGGAAGGTGTCAACGACAACTTGTTGACGTTGACGGATGAGGGGCAAGCGTTTCCTACACCGCCCCGAATTCAGTTGCAAAGCTACTTTACTGCTGATACTTTTTCGGCAATTCACTCTTTGAATCATTGATCAAACGGATAGGAACTCCCCTCATCCGTCACCGCCTCAATCGGCGGCGACACCTTCCCCCCGAGGGGAAGGCTCATATACTAAGTTTCATTAAAACACTTTAACATTTATTCCTTGACAGGCGCCAGCCTGTCTGCGTCGTCCGCCTCGTTCTACGAAATTTTCCGTTAATAAATTTGTTAAAGCGTTTAATGGAAACTTAGTATTAAACGCTCTGCTCCTCAATCTTGCACTATTTCGACAAGCTGAGCGCGGCAGGTCTCCCTGCCGCGCCCATAGTCACTATTCAAAATTCTTCTGGTCATAGCCGAAGTTGCTCAGCAGGGCTCTGCGGTTGCGCCAGTCCTCCTTGACCTTCACCCACGTCTGCAAATTCACCTTACAGCCGAAGAACCGCTCGATATCCTGCCGCGAATAGGTGGAGATCTTCTTGAGCATCGCGCCCTTCTTGCCGATGATGATGCCCTTGTGGGAGTCGCGCTCGCAGTAGATCGTCGCCTCGATATCCATGATATCCCCGCCGTCGCGCTCGCGCATGCTCTCGATGACCACCGCCGTACCGTGGGGGATCTCCTTATCGCACAGTCTGAGGATCTTCTCGCGGATGATCTCGGAGACGATGACCTTCTCCGGCTGATCCGTGACCGCGTCGTCGTCGAAGAAGTGCCCGCCCTCGATGCAGTGCTTTTTCAGCTCCTCCATCAGCGCCGGGAAGCCCTCGCCCGTCTCTGCGGAGATCGGCACGACCGCGTCGAAGTCATACAGCCCGCTGTAGCTGAGGATCGCGTCCATCAGCTCTTCCTTCTTGTTTTTCAGCGTGTCGATCTTGTTGATCGCGAGGATCGCGGGCATGTCGGCTTTTTTCAGCTTCTCGATCATGCTCTCCTCGCCCTTCTTCACGCCGCCGGACGCCTCGACCACCAAGACCGCTACGTCTCCGTTCGGGACGCTCTCGTTGATCGCCTTGACCATGTACTCGCCGAGCTCTGTGCGCGGCTTGTGCAGACCGGGCGTGTCGATGAACACGAGCTGTTCGTCGCCGTCGGTGAGGATGCCCGTGATGCGGGTGCGCGTCGTCTGCGGCTTAGAGCTGACGATCGCGATCTTCCGCCCCAAAATGCGGTTGAGGATGGAGCTTTTTCCCACATTCGGGATGCCCACTATCGTAATAAATGCTGATTTTTGTTTTTCGTTCATAATAGGATCCTTTGCCATTTTATTCAGGCTCCCTTTTCTAAGGTGAGATTCTGTCCAAAACTTGTTTTGGTTCACAGAATCCATACACCGGAGAGCTGTCGCCGATTGCTGGTTGCTGGTCGCTAGTCACTAGTCGCTAGTTACTAGCCACTGGTCACTAACCACTAACCACTAACCACTAACCACTAACCACTGACCACTGACCACTGACCACTAACCACTAACCACTAATCACTAACCACTGACCACTAACCACTAACCACTGACCACTGAAATCCCTATCTCTCATGCACATGCTTTCCGCTCATGTGCTCGATTTTCAGCTCCACGACGGTACAGCGCGCGCCGTTCTTCTCGATATCGCTGTCCACCATCTCGACGGTCGGGAAGTATTTCTGCCCCAACAGCCGCAGTCGTTCGACCTTTTCCGCCGCGTCGTCGATCTCCCTCAGTCTCCCGAAGACCGTCACGCTGTCGAAGAAGTACGACCAGCCGTCGTCGCTTTTCTCCCCTTGCTTCAAGACGTTGAATGAGCACTTGTCGCAGGAGCGGAGCGCGTCGAGCTTATGCCCCGCGAGCGCCATATGAAAATACAGTCGCCCGTCCGCATAGACGAAGTTCAGCGGCACCGCGTACGGATAGCCTCCGTCGCCGAGCACCGCCAGCACCCCGCGCTTCCCTTCCTTCAGGATCGCGCGGCATTCTTCCTGCGTCAGCGCCTGCTTGAAGCGCCGCATCTCTCTGAAATTCTCTGCCATTTACTTTATATCCTCCGTACCCATCAGCACGACCGAGAACCGTCCGATCTCGTCATAAACGTCCTCAAAATTCTCCGCGTCCTCCCAGTCGACGTACCCGCCCCAGGAGTCCGCGATCTGCACCGTATGCGCGTCCTTGTCGAACCCGCAGAGACAGACGCAGTGCTCCTCCGGATACCAGGGATACTCGATGCCGTTGTATGTATCCGAGAATTCGATGCTCGGATAAGAGCGGTTGTAGGTCGTCCAGACCAGCACCGGACAGCCCTTCTCCACGAACTTATACAGATCGTCCATGCTCATTCCGGTCGTGTCAAAGGGGTAGATCGCCGCCTTTTTATCCTTCACAAAATTCTGGATCGTCGTCACCATGCCGGGCGGGAAGATGCCCGACCCGTCATAGAAATAATGCGGGTCGCCGCTGTATCCGAAAACATAGTCGTCGCTGTATACCAGGTACTTGTCCACGATCTCGTTGATATCCAATTCATAGCCGAAGTGCGTCAGCGCCGCCGTCAGCGCGAGCGCCTCACAGCCCGCCTCCATACCGTCAAGCTGGTTGAGCGCGTAGACCTCGTTCATCTCGACCTGCTTCTTCTCCGATTTTCCGCTGAGGATCGACTCGTACTTCTTCTGCACCAGCTCCTCAAAGCTCGGCTCAGTCGGCTTTTCCGCTTCTGTCGGAGCCTCGGTCGGTACGACCGGCTCGTTGAGTTTTTTGGTCTTGACCTTTTCCGTCGCGGCAGTATCCGCAGTTGCGGGAGAATTCGCCGTTTCCTGCTTACAGCCCGCCAGAAGCATCGCCGCAGCTATGAGCAGTATCAGTAGTTTTTTCATATCCTGTCCCCTTGTGATGAATTAGGCAACCGGGGCATGCGCCGTGATTTATGCAATGGTTCGCCATTCTAAATAACAGCATAAAACAGTATTGTGTGCGTATCATGTTGAAACCATGAATATTTTGTGAACAGACAGCGACCGCCGTTTATTTCAGCTCGACGATCGTCACGCCGCTCTCGCCTTCTCCGAAGGTGCCCAGACGGAAGCTCTTCACCGCCTTGTGATGGCGCAAAAAGCGCTGGATCTCCGAGCGGAGCACGCCCGTGCCCTTGCCGTGGATGATCGTCAGCAGATGCGTATTCGAGAGCACACAGCTGTCGATCGCCGCGTCCACGTTCAGCACCGCCTCGTCCGCCGTCTGACCGCGCACGTCGATCTCGTTGCGTGTCACGGCATGGATATCCTTTGTCACCGTCCGCTCGCCGCGCTTGGGAGCGGTGATCTTATTCTCCGCGAGCAGGCGCAGGTTGTTCAGCTTCACGCGGGTCTTGATGATGCCCGCCTGCACCAGCACGCTGTCCTTTTCGGGCTTTTCAAGGACAACCGCCTTCTTGTCGATATCAAAGATCAGCACGTTATCGCCGACCCTTAATTCGCGCGGGAGCTTGTAATCTCCCTGCTCGCTCTCCTTGATCGGATCGGCAGTCTCCTCCAGCGATTTCATGCCCGCCTTGAACTTCGCCTTATGCTCTGCTTCATACTTTTTATTCTTCTTCGCCTGTTCGAGCTCGTCGATGATCGCGTAGGCCTGCGCGCGCGTTTTCGCAGCAAGCTCCTGCGCCTTCTGCTTCGCGTTGTCGAGCTCGCGCTTCGCGTCAGCCTTCGCGCGCTCCATCGCCTTCTCCGCTTCCGCCTGCTTCTGCTGTGCGGCTAAGGTCGCCGCACGCGCCTTCTCCAGCTCGTCGGAGAGCTCCTTGCGGCTGATCTCCAGGCTTTCGACGACATTCTCGAACTGACGGCTCTCCGAGGAGGTCAGCGCGCGCGCATGCTCGATCACGTCGTCCTCCATGCCGAGCCGCTTGGAGATCGCGAAGGCGTTGCTCTTTCCGGGAACGCCGATCAGCAGTTTATATGTAGGACGCAGAGTCGTCACGTCGAACTCACAGCAGCCGTTCTCCACACCGGGCGTTTTCAGCGCGAATTCCTTGAGCTCAGAATAATGCGTCGTCGCCGCGATCTTCGCGCCCAGCTCGCGGAGCTTCTCGAGAATCGCGACCGCCAGCGCCGCGCCCTCCACAGGGTCGGTGCCCGCGCCCAGCTCGTCTATCACGGCGAGGGTCGAGCGGTTGCACAGCTTCAAAATGCTGATGATGTTCGTGATATGCGCCGAGAAGGTCGAGAGGCTCTGCTCGATGCTCTGCTCGTCGCCGATATCCACCAGCACCCGCCGGAACACCGACAGCCGCGAGTTGTCCGACGCGGGCACCATCATGCCGCACATCGCCATCAGCGTCAGCAGCCCGAGCGTTTTCAGGCAAACGGTCTTGCCGCCCGTGTTCGGACCGGTGATGACCAGCGTGTCGAAGTCCTCGCCCAGCCGGATATCCGTCGGCACGACCCTATCCTTCGGGATCAGCGGGTGCCGCGCCGCTCTCAGCTCGATCACGCCCTCATCGTTCATGATCGGGCGCACCGCCTTCATTTTGTATGCCAAATGCGCCTTCGCAAAGATCAGATTCAGCCCAACGAGCGTCTTATAGCTCTCGATGATGTCCGTCGCGCATCCCGCGCACAGCCCGCTCAGCTCAAAGAGGATGCGCTCGATCTCCTTCTCCTCCTCGCCTTTGAGCACGCGGATATCGTTGTTCGCGTTGACAACGCCCATCGGCTCAATAAATACCGTCGAGCCGGAGGACGAGGTGTCATGCACCAGACCCGCTACCTGCGAGCGGAATTCCTGCTTGACCGGGACGACGTAGCGCCCGTCGCGCTGGGTGATGATCGCCTCCTGCAAATATTTCTGATACGTTGTGGAGTGGATGATCTTCTCCAGCGTTTCGCGCGCCTTTGACGCCGCGATCCGCATTTTTCGACGGATTTCGCCCAGCTCGCGTGAAGCGCCGTCCGAGATCTCGTCCGCTCCGATGATACAGGTCGTGATGCGGTCGCTCAGGTTCGGGTTCGTGTACAGCGTGCGGAAGTAGCCGTCCAGCACCGTGTTCACGCCGGAGCAGTGACCGTACCAGTCGCGCACGCCCTTGATCACGCGCAAAGCCCGCGCGACGGAGAGCAGCTCCGAGGTATTCAGACAGCCGCCCGCCTCCGCCCTTCTCAGCGGATTGGTCACGTTCCCGATCCCGCCGAACGACGGCGCGCCGAAGCGCCCGATCAGCATATGCGCGTCCTCAGTCTGTTGCAGCAGCGCCTCCACCTTGTCGAGGCTGTACTCCGGCTCGACAGAAAGCGCCAGCTCGCCCGCTTCCTCGATAGAGGTCTCCTCCGCGAGCATATTCAAGATTTTATCCAGCTCCAAAGTCCTGAAATGTCTGTTCATCATAATTCTTTCCTAATAATATCTATCGGGTGTGGGCGAAGCCCACCCATAACCGTTCTCTATTCTCTATTCTCTATTCACTATTCTCTATTCCCTATTACCCATACTCTTATAAAACTGCAGCGTCGGGTAATCCTTCTGCGTCATATACGCCACATACTGCTCGCTCGCGAGCGACAGCGGCTCCCACAATTCCTCCTTCAAAACGAAGGAGAACAGCTTGTCCGCGTCCGCATAGACCGCGTGCCGCAGCGCCGTCACAGCCGCCGCGGGAAGCCGCACTCCCTGCACGCCCTGCCTCTCGGCGCAGGCGGAGCAAAAGAGCTTCCCCGTATGCGGGACGAACACCATCTCGGGCGTCTCATACTCCCCGCACCCCGCGCACATCACGAGGTCGGGCATATACCCGCTCATGGCGATCAGCCGCATCTCAAAGCAGACCTTCACCTGCGCGCGCGGCCGCTTATCATTCGCCAAAATGTACAGCGAGTTCAGCATCAGCCTGAGCTGCTCATCCGCCTCCTGCCCGACGGGACAGAGGTTCAAACAAAGCTCAGAGAAATACTGCGCCAGCGCGAGCTTCTCGATATCTCTCTGCAAGCCCGTGAATTGCTCGATTGAGACCGCCTCGTCCACCGAGTAGCTGTCTCTCCCCTCAAAGACCGAGAGCGCCGAATACGACAAAAGCCCCGTGCCGGCGCACTTGGGGCTCTTGATATTCTTCGCACCCCGTGCAAAGGCGCGCAAAATGCCGTGGCTCTGCGTCAGGATCCAGACCAGCTTGTCACGTTCGCCGATATTCTGTTGTTTGAGTATCAGTCCGTTGGTCTTGAATTTCACTGTCTGTTTCTGCTCCTGCCGCGTCCCCGCCCGCTCGCTGAACGTTTTTATACGCCAGATAATCCAGCACGCTCCCGCTCTCGCAGAACGAGTTCCACGCGTCTCTTTCATCCGTCACACAATCAGAACCTTTCCTTTGATATAGAGTATTATACCCTCAATACGGTTCATTTTTGCGTGAAATATGTAGATGGGTTATTTTGGGTGGTAGTTACCGGTCACCGGTTGCCGGTTTTATTTGTAGGGACGCCCATTGGTCGTCCGAAGCCTTTTCTCCACCCATCTTCTCAAATTCTACCATAAACCCTGTTTTATTGCAACAATAATACTAAGTTTCCATTAAACGCTTTAACAAATTTATTAACGGAAAATTTCGTAGAACTTAGTATAAATCCTTGATGACCTCGCCCGCGAGGATCAGCCCCGCAACGCTCGGTACGAACGCGACCGAGCCGGGGATCGACCGCCTGCCCTGCGGCTTTTCCTCCCCTTCGACCTCACCCTGCGGCACTTGCGCCGGCTCGGGCGAGTAGACGACCTTCAGCGCCCTCACCCCGCGCTTTCTCAGCTCCTTACGCATGATCCGCGCCAAGGGGCACTCCGTCGTATCATAGATGTCCGCGACCTCAAAGGCGGTCGGGTCGAGCTTGTTCCCCGCGCCCATCGCCGCGATCAGCGGCACGCCCGCCTCCTGCGCTTTCACGGCGAGCGAGAGCTTCCCGCTCACGGTGTCGATCGCGTCCACAATGTAGTCATACTGCGAAAAGTCGAATTCCTCCGCATTTTGCGGCAGGTACATCGCCTGAACGGTCGTGACCCGGCATTCGGGGTTGATATCCCTGACGCGCGCGGCGGCGACCTCCACCTTCGGAAGCCCGACGGTCGAGTGCAGGGCGATGATCTGGCGGTTGATGTTCGTCAGACTCACGGTGTCGCTGTCGATCAGCGTCAGCGCACCCACGCCGGAACGCGCCAGCGCCTCGACCGCGTAGCCGCCCACGCCGCCCACGCCGAACACCGCGACGTGCGCCTTCTTCAATTTATCCATTCCGTCCGCACCCAGCAGCAGCTCCGTGCGTGAAAATTCATTTATCATAAAACATTTCCTGATCTATCCAAGGCTCCCTTTGGTAAAGGGAGCTGTCATCGGACATCCTGTCCGATGACTGAGGGATTGTATTATTTGTTTGAGCGAAGCGAGTATCTCATAATATCTATATAGTCTCCCCTACCGAGAAAAGCTGAACCTTATTTCCTAACTCTCCTTACGTCTCCTCTGTCCGTCACCGCGCGATACCCCGCGCTCTCGATCCTTCTCTCCAGACACCCTCTGCACTGAGCGCTTTCCTCACCCGTACAAATCTTATCGTCATAGATCGCATATTTCTTCCGCACCGACACCGGCGACAGGTTCGGCATCACGACGTTTCCGCCAGCCCTGAGGCCCATCTCGCGCCCCATCGGGTGGATCGTCCCGAGCGCCGTCGTCGACGGCAAGAGCGCATACGGGAACATCAGCCGCAGGATGCTCAGCATCCTCAGCGTCAGCTCCGCCGTGCCGCTTTTCATATCGCAAAAAGGCGTGTCCTTCTGCGTGATATACGGCCCGATCCCGATCATATCCGGCTGCAATTCCTGCAAAAACCGCAGATCGGCGATCAGATTCTCCGTCGTCTGATAGGGCGACCCGACCATAAAGCCCGACCCCACCTGATACCCGATCTCCTTGAGGTCGTAGAGACAGCGTTTGCGGTTCTCACAGCTCATGTTCTCGGGGTGGAGCCTCGCGTAATGCGCGGGGTCAGCGGTCTCATGCCGCAGCAGATAGCGGTTCGCGCCCGCCTTATAATACCGCTCATAGCTCTCTCTGCTCTTCTCGCCCAGAGATAAGGTGATCGCACAGTCGGGATAGCGCATACGGATCTCCGCAACGATCTCACAGATGCGCTCGTCCGTGAAATACGGATCCTCCCCGCCCTGTAAGACGAAGGTGCGGTACCCCAGCGCATACCCTTCCTCACAACAGGAGAGGATCTCCTCCCTGCTCAGTCTGTACCGCTCCGCGTGCAGATTTCCCGCTCTCAGCCCGCAGTACAGACAGTTGTTCTTGCAGTAGGAGCTGATCTCGATCAGCCCGCGCAGAAAGACCGCGTCGCCGTAGCGCTCGCGACGCACCGCGTCCGCCGCCTGCCGCAATTCTTCATCATATTCATCGCTTTCAATCAGCGTTTTCAGCTCAATATCGCTCAAATCGCGCGTATTTTTCAGTTTTTCAACCAAAGAATTCATATAGACCCATCCAATTCAAGATAATTCAATTTTACACGCTTTTAAAGGAAAGTCAATGCTTTTAGACCGCGGAACGGCATTTATCCCCACCAACCATTGACCCGCACAGTCCATCATGTAGGGGGCGTCGCCCCCGACGCCCCGTAAACACTTCCGCCAAAGCCCCCTCCCCGCAAAGCAAATCACCTCTTCCCACAAACAACCACCAACCAACAACCACCAACCAGCAACCAGCAACTAGCAACTATTATTACAATTTTTTCACAAAAATATTGAAAATTTACGAAATTGTGAACGAAATGCTCTTGTAATCCTTGAATCACTTATGTTATAATAGTAGCACCAATATATTAGGAGGATTTCTCATGAAAAAAATTATTAGCATTCTGCTTGCTGTAATGCTGGTAGTATCTGTCGCGGCAGTCTCTGTCAACGCTTACAACAGCGACGGCGATTATTCCAAGCTGTCTCCCGGCACTGTATACAATCCCAGCGATTCCTACACCGTAGACGCCAACACCCCCTACAGCGAGGACGCTGTTTCTGCGAACGGCGGCGATATGAACGAGACCCAGACGATCTACTTCCAGGCTCCTGCGGATTGGGCTAATGAGTACAACACCTTTGCAGGTCCCGACGATTCCGAGCCTTACATGCACGTTTGCGCTTACTGGTGGAGCGGTACCGGTTCCGACTGGACCGACGTCGGCGGCGGCACTGTTAAGTGGTGCGGCTATCAGGCTCACCTCGTCGATAAGGCGAACCGCATCTACTCCATCACGATGGTCAACGACGGTTCCTCTCCCATGGTAACCTGGAACAACGGCGTTAACGGCGGTATGGATCCGACAAAGCCGATCTTTAACTTTGCCCGCCAGATCAAGGATATGAACACCGAGGGCTGCGACGAATGGACCTACGATACCCTTCCCGAGGGCACTCCGAACTATGATACCGACTGCGACGGCTGTATCGCTATCATGAATCCGGATGAATCCCGCGCCACTATCAACGCGCTGACCGGCTTCCCGAACTATGACTTCGACCTCTATGTTTACTACGGCAGCGGCTGCTACGGCCTCTACCCCACGGAGAGCGAGAACTACCACGGCAGAACCGCTTCCTGCGTGAACCCCGATCATCATCACTCCAAGCCCGGCGACGTCAACAACGACAAGGTCGTTGACGTAGCGGACGTTCTGGCGATCCAGGAGCACCTCGCTCACATCAACGAGATCACCGATACCTCCATGCTCGACGCGGCTGACGCCGACGGCGACGGCTATGTCTCCATCATCGACGCGACCCGCATCCAGAGATATCTGGCGAAGATGTGCAACATGGACGGCTCCAAGCCCTACAAGGATGAGGAGTAATCCTTAATCAAGCGAAAGCCTACGGCGCTCTCCTACCGAGAGCGCCGTTTTTCAAATCCATCATATGATCACTAACCACTAACCACTAACCAACCTGTAACCCTTTCATCATACAACCGTCACATTCACCTGATATAATGATCCTATACTGATAAGGTGGGAATAAAATGAGCAAACTTCTGATCGTAGACGACGAGTTCCGCATCCGCGAACTGATCAAAAAATATGCCCTCTACGAGGGTCACGAGGTCGACGAGGCTGAGGACGGCGAGCAAGCCGTGCTCAAATGCCGCAACAACACCTACGACCTCATCATCATGGACATCATGATGCCGGTGCTCGACGGCTTCGGCGCCGTGACCGCCATCCGCAAATTCAGCAACACCCCGGTCATCATGCTCTCCGCCCGCGGCGAGGAGTACGACCGTCTCAGCGGCTTTGAAGCCGGCGTAGACGACTACGTCGTCAAGCCCTTCTCCCCCAAGGAGCTGATGATGCGCGTCGGCGCGGTTTTGCGGCGCGCAGGCGCCGATAAGAAGGACGACAGCAAGAGCCGCTTCGTCTACAAGGGTCTCTCCATCGACTTCGCCGCCCGCGTCGTCACCGTCGACGGCGAGCGCGTCCAGCTCACGCCCCGCGAGTACGAGCTGCTGTTCTACATGGTCAACAACAAGGGCATCGCCCTCACCCGCGAGCAGCTGATCTCCAAGGTCTGGGGCTATGACTTCTTCGGCGACGACCGCACCCTCGACACCCACATCAAGCTGCTTCGCAAAAGCCTCGGCGAGTACGCCTCGCTGATCGTCACCCTCAGAGGAGTTGGTTATCGTTTTGAAACCTGAGAAAAAGAAACGCCCTCTGCGCTTTCACCTCGCAGTCGGCTTCCTGATTTTTTCCGCGCTGCTGCTCGCGGTGCTCTGGCTCTTCCAGACGGTCTTTCTGGAATCCTTTTATAAGAACATCAAGACGAACCAGGTCAAGTCCTGCGCCCGATCGGTCTCCGACCACATTGACTCGGACGATCTCTCCGACCTGATCGCCGATATCGAGGAGCAGAACACCATGGTCGTCGGCATCTACAACACCTCCGGCGCCATCTTCACCTGCGAGTACGTCACCGCGTCCCAGCCCGGCTTCCGCTCGGATATCTCCATGAGCACGGTCTACGACCTCTATCAGAAGGCACAGGACAACGGCGGCGAGTGCTCCTCCATCACCGCGGTCGGCAAGGAGCGCCATTTTGAGATGCACTCCTTCCGCAAGGACGGCGCCACCCAGGATGAAGCGCGCTTGGACGTCATCATGCACGAGCCCGCGCTTGAGCGCGAGACCGTCCAGACCCTCGCCTATGCCCGCGTCGTCACGACCGACAGCGGCGAGTACCTCGTCATCCTGGAGAGCGAGATCACCCCTGTTTCCAGCGTCGTCGAGACCCTGCGCTACCAGCTATTGATCGTCACCGCCGTGATCGTCGTGCTCAGCATCGCCGTCGCCATCCTGCTCGGAAAGCTGATCGCCAAGCCGATCTCCGACACGACGGAGAAGGCGAAGGCGCTCGCCAAGCAGGACTACGACGTCACCTTTGAGGGCGGGAAGTACCGCGAGATCACCGAGCTGAACGCCACCCTCAACTACGCCGCGAGCGAGCTGAAAAAGGTCGATTCTCTCCAGAAGGAGCTGATCGCCAATATCTCCCACGATCTCCGCACGCCGCTGACCATGATCACCGGCTACAGCGAGGTCATGCGCGACCTGCCCGGCGAGATGACGCCCGAGAATATCCAGATCATCATTGATGAAGCCAGCCGCCTGAACTCCCTCGTCACCGACCTGCTGGACATCTCCCGCCTGCAAAGCGGCACCGCCGACGTCAAGCGCGCGCCCTTCTCCCTCACGAACTGCATCAAGAGCATTTTCTCTCGCTACACCAAGCTGATCGAGAGCGACGGACTGAACATCATCTTCGAGCATAACGAGGAGGTGTTCATCATGGGCGACGAGCTCCGCATGACGCAGGTGCTCTACAACCTGATCAACAACGCCATCAACTATATCGGCGAGGACAAGACCGTCATCGTCCGCCAGACCGTCTCCGGCGAGAAGGTGCGCGTGGACGTGATCGACCACGGCGAGGGCATCCCCGAGGACAAGCTCCAGCACATCTGGGATCGCTACTACCGCGTCGATAAGGAGCACCGCCGCGCCGTGATCGGCACCGGACTGGGGCTTTCCATCGTCAAGAATATCCTCCTCGCCCACGACGCGGACTTCGGCGTCGCGTCCAAATTAGGCGAAGGCTCCGACTTCTACTTCATCCTCCCCATCATCCCTACCGGTGAGGAGTGAAATTGTAGGGACGAGCATTGCTCGTCCGTCACTTTTCCGATCACGGAAACTTTCCTGCAAAGTAAAACTCCGTAGGGGACGTCGCCGTGATACGCGTATCCGACGTCCCGAAACGTTTCCGATAACTACCGGTTTCAATTCACCCCATCTCAACAAAACCCGCAGCGGAATACCGCTGCGGGTCATTTTTATCCTCTTGATGTTATCTGACGATTTCTCTCCAATCGAGGTCGCCGCGCTCGAGGCCGTGGATCAGCACCTCGGCGGTCGCGATATTGGTCGCGACGGGAATGTTGTGCATATCACACAGCCGGAGCAGATTCATGTCGTTCGGCTCATGCGGTTTCGGGGTCAGCGGGTCGCGGAAGAAGATCAGCATGTCGATCTCGTTACAGGCGATACGCGCCGCGATCTGCTGATCGCCGCCCTGAGAACCGCCCAAGAAGGTCTGGATGTCCAGCCCGGTCGCCTCAGCCACCATCTTTCCGGTCGTGCCGGTCGCGCACATCTTGTTTCTGCTCAGGATTCCGCAGTAAGCAATGCAGAATTGTACCATCAGTTCCTTCTTCTCATCGTGAGCAATAATCGCTATGTTCATAAGCACCTCCAGGAATACTTTTGCAATGGATTATCCAATACTTAACACAGTTACTTAATGATGATCGGTACGTCAACGCCCTCAAGGCGCTTGACCATGGTGTCGAAGATGATCGCGGTTTTTGACCAGTTATTGGTCAGCGCGCCGCGCTGAGCGAGCGCGATCACGCGGACGTCCTCGGGGATCAGGGCGATCAGCCTGATACCGATCTCGTCGATGATCTCGTCCAGATCGCGGTAGATCTCCATTTTGAAGAACCGATCTCTGTCAAAGCGGTTGATCACCAGCCGCGCGTTGTCGATCTTCAGCTCCCTCAGGAGATGGACGATATTCTTGCCGCCGCGAATACTGATCGGCTCCGCGTTCACGACCACCAGCGCTCTGTCAGCGGCGCTCGCCGCCGCCACAAAGCCCGAGCCGGTGCCCGCGGGTGAATCAATGAGGATGTAGTCGAACTCCCCGCGCGCCTTATCCACGAACCGCTTCACCAGCGAGGGACTGACCTCGTCGTCCGCATACAGGGGTGCCGCGATGCAGTAAAGCTGCAAGCCGTCCTCCACCTGATACAGCGCGTCAGCCATCTCACAGCTCCCGCTGATCACGTCTGAGAGATCGTAGACCAGCTTGTCCGAGACGCCCAGCACCATGTCGATGCCGCGCATCCCGCTGTCACAGTCCATGATCAGCACGCGTTTATTCTGTTTTGCCAGCGCAACTCCGAGACCGGCACAGACGGTGGTTTTTCCTGTGCCGCCCTTGCCGGACGCGACTACAATAACTTCGCACATGATAATGATACCTCTAATAAATTGTACCACAAAATAAAAAAAAGAGCAACTCTCTTGAACTGCTCTTTTTGTAGAATTCTTTTATGGAAAATTAGTCAATTTCAATAAATCCCCGCACACCGCCCACATATTCTTACACAATATGACGTGTTTTCATCATCCTCATGTTCGGAACGCCGCCTTCAACGTCCCGCCACCTATCCAAAAAATTCTGTTTCGTTCGGCGTGGACGTTAAAACTTCCACCGGCTCTTCTTCACCTGCGCGAGCGTCTTATCATTAAAATACGCGTCGAGGATATCGCACGCCGTCTGCTGGGCGAGGAAACCGTGCGCGCCGTGCTCGATCAGCACACACAGCGCGACCTGCGGCTTGTCATACGGCGCAAAGCAGATGAAAACGTTGTGATCGGAGCCCGCGTTCTCCGCGGTACCGGTTTTCGCGCCCATCTTGACGGGATAACTGCCGACCGTGTTCCGCAGGCTGTCGCTCTGCGTCACCGCGTACATCGCTTCCTTCACGAGGTCGATGTTGCTCTGCGAGACGCCCGTCTGCGCGACGATCTCCGGCTTCTCGGGATCGTTATACAGCACCGTCTTGTCGCGCTCATAGTTCACGACCTTCCGCACCAGATGCGTCCGATAGCGCACGCCGTTGTTCGCGATCGCGGAGCAGTAGGTCGCGAGCTGTACCGGCGTGAACGCGTTGTCGCTCTGACCGATCGCCGCCTGCACGGTATTGCCCTCGAACCACGTCGTCGAGTCTCTGCCCGCCAAAAAGCCGCTGCTCTCATAGACCTCCAGTCCCGTTTTCGCACCGAGACCCAGTCTCTCCGCATACATATACATCGTCGTGATGCCGACCCGTCTGCCGACCTCAGCGAAGTAACAGTTGCAGGAGTGCGCCATCGCGCTCTCGAGCACCTGATCGCCGTGCACGCCCAGACACCGCACCACGTCGTTCTTATAGTAATCATACACGCCGTTACAGTGGATCGTCGTGCCGGGCGAGATGATCTTCTCCTGCAGCGCCGCCGTCGCGACGCACGGCTTGAAGGTCGAGCCGGGCGCGAACGCGCCGTCGAACGCGCGGTTGAACAGCGGGAGATCCTCGTTCTCAAAGAGATAGGACGAGTAATCCGCATCGTAATATTTGGAAACGTCAAAGCTCGGATAGCTCACCGCGCTCAGCACGGAATTGTCCCGCACATCCAGGAGCACCGCCGCGCCCGCGACGCAGTCCTCGCCGTACTTACTCTGCCGCTTCGCCTTCGCGGCGACCGCCGCCGCCTGCTCCTGCAGACCCAGCCTGCGCGCCTCCTTCACATTCTGCTCCAGAGAGTACGCCGCCACCTGCTGGATACGCGAGTTGATCGTCAGATAGACCGTGTCGCCGGGCTTCGCCTTCACGGTCTCCTCCTCGCCGACGATATTGCCGTCCGCGTCGGTGGTGATGGTCTTCACGCCCGCCTGACCGCGCAGGATATCCTCCAGCCCTGCCTCCACGCCGAATTTGCCGATCGTGTCGTCCAGACTGTAGCCTTTGTCCTTATTCTCCTCATACTCTTCCTCGTTTAGCTTGCCGACCACACCGAGGATATGCGGGATGACCGTGCCGTTCTCGATCACACGGTTGTTCACCGTGCGGATCTCCACCGCCGGCGTCGTCTGGGTGCGTTCCGCGACGACCGCGACCGTCTCGCTCTTCACGCCGCTCGCGAACACATACACCTGCTCATAGGAAAAGCCCTTTTTCTCCATATTATAGCGCACGGAGACCACCGACCGCCGCGTAAACGGATCGGCGATCGCGTCCGCATGATACCGCTCGGCAAGCCCCGCGACGATCTCGTCCGCCGTCAGGTTCTCCTTGTCGAGCATCGCGGGCGATTCGATATACTCCACGTCGCCCTCGCTGCCGCGGTCGAACACGAACGCCCCGTCCTCCAGAGAGATCGGCAACTCGTCGATATAGCTCTCACCGCACTGTGCGAGAATATTGATCAGGTCAATGATCACGCCGTTGAGCTTCTCCTCATTCGGCGCGTAGATCCTGTTCAGCACCACATTATACGCGGTCTTGTTCACCGCGAGCGGCTTGCCGTCCACGTCGAGGATCTCGCCGCGCGTCGCGTCGGACTGCACCGTATGCGCGGTCGACGCCTTCGACAGCTCCTTATACTCCTCGCCGTGCACGATCTGCCAGTTGAACAGCCTGATCGCGAACCCCGCGAAGATCACCGTCAGGAGAACGGCGCAGATCACGGCTCTCAGCACGGTAAAATCCTTTTTCTCCTGCTTATCGCCGTTCGCGGCATTCAGCGCGCTGCGATTGTTCGCGCTGATGATGCGGTCGATATCCTGATCATGATTTCTCGGCCTCATGCGCCCTCCTCCTTTCAAATTCTATTCTTTATTCTCTATTCGTTATTCGTTATTCTTTACTCCTGCGGACCCAGCCTCCGATAAATCAGCCGATTCAGCCAGTAAAACGGCACCGCCATCACGAAGGTCTGCACCATCCGCGAGAGCAGATGCGCCTGAAAATACGCCCATCTGTCCTCCACGCCGGGGATCACGAACCTCACCAGAAAGTACAGCATGAAGATCAGCCCGACCGTGATCGCCGCGTAAAGCAGAAAGTTCAGGAACGTCGCGACGATCAGGTTATTCGCCGCGTAGCCGACGATGAAGCACACCACCGTCAGCGTGATCGCGAACAGCCCGATCCCGTTGCTGTAGCTCAGATCAGACAGCACGCCCGCGATCATCCCGAAGATCATCGCCGGAAGCTCTCTCTCAAAGATCGCGATCGTCAGCGCCACACAAACGAGCAGCGCCGGCTTCGCGCCGAAGATCTCAGGCAGCAGCCGCGGGGTCGTCGTGAGCGCAAAGCACACGACCAGCTCCAGCGCATACGCCAGATAGCGGAAGAAGGAATTCAATCTGTCCGACATCATTCGCTCGCTCCCGTAAGTATCTCTCCCTGACCCTCATACCCGCAGATCACCGCGACGTCGACGACCTTTTTGATATCGTCATACGGCTCCACGACCGCATAGTAAGAGGTGTCGTATGTATCGTAGCCGATCTCCTTCACTTCACCCAGCACCAGTCCCTTGGGGTAGATGCCCGCGCTGCCGGAGGAGGTGATGATATCGCCCTCCTTGACCTTGTGCTCGGAGTTGAGCTTGGAGAAGATCACCCGATTCCTGTCGGCATATTTCGCCGAGCCGGTCAGCACGCCGGTGTCGCCTGTCGCGTTGTCCACCGCGCCGATCCCCGTCTGCGGGGAGAGCACGGTCGAGACTTTCGCCGTGTAGACGTCTGCCTCCGCGATCCAGCCGATCAGCCCGTTCTCCCCCATCACGGGATCGCCCGCGCTGATAGCGGACGAGGTGCCCTTGTCGATGGTGAAGGAGTAGAATTCATCGTTGCTGTCGCGCCGGAGCACCCGCGCCGGAATGAGGGAGAAATCCTCATGCTCCTTTTTCAGATCATAGAACTTCCAGAGCCGGGTGTTCTCCTCCTTCACGTCGTAGTAGTCCACCAGCCGCGCGCGCAGCTCGCGGTTTGCCTGACTGAGCAGCTCGTTTTCCGCCTTCAGCTCGTCAAAGCTCTTGTCGCTCTTTTCATCCTGAGACGCCGCTGCGGTCACCTTGCTCAGCCCGTAGGTCAGCGCGTTCAGCGAGGTCGAGACGACGTTGTTCTGCACATTCCGCGTAAAAACGCTGAGCATGATCAGCACCAGCAGCACCGACAAAAATATTTTGATTTTCGGAGATTGAAAAAATTCTTTCATACGTTATCCTTTTTCGCCCCTCATTTTGACAGGCGCCGCAGGTAAAAATGATTTGCTCACTTCCACAGCGAGCTGAGGTTCTTCGCATGAAGATTGATACGCATAACGTCTGTCGTGTTGACGAGTTCGTCATCGTTGACGTTCGCGCACTCGAATTCATAACCGGTAAGCTCCAGCACGCCTTTCGCGTGAATATTCGCGCGCATCACATCCGTCGTGTTCACCACGCCGTCGCCGTTGATATCGCCGATCGGATGTATCTTGACCGTAAGCCCCGTCGCGTTGCCGTTGACGGCGATATTGGCGGTTTTTGTCACATGGTTCGCCTTTGATACGGTCAACTGATAGATGCCCGACGGAACGTCCGGGAAGATAAATAAATTATCGTTGCCATAGATCGTGTTGGTAAAGCCGATGGTGCTGTCGCTGCGGTTCGCCAGCGTGACCTTCACTGCGCCGAAATCATCAAGAAAGCTCTTGACCGTAACGTTGACGGTACAGCCGACAGAGGCGGCGGAGCAGGTGAACCATCGGCTCATATAGATCATTTTCTTCGGTCTGGCAATGAAGATGGATTTTGTGGTATCCTTGCCGTTCATCGTGCCGGTCAGCCCGGATTCTGCGAACTCATAGCCCTCGGTCGGGACAAGGGTGACCTGGGCGGAATACTTCTCGCCCGCCTTGAAGGTATCCTTATCCGGGTTCAAAATATCGCCTTCTTCGGTATACCAAGTGACGTATCCGTAATTCGGGATCGTCGGTCTGTAGCCGCAGTCCGCGGGAATCAGGCACTCGCCGTCCGGCGCCTCTCCGTCGACAGGCTCGGTGATACCGCCGATGACGAAGTTGGATATGATATTGCTGAACGCCTTAGTCGGGCTGTCGGTATCGAGAGAAATGATCTGAGTGGCGGTTCTTCTCGCCTGTACCTTGACCCGATAAGTGCCGTTACCGTACTGGAAGAACAAAGAGTTAAAGTCGTAGCTTGGCGCGGTCGCAGTCAGAGCGCTGCCCTGCTGGACATAGCTGCCGCCACTGAGCTTATACAGCCACAAGCCGTAGAGCGTCGCTTTCGGGTAAGCGTCCCACGACAGCGTATTGCCGCTCCATTTTAAATTCTTGACAGCGGTTTTTTCTTCACCGCTGTAAACGACCGTATCGCTGTACACCATCTTGCCGTCTTTATACACCTCTTGGGCGGTGTGATCCGACTGCGCAAATATCATCACATAGTAAGAAATGCCCGGCACCATATTATCCCGAAAATCATAGGAGGTGTAGGAAGAATCGAGCTCAGCCTTTCTAACGATTGAAGCGGTAGTACCCTTTTTATCATACAAAACAAGGGTGTAAGACGCCGCGTGAGGAACGGCAGACCACTCGGCGTGTCCGTCCGCGAACAATGTGATCGTCGGCGTTTCAAGATTCGGGATACCGATATGAAACGTATCGGACTCCACACTTGCAAGCGTTTTTCTGTCGCTGTCATACGCGTACAGAGCCACTCGGTAATCGTCCGTTCCGTATGCCTCATCCAGCGAATAATTACGGTAAAAGGTATAGGTACAGGGCTGCAGCGCGGAGACGACCTGACCGCCTCTCACCTGCGTATAATACCCGGTTTCGGGATTGTAATTCTTCAGTATGAGATAGTAGGTTGCCGCGCCGGGATAATCATTCCAATTGACAACGACGCATTTATTCTTGTCGATTGTCACGCTTATATTGAGATTAGCCCCGGTCTCGGCTAAATCTTCGCCCGAACCGGAGAATTCTGTCGCGGTGAAGCCCATCGGCACAGCGGTCAAGAGCATGACCAAAATCAGAACCAAAGATATAATCGACTTTTTCATGATGATCTCTCTCCTTTGACGTATAAATGGATCACAGCGACCTTGGTATCACTTCCAAAGCGAGCTGAGTTTCTTCGCATGAAGATTGATACGCATAACGTCTGTCGTGTTGACAAGTTCGTCATCGTTGACGTTCGCGCAGGCGAATTCATAGCCGGAGAGGGGAACAAGCTCCTTCGCGTGGTTGTTCGCGCGCATCACGTCCGTCGTGTTCACCAAGCCGTCGCCGTTGACGTCGCCCTTGGGATGTATCTTGACCGTCAGCCCCGTCGCGTTACCGTTGACGGCGATATTAGTGGTTTTTGTCACATGGTTCGCCTTCGATACGGTCAACTGATAGATGCCCGACGGAACGTCCGAAAAGCTGAATGAAGCGCTGTTGCCGTAAACATTCGTTGTAAAGCCAATCATGCTGTTGCTGCGGTTCGCGAGCGTGACCTTCACCGCGCCGGAGCTGTTCAGGAAGCTGGTGACCGTTCCGCTGACGGTCTTGCCGGCAGTACAGGTGAACCAGCGGCTCATAGTGAGCTTCTTCTTCGGGGTCGCGACCCATATGGATTTTGTGGTATCCTTGCCGTTCATCGTGCCGGTCAGCCCCGATTCCGCGAATTCATAACCCTCGGTCGGGACAAGCGTGACCTGAGCGGAGTATTTCTTTCCGGTTTTGAAGGTATCGGTATCGGGATTCAGGATATTGCCGTCCTCGTCATACCAATTGACGTATCCGTAATGCGGGATCGTCGGTCTGTAGCCGCAGTCCGCGGGAATCAGGCACTCGCCGTCCGGCGCCTCTCCGTCGACAGGCTCGGTGATCCCGCTGATGACGAAGTGCGAGATCGGACCCAAGGTCCATTTTGCGTAAAGGGTAGTGTTCTCGAGGAAAGTATCATCATTATTTACCATCGGTCCGTCGTTCTTCCTGATCATCCATCCGACGAAGGTGTAGTTGGTACGGGTAGGTATAGGCAGATCTGCGGTCAACCAGCCGGATGTATCGGTCTTTATGATTGTCGGAGTGACGGAGCCGCCGTTCGGGTCAAAGGTGATCGTACGCACGGCATATTCTTTCGTGAATGTCTTAGCAGAGCTGACAGCGTCATCGCTATTCGGATGACCGTTACCGCACGCTTTGACCGTAAATTTATAGGATTTGGTTCCTGATACCATCCAAGAAGCTAAATTGAAATATGTTGTTTTCGCTTGAGTAGAATTCAGTCGAACACCGTCAGCGTATAGAAAAACAACGTAGTTCTCCGCATCGGGAACTTCATCCCATACCGCAAAGGTACCGTCCCACCGCAGATTCGTGGGAGTTGAGAGTTGAGGGTTGGAATTCACAAAGGTGTAAGTACCCTCCCATCTCTCTGATAATTGATGACCTCCCTCATTGCCGGCTTGGCTCCATGCCTCCAGTCTCACGTTGAAGGTACCACTTGGATAAGCGTGATCTATACATAATTGGCGCAGATCGATCATCGTTCCTTTTTCGGCACTCCACCATCCGCCGCCGGTATAAACGCCAAAATAATAACAATTCGCTCCGGGGAAGGGATCCCATGAAAGGATACCGTCTTGAGAGATACGGACATTTTTTAACGAGCCTTCACCGCTACCGGCGGCGACCTCGGAATTACCGTTCGCCGCACCCACCGTCATCGGCAGAGTGGAAAACACCATAACGATCACAAGAAAAACGCAGAGAATTGATTTTTTCATGGTAAACCTCCTCAGGTTTTATGAAGACAGCGATTGCATATCGTCCTTTCGGGGATTATCGCGCCAAAGGAAGCGATAGGCCTGAGTCGTATCATCCTATCGTATAAACCACTATTCACTGACCACTAATCACTGACCACTAATCACTGACCACTAATCACTGACCACTAACCCCTACTTTCTCGCCTTGAAATTCGGGTCAAGTCTCATGCCCGCGCCGTCAACAACACAGTCGAGCGGTCTCTCCGCGATACGCACCGGCATCCCGGTCTCCTCCTCGATCAGCTTATCCAGCCCCCTGAGCAGCGCGCCGCCGCCCGTGAGCATGATACCGTTGTCGATGATATCCGCGGAAAGCTCCGGCGGGGTCTTCTCCAAGGTGTTCAAGATCGCGTCCACGATCATCATGAGCGGATCGCGGAGCGCCTCGCGCACCTCCTCCGCCGTGATGCGGATGTTCTTCGGCAGACCGTCCACCAGGTTTCTGCCCTTGACCATCATCGCGCCCTCGCCCTCATAGGGGTACGCGGAGCCGATGGTGATCTTGATATCCTCGGCGGTTCTCTCGCCGATCAGGAGATTGTATTTTTTCTTGATATAGGTGACGATCGCCTCGTCGAACTTATCGCCCGCCATACGCACCGAGCAGGAAGCGACGATATCGCCCAGAGAGACGATGCCCACCTCGCTCGTGCCGCCGCCGATATCGACGACCATGTTGCCGACGGGAGAATCCACCGGCAGACCCGCGCCGATCGCCGCCGCCATCGGCTCCTCGATCAGCTCAACGTACTTGCCGCCCGCCTGACGCGCCGCGTCCTCAACCGCGTTGCGCTCGACCTCGGTCACGCCGGAAGGGATGCAGATGATGATGCGCGGACGGCTGAACAGCCCGCCGCGTACCACGCTCTTGATGAAGTATTTCAGCATCGTCGCCGTGATCTCAAAGTCCGCGATCACGCCGTCCTTGAGCGGACGGATCGCGACGATCGAGCCGGGCGTTCTGCCGATCATTTCCTTGGCTTCATGCCCGACCGCGAGCACCATATCGCGCTTCACGTCCACCGCCACGACCGACGGCTCGCGCATGACAACGCCCTTTCCTTTCATATATACTAAGGTATTCGCTGTACCCAAGTCGATTCCGATGTCTTTTGAAAACATATGCGTCTCCCTTCCGCCCTGAGGCGATCAAACTTATTTTTGGTTACCTGTTTTTAAATATTCATGCGGTCAGATTCTAGTTACTGGTTACTGGTTACTGGTTACTGGTTACTGGTTACTAGTCACTAGTCACTAACCACTGTCCACTTTCCGCTTTCCACTGTCCACTTTCCACTAACGACTACCGACCCGTTGAGCCGAAGCCGCCCGCGCCGCGCTGTGTCTCGTCCAGCTCGTTAACCTCTTCGATCTCGGGCAGGATCACCGGCGCAATCACGAGCTGGGCGATCCGCTCCCCCGGTTCGATCGTGAATTTCTTCTCCGTCGCATTGAGTAAGCCGGCGCAAACCTCGCCGCGGTAGTCGCTGTCGATCACGCCGACGCAGTTTGCGGGCGCGATGCCGTGCTTGATGGCAAGCCCCGAGCGCGCGTATAAATATGCGACAAAATCAGGGCTTTCCAGCGCGATCGCGATGCCGGTCGGGATCATGCGGATCTCGTGGGGCGGGATGGTTACCGGCTGATCGAGACAGGCGTAGAGATCCATCCCGGCGGAGCCGGGGGTGGCTCTGAACGGCATTTTGGCGTTATTTTTCAGTTTTTTGATTTTTAAGACGCTCATTTTTACCTTTCCTGCAAAAAATCTTGTGTTTTATTCATTTTTTCTTCGATTTTTTTCCGGATAAAAAAGCGGGAAAAAACGGAGAAAAACGGCTGATTTTTGCTTATTTTCTTCAAAGAAATTCGATTTTTTAAGAAAATTTCCTTTAAATAATTCTTTAAAAGATTGTGAATTATTTAACACCCCTGAGAATCAACCCATGGGTTTTCCGCTGAAAGTCGCTCTTTTCCTGTATTTTTTCAAGGGTGTTTTTCATCTTTTCCACGGAGTTTTCCACATTGAAGTGAAAATCGGAGAAAAGTGAATTGTTGATATGTTGAAAATTTTCAGGAATGAAAACAGGCACGCAGTTGAGGATCTCAAAGTACCCCTCCCCGACGGAGATCGGGAATTTTTCATCCTTTCTGTCCTGCAAAACGTCTCCGTTTTTGCAGGATTGGTTGGCGCCCGCGGGAGCGTTTCGGGTCGTCATCAGCGGTAGATTACCGTATCGGATGACGCCGACAGGGATGGAAGGATGCAGGCTTTCCATGCGTTTTGCATCCATTTCTATGCTCAGCTCGGCGGTTGAGATACCGTAGTCCCGCGCCCATTTCAGCGTGTAGGAGTTTGCGATATTCATGCCGAAGCCCGCGTGGACGGTGAAGCCGAGCGCCTTTCCGTAATATACGGCGGCGATATTATGGGCGAGCAGGTCACGCACGCCGAGGTCATAGACCTTTTTCAGCCTGCGGATGATCTCCTTTTCGTTTCCGAAGGTCGCGTGCGGGATCGCCGCACCGATCCGGTATCCTTCACGGATCAGCTTTTTGAGCCTGTCCTCATCCTTTAAGCCGAAAATATCCACGAAAAACAGGTCAAAAAAGTCCGTTTTTACGAAAATATCGAGATTTTTCAGCACGGCTCTCCGCATGGGAGCGGCTTTTTCCTCAAAATCAAATTCGTCTTCTATATTGATGGGTAATATCCTGTAATCATGTATCTTTTCCCGCTTTTCGCTCAGTTTTTCCAGCGCTTCACGGCGGATCGCGTTCAGTGAAGCGGCGGAGACTGCCGCGTCGGGAGATATCTCGGAAGCGATTTCCTGCACAAAATACGGCGTGCCGCCGGTTTTTCTGAGGGATTGCTCCGCTTTTTCCGCGGAAAGCGGGAGATTCCGCGCTTTTTCGACCGGTTTTTCATCAAAAACGGTCACTGTATGCGCGCCGTCGGAGGCGGTCAGCTCCATCGGCTCGTCGGTTTTCACCTTCAAGTCAAAGGCGACCGGGACGCGCGGGTACTCGTCCTTATATAAGGTATGCAGCTCGCCGTAGAGCTTTCCGTCGGCGGCGGTGACGTCGCTCTTCTGACGGAAGCCGAACATGCTCTCCCCGAGCTTCCCGCGCAGATAGCCGTCGGTGAAGCCGGTGCGGGAGAAAACGTTCTGCAATCTTTTATTTGATGCTTCGCTGATGAAGCCGTTGTCACGCGCTTCCCGCGCGGCGATGGTCGCGGCGGCGACGTACTCCGGGCGCTTCATGCGTCCTTCGATCTTCGCGCTGGCGATCCCAATTTCCTGTAATTCTCTCAGATAATGCAGAGAGCCGTTGTCCTTCAGGCTCAGGGCGCGGTCATTTCCGCGGTAATTCATCGGAAGGCGGCAGGGCTGGGCGCACATCCCGCGGTTCGCGGAGCGGCCGCCGAGCATGGCGGAAAACCAGCACTGGCCGGACAGACACATGCACAAGGCGCCGTGGACGAATACCTCGAGCTCCACCTCGGGGACAAAGTCGCGGATCTCCTGAATTTCCGAGAGGGACAGCTCACGCGAGAGAACAACGCGCTCAAAGCCCATCTCATACAGCGCCTTTGCGCCGTAGGGCGTATGGACGGAGAGCTGGGTGGAGGCGTGGAGCGGGAGATCAGGCACGGATTCTCTGATCAGGGACACAAGTCCCAAGTCCTGCACGATCAGGGCGTCGATATCCGCACAAGCGGCGGTTTTCACCAACTCCAGAGCCGCGGACATTTCATCATCAAAGATCAGAGTGTTCAGCGCTAAATGCACCTTCACGCCGCGAACGTGGCAATAGCGCACGCATTCACGGAGCTCCTCGGCGTCAAAATTATGCGCGGAAGCCCTCGCGGAAAACTGCTTTGCGCCGATATAAACGGCATCTGCCCCGCTGTGGACGGCGGCGATCACAGAATCAAAGCCGCCCGCGGGGGCCAGAATTTCTATCTTACTGCTCATTCAACTTACTGTTCTTCTAAATCAAAAAAGGTATACTGTCGCTGGGGGGTGTAGCCCTTCTGCTCCTTCTGATCGGCGGCGCGCTTCCGGTACGGGTTCACATGCTTGTGCTCGTGGCGCTTCTTCTTCTGCGGCTTGATCACAGGCTCCTCCGGCTCGTCAAAGGGCAGGTCGTCGTCAGCGGTGATGACCGGCGCGGTCTCCCTTTCCTCGGGAGCTTCCTGCGGGATAGGTGCAGGCTCCGGGTCTGTTTCCTCTGTCTTTTGGGCGAGCTGCGCTCTCAGAGAGGAAAGCTCCTGCTCCAAGGCGGCGTTTTGCGCTTTCAGAGAAGTTACCTCTTCCCTGCTCTCTTTCAGCGCGGTCTCAGCTTCATCGGCAGACGCGCGCTCCGCGATCAGGCGCTCATACTCCTCTTTCAGACGGGAATAATCGGCGCTGAGCTTCGCGCGGTCGTTGTTGAGGCGCTCGATCTCGGAAAGATAGTCCTTGATCTGCTCCTTGATCTCGCGGATAGCGTCTTTATCGTTCTCGTTATCGTCCGCAAAATCCAGCGCGGTGAGCACGGAGGCGCGCTCGCGGCTCATTTCCCCGGAAATGATCAGGGAATTGATCCGCGCGTCGATGCGGTCGGCGAGTTCGATCACATATTTCTCGGATTTCTCGGTCACAAGGGTGAAGCGTTGACCCGCCACCAAGACCGAGACCTTTGTTTTTTCGTTGTTCATGGTTGTTCCTTTGTGGGTTTTAATGAATATATTTTGCGGAAAGAGCAATATGACGGAAAGGTTTCCGGGGCGTCGAGAGCGACGCCCCCTACAGATGTAAACGAGAAAACCTTGAGCGGCGGGTGCATTCCTCGCCGGAGACGGCTCCTCCCCTTGTCCTTCGGACATTCCCCCAACGGGGGTACCCCCGCCCTACAGATTAATCCTCGGCGGGTTCATCGGGCACCATATCCTCGGCGTTCTCGGCGTCGGGGTCGTTTTCTGCGGCGACGGCTTCTTCCTCGTCATGGGGTGCGCCGGAGACGGAGACGACGCGGTTGTCGTCCTTGATCTTCATGATGGTGACGCCCTTCGCGGGACGGGAGCAGACGCGGATGGTGGATGCGAGGATGCGGATGATGACGCCGTTCTCGGAAATGATGATGACGTCATCCTCCAGCGGGACGACGGTCAGAGCGGCAACGTCGCCGTACTTCGCGACATGGTAGTTGGTCAGACCCTTACCGCCTCTGCTTTGCAGACGGTAGTCGTCGGGCGAGCTGAGACGACCGTAGCCGGTCTCGGAAACGGTGAGGATGAGCTTACCCTCCTCGATGATGCTCATGCCGACGACGCTGTCGCCTTCCTTGAGCTTCATCGCCTTGACGCCGCGGGCGAGACGACCCATCGGGCGGACGTCGGTCTCTCTAAAGCGGATCGCCATGCCCTTCTTGGTGGCGATGATGACCTCGTCGTTGCCGCTTGTCATGCGAACCCACGCGAGCTCGTCGCCCTCGTTCAAGTCAAGCGCGATCAGACCGCCCTTGCGCGCGGTGTTATAGGCGTTGAGGGCAATACGCTTGATGATGCCCTGGCGGGTGACCATGATCAGGTACTTGTCCTCCTCAAACTCGGGGATGCGGATCATGGAGGTGACCTTTTCATCACGCTCACGGTCTAAGGGCAGGATATTGGCGATATGGACGCCCTTGCCCTGACGGGTGGATTCCGGAATCTCGTAGCACTTGATGCGGAATACTCTGCCGAGGTTGGTGAAGAACAGGTTGTAGTCGTGGGAATTGGAGAGGAACATTTCCGTCGCGACATCCTCGTCACGGCGGGTCATGCCGGCGACGCCGCGACCGCCGCGCTTCTGGGTCTTATAGGTATCATGCGGGAGACGCTTAATGTAGCCGAACTTGGTCATCGTGACGACGCAGTCCTCCTGCGGGATCAGATCCTCGATATCGACCTCGCCGGTGACAGCGCAGATTTCGGTTCTTCTGGGGTCGGCATATTTATTGCGGATCTCGAGAGCTTCTTCCTTCACGATGGAAAGACGCTTACTCTCACTCTCGATAATCTCGTTATATTCCTTGATCTTAGCGGCGAGGGAAGAAATCTCCTCCTCGATCTTCGCCTGCTCCATATTGGTGAGCTGACCGAGGCGCATGGAGACGATCGCCTGCGCCTGTACGTCGTCGAGACCGAAGCGCTCGCAGAGAGCGAGCTTCGCGGCGGCTTGATCCTTGGATTTGCGGATGATGGCGATGACCTCGTCGATGAAATCGATCGCGATCTTCAAGCCCTCTAAGATATGCATGCGTTCCTTGGCTTTGCGGAGATCGTAAATCGTGCGGCGCTCGATGACCTGCTCCTGGTGCGCGATGTAGCACTGGAGCATTTCTTTGAGGGAGAGGATCTTCGGCTGGCCGTCGACGATGGACAGCATGATCGCGCCGAAGGTGGTCTGCATCTGGGTCATCATGAACAGGTGGTTGAGGACGACCTGCGGAGAAGCCTCGCGCTTGACGTCGATCTCGATGTGCATGCCGTTGCGGTCGGAATGATCCTCGATATTGGAGATACCCTCAAGGCGCTTGTCCTTCACGAGGTTCGCGATATTCTCGATCAATCTGGCTTTGTTGACGCCGTAGGGAATCTCGGTGACGATGATCTTGAAGCGACCGTTCTTTGCCTCTTCTATCTCGGTCTTGGCGCGGACGATGATCTTGCCGCGACCGGTCGCATAGGCGGCGCGGATGCCGGAGCGACCCATGATCAGACCGCCGGTCGGAAAGTCGGGTCCGGGCATGCACTCCATCAGGTCGGCGATCTCGGCGTCGGGATTGTCGATCAGAAGGCACATAGCGTCGATGGTCTCGCCGAGATTGTGGGGCGGGATGTTGGTCGCCATGCCGACGGCGATACCGTTAGAGCCGTTGACCAGCAGGTTCGGGAAGCGGGACGGCAGGACGGTCGGCTCGGTGAGGACGTCGTCGAAGGTCGGCATGAAATCGACGGTATCCTTGTCGATATCGGCGAGCATCTCGGACGCGATCTTGCTCATGCGGGACTCGGTATATCTGTACGCGGCGGCGGGGTCGCCGTCGATGGAACCGAAGTTGCCGTGGCCGTCGACGAGCATATAGCGCATGGAGAAATCCTGCGCGAGACGCACCATCGCGTCATAGACGGAGGCGTCGCCGTGGGGGTGGTACTTACCGAGCACTTCACCGACGGTGTAGGCGCACTTGCGGTGCGGCTTAGAGGCGGTGATGCCGTTTTCATACATATTATAAAGGATTCTTCTGTGTACGGGCTTCAAGCCGTCGCGCACGTCAGGCAAAGCGCGGGATACGATAACGCTCATGGAGTAGTCGAGGAACGACTTGCGCATCTCGCGGTTGATATCGACGTCGATAATCTTGCCGGAGCTGTACTGGGTATGGTTCATCATATCGGCGTATTCCGCCTCAAAATCCTCATCATCACCGAGAGGATTATTTAAATTCTTATTCTCGTTATCCAAAAAGGTTCACCTCATTATCTGTAATTCCTAATTCCTCATTCCTAATTCCTAATTAGATATCGAGGTTCTGTACATATTTCGCGTTCGTTTCGATGAACTCGCGGCGGGGCTCGACCTGGTCGCCCATGAGGATGGAAAAGGTCTCATCAGCCTCCTGTGCGTCCGTCAGCTCCACGCGGAGCATGGTGCGGGTCTCGGGATTCATGGTCGTCTCCCAGAGCTGTTCGGGGTCCATCTCACCGAGACCCTTGTAGCGCTGGATGGTGGTCTTGCCCTCAATGGAAGCGAGAATCTCGTCGCGCTCCTGGTCGGTATAGGCGTAGCGGTGGTTATCCTTGCCCTTGCTGATACGATAAAGCGGGGGCTGGGCGATGTAGACGTGACCCTGCTCGATCAGGGGGCGCATATAGCGGAAGAAGAAGGTCAACAGCAGGGTGCGGATATGGGAGCCGTCGACGTCCGCATCCGCCATGATGATGATTTTATCATAACGGAGCTTTTCTACGTCGAACTCGTCGCCGATACCGGCGCCGAGGGCGGTGATGACGGGGGTCAGCTTATCGTTGCCGTAGACCTTATCAAGGCGGGCTTTCTCAACGTTGAGCATCTTGCCCCACAGGGGAAGGATCGCCTGGAATTTTCTGTCACGACCCTGCTTGGCGGAGCCGCCTGCGGAGTCGCCCTCTACGATATAGATTTCGGTTTCCGATCTGTCCTTGGACTGGCAGTCGGCGAGCTTGCCGGGAAGGGAGGCAGACTCAAGACCCGTCTTGCGGCGGACGCTCTCTCTCGCCTTTCGCGCGGCCTCGCGCGCCTTGGCGGAGGCGAGGGCTTTCTCCAAAATTGCGGAGGCGGAGGCGGGATTCTCCTCCAAAAATTCGCTGAGCTTATCGGTAATCAGCTTATTCACCATCGAACGGACGATGGTGTTGCCGAGCTTCGCCTTTGTCTGGCCTTCAAACTGGGCTTCCGTGATCTTGACGGAAATGATTGCGGTCAAGCCCTCTTTGTAATCATCAAACTCGAGCTTTAAGTCCTTATCCTTTTCCTTGATCTTATTGAACTTGGAGGCGTAATTGTTCATGACGCGGGGCAGCGCTCTGCGGAAGCCCTCCTCATGTGTGCCGCCGTCGGTGGTGTGGATATTATTGGCGAAGGAACGGATATCGTTGTTGTAGCTGTCGTTGTACTGCATGGCGATCTCTACCTCGCAGGTGTTCTCCATGTTTGCGGTACGCAGATAGATGATCTCGGGGTGGATCGGGGTGTAGCCCTTCTTCTTGTGAATATATGTAACGAATTCCTTGATACCGCCCTCGTAGTAGAATACCTTATCCTTGATGTGCTCAGGGTCGCGCTCGTCTTTCAACTCGATGTTCACGCCGGCGTTGAGGAACGCCTGCTCGCGCAGTCTGCGGGCGAGGGTATCGTAATCATACACGTCGGTGTCCTTGAAGATCTCGGGATCCGCCTTGAAGCGGACTTCTGTTCCGCGAACGGTGGAATGGTCGACGACTGTCAGATCGTTCATGATCTTGCCGCGCTCATAGCGCTGGAAATAGACGTCCTTGCCGTCGCAGACGCGCACCTCGAGCCACTCGGACAGCGCGTTGACGACGGAAGCGCCGACGCCGTGCAGACCGCCGGAGACCTTGTAGCCGCCGCCGCCGAACTTACCGCCCGCGTGGAGCACGGTAAAGACGACCGTGACAGCAGGGAGACCCATCTTGGAATTGATGCCGACGGGGATGCCGCGGCCGTCGTCCTTGACGCGGATGATGTTGCCGGGCAGGATGCTCACGTCGATCTTATCGCAATAGCCCGCGAGCGCCTCGTCGATCGAGTTATCCACGATCTCATACACCAGATGGTGCAAGCCGCGCTCGCCGGTCGAGCCGATATACATGCCGGGGCGCTTGCGGACGGCTTCGAGACCTTCCAAAACCTGGATCTCGTCGGCGCCGTACTCGCCCTCGACCTTTGTCATTTTTTCTTCGTCTACTACATCGACAGTTTCGATCGGTTCTTCGGCGCGCTCCATCAGCTCGTCGACGACCTCTTCTACTGTTCTGATTTCTTCGTTTCGATTCTCCAAAATATTTCCTCCGTGTGTCATATTCATTATGTATCAGTATTCAATAGATAATGCTTATTTTAGGTGACTGACCCTTTGAATTATTGATAGATTGGATAGGTTGTCCCCTCATCCGACCTTTTCGACTCTAGGGAGTCGAAAAGCCCACCTTCCCCCGAGGGGAAGGCTTTTGCTGCCCTACTCCTCTTTTATCTTTTTGAAAGATGTAAAGAAGGGGGTGATCAGAATGATGATCAGGATGCACAGCAGGGTCACGCCGAAGAGCGGCACGAGCTGGATGCTCTCCATCCTGGTCAACAAAAATATATTCAATCCGACGCACAGCAAAAGCGGGATCAGCGCGCCGACGAGGATCGTCGGGAACAGGCGTGCGCGGAATTTCTTTTCACAATGATAGCAGGTGATCTCTTTCTTCCGAATGGCGGAGCCGACCTCTTTATAGCGATAGACGGTGCCGCAATGCGGACAAACAGGCAGGCGAAACATCAGTCAAACTCCGACAGATCAAAGTGACTGCCGACCTCGCCGGTGTTCTTCTTGAGGCTTTTCAGGTCTCCGACAGGACGGGTATGCGCCAGATCATCGGTGCTGGAGATATTCTCAAAGCGGTCGAAGCTCTTGGTGCCGCCGTCAGTCTCCTCGACGACCTTGCGCTCCTCTTTGATGGCGTTGAACACATCCGAGTTGATAGAGGGACGGTACTCATCCGTATCATCGACGAAGGCGGGCGCAACCTTTGCGGTAGAGGCGACGGTGGGGTCGGGGTCGACGCCGGGGTTATTGACCATATCCGTATCGTACAGGGAATCCTGAAATTTCTTCTTCGGGCGCAGGCGCACAAAGACCGGCGACACGAGATAGAAGATGATGAACGGGATCATGACGAGAAATACAAAGGCGATGTTCTCACGGTTGGTCATGATCAGAAAGAAGCCCATGATGATCAACGCGAACACGACCGCCGCGAAGAACGCGATCCAGATCGTCTTTTTGATATGGATATTGCTTTCCTTATAGCATTTCGGGCAGTAGTACTCTCCCCTTCTGCGAATCGACATCGCCTTGAAATACGATACTTCCTTACCGCAGTAAGGACATCTGCAATTTAACATAATGGTTTCTCCTATTATCAGTGATCAGTGGTAAGTGACCGGTGATCAGTTTTTATATGATGATTCATTGATTCGTTTTAACAGCGTAGCGGTGTTCAGCGGAGAGAGGTAGACGGAGTACTCTCCGTCGAAGTCGTAGAGGATGTACGACTTGGGCAGCTCGTAGCTGACGTTGACGATGCGATTCTCCTTCTCGCAAATGCTGAGAAAATCGCGGGTGTGGCGCGAGACGGTGCTGGTGTCCATATCAAAAATACCAATGATATTTTTGATCTCGATAGAGGTATCTTTTCCGAGATGCAGGTATTTCATTCCACCACCCCGTTCTTTACAAAGAAAACCTTTCCCTTTTGGAACTGTTCCTTGTTGCTTTCCTCACAGCAGGTGACGAAAACCTGGTAGTCCCCTACCTTGTTCAGAAGAAAGTCCTGGCGCTTGTTATCAAGCTCGGAGAGGACGTCGTCGAGAAGGATGATCGGGCGCTCGCCGTTCTTCTGATAGAGCAGCTCCGCTTCGCTGAGCTTCATGGAGAGGACGGCGGAGCGCTGCTGTCCCTGAGAACCGAAGCGGCGCGCGGATATACCGTTGAGCATGATCTCGAGATCGTCGCGGTGCGGTCCGACAGAGGTCGCGCCGGTGTGGAAATCCTCGCTCTGAGAGCTTTTCAGGGAAGTTCTCAGCTTCTCGCGAATCTCCTGTACGGCGTCGGTCTCCCGGGCTTTGCAGGTGCACTGGTAGCCGATGAACAGCTCCTCGCTCTCAGAGGAAATACCGCTGTGATAGCGGCTCGCAGGCTCTCGCAGAGCGGCGATATAGTCAAATCGCTCCCTGAGAATCTGAGCGCCGATAACAATCAGGCTGTCGTCCCAGATGGAGAGGGTGTCGCGGAGCTCGGGATGACGGAAGCTGTCCTTCAACAATGCGTTGCGCTGGTTGATGATGCGGTTGTAGTCCGCCAAGAGGGAGGCGTAACGAATGCGGTGCTGACAGATCGCGGCGTCCAGAAATCTCCTGCGGACGTTGGGCCCGCGCTTGATCAGGCTCAGGTGCTCGGGCGAAAAGACGACCGCAGAGAAAACCTCCGTCAGATAGGAGGACGAGGATTTGTCGACGCCGTTGAGACGGATGAATTTTTTGTTTTTATCAAAGAAAATCTCCGCGTTCTGTTCCCTCTCGCCCGAATAAAAATCCATTTTCAGACGGAAATAATTCTCGCCGAAACGGATCATCTCGCTCTCCTTGGAGCCGCGAAAGGAATGGCCGCCGCAGAAAAGCCAGAGGGCTTCCAGCAGGTTGGTCTTTCCGTTCGCGTTCTCTCCGTAGATCACGTTGACGCTCTCGGAAGGGATGATGCGGTTATTTTCCAGATTTCTGTAATTTTCGAATTGAAGCGACTGAACTATCAAGCGTGTTCCTCTTCTGCGATGACTTCTACTTCTATGCCGTTGTAGGCTACGACGTCGCCGGGACGAATCTTCTTTCCTCTCATGGTGCAGGTCTCGCCGTTTAAGCTGACCTCGCCGCCCTGGATCAGGAACTTTGCTCTGCCGCCGGAATTGCACATGCCGGAGAACTTCATGAGATTGTCCAGTCGGATGAATTCTTCATTGATTTTGATTTGATTCATGGTTGTTATTAGTTGCTGGTTACTGGTTACTGGTTACTGGTTGAGATTGCCACAGCCCCTAAAGGGGCTTCGCAATGACTATCTTAAAAAATATATAACGGCATGCATGCCCGTGCCCTTATTCTGCGGCGAGGCGCATGGGAACGACGAGGAAGGTGAAACTCCGGCCGCTGACGGGTCGGATGATCATGGGCTGGAGACTGCCGTTGAGCAGGACGCGTACCTCGTCGGTGTCGGCGTTCTTCAAGGCGTCGAGCAGATAGCGGTTGTTGAAGCCGATCTCGACGTCGCTGCCGGTTACGGAGGCGGGGATCATGTCGTTCGCTCTGCCGACGGAGGTGGAGCAGGAGAGCTTGATCTCATCGGCGGAGATGGAGCAGCGGACGGGTGACTGGATCTTCTCGCTGGTCAGGAGCGCCATTCTCTCGACTGAGGACGCGAGGACGCGGGTGCTGATGACGAACTGTGTCGCGGCGGACGGCGGCATTTTGTAATCGAGGAAGTTGCCCTCCAAGAGGCGGGAGACGATGCTGTAGTTCTCAATCTTGAAGGTGATGTGGCGCTGACCGACGATCATGGAAACGTCCTTTTTGTTATCGGTGATCAGCTTTAAGATCTCGTTCTGGGTCTTGGCGGGTACGACGAACTTCGCTTCGATATCGCTGTCGACGTTCTCCTCGCGGATCGCCATGCGAAAGCCGTCGACGGCGACGATTTTAAACAAGCCGTCCTTGATTTCAAAGAGGGAGCCGGTGTAGATGGGCTTCGCCATGTTATCGGAGGTGGCGAAAACCGTCTGGCGGATCATGTTTTTGAAGATTTCGGCGTTGACGGTCATGGCACACTTCTCTTCTACGTTGGGAAGCTCGGGGTACTCGGCGGAATTGATGCCGACGATCTGGTAATCCGCGGCGCCGGAATGGATGTAGGTGATCATTCTGTCGTCGGTCTCGATGCTGACGATCTCCTCGGGCAGCTTGCGGATGATATCGTTGAACAGTCTGGCGGAGACGACGATCTCGCCCTCTTCCATGACGGTTGCTTCGATGGAGGTGACGATGCCGATCTCGAGGTCGTAGCCGGAGATCTCCAGACTGCCGTTGTATGCCTTGATCAGGACGCCCTCGAGCGCGGGGATGGTGGCTTTTGCGGAGACGGCGCGGGATACGTTGGAGACTGCGGATGAAAGATCGGTTCTTAAAGCTCTGAATCTCATGGTTTACCTCTTTTCTGGTTGCTGGTTACTGGTTACTGGTTGTTGGTTAATGAAATGAAATGATATGATATGATATGTTATTTATATTGTAGTAATAGTAGTAGGGGGAGTGGAATTGTCAATAAGATGAAAAGGTTCGATAAAATCTACGTTGGCGGGATTTAGTTTTTTCGGAGAAATATGGAAAAGTCGGTTGGGAGTGGAATGGAGGGGAGACTTTTCCACATCATGTGGAACGGTGTGAGGTGAATGTGGATTGAATTGTTGATAAACGGTGGTGTTAAAAATTTTTGTTGTGGGCTTTCATGTTTCCACCGGAAATTATTATGTTTGGGTGGGTATTTTTGATGTTTTTTATCGGTTGAGATTGCCACAGGGCTAAAGCCCTTCGCAATGACTATAATATAATCGGTTGAGATTGCCGCGGGGCTAAAGCCCTTCGCAATGACTATAATATAATCGGTTGAGATTGCCACGGGGCTAAAGCCCCTCGCAATGACGGATTATAATAAAATCGTGACTTTTTTATACATTCTTTTCATATACGCCTTATATACTTTTGACCCGCCGTTGAACGAGCGCAGAGAAATCATGTTCTTTGTAAAAGGCGGAACAAAGACGCGCGCGTCCGCGTGTCACCGTTCGCGGATGTTTTTGATGATGTCCTCGACCGTTTCACGGAGGAAGGGATCGTTCTTGATATCCTTTTCCACCTGCTGGACGGTGTAGACGATGGTGGAATAGTGGCGGTTGCCGAATTCCTTGCCGATGTTCTCCATCGAGAGGGTGGTCAGCTCACGGACGATGTAGATCGCGATCTGGCGCGGCTTGTTGATATTGGCGCGGCGGGATTTCTGGGAGCGGAGGTCGTCGCTGTTCACGCCGTAGGTGCGGCAGACCTCGTCGACGATCTTCTCGACGGTCAGCTCCGGCGGCGTGTCATCGTTGAGAATCTCGGAGATCGCCTCGTTGACGATGCTGAGGTTGGGCTTCTCCTTGGTGAGATTGTACTTTGCAAGGAGTTTTTTGACGACGCCCTCGAGCTGGCGGATATTGGTCTTTAATTTGTTGGCGATATACTCGCAGAGATCGTCGTTAATCTCAAGGCCGGTGATCTCCGCCTTGCGCTTGATGATCGCCATGCGGGTCTCAAAATCCGGCGCTTGGATATCGGCGAGAAGCCCCATCTCAAAGCGGCCGCGCAGACGGTCGGTCAGAACCTTGATCTCCTTGGGAGGACGGTCGGAGCTGAGGACGATCTGCTTCTTCGCGTCGTGAAGGGCGTCGAAGGTGTGGAAGAATTCCTCCTGGGTGCTCTCCTTGCCGCCGATGAACTGGACGTCGTCGACCAAGAGCACGTCCGCCTGGCGGTATTTCTGGCGGAATTGGGCGGTGGTCTTGTTCATGATGGACTGGATGATCTCGTTGGCAAAATCCTCGCCCTTGATGTAGATGACCCTGTAGTCGGGATGGGACTTGCGGATCTCGTTGCCGATCGCGTAGAGCAGATGGGTCTTGCCGAGTCCCGAGTTGCCGTAGAGGAACAGCGGGTTATAGGCGGCGGCGGGATTCTGGGCTACCGCCATGGAAGCCGCGTGAGCGAATTTGTTGGACGAACCGATAATAAAGGTCTCAAAGGTGAATTCATAGCCCGCGTCGGCGGAGGTCTCGTCGCCGAGGAGCTTCTCATTCTCCTTTTCCTCCGGAATCAGGAAGATGGTCTCAAAGCTCGTCCCGAAAACAGCCTCGTACGCTTCCTCGAGCTTCGGAAGATAGCCCTTGATCAGCGTCTGGCGGTGAAATTCGTTCGGCACCATCAGGGTGATGACGCCCTTCTCAAAATCAATGCCGACCGGCTCGATGCGGGAGATCCACGTCTTGTAGGCGACGTCGGCGATTTTCTTTTCCTCTCTGAGGTAGTTGCAAAGGATACCCCAGCCTTCTTTAAAATTATCCATATATACCCCTTATTCAGATAAAATAATATACCTGTCCATAATTACACTCCATTATATCAAATTTTCCATATAAAAGCAACTGAAAATGTTGAAAAAAGCTTACATATATAAGTATTATATATATCATTAATAATGTGCAGGTTGACAGACGGACTTTCTGAATTGTGTATATAAAATGGGCGTCCACAAGATGTTGTGGTGGTTAAAAATATAACGCAATAAAACCCGAAAAAAAGCTGATAATATGCGAAAATTTATATTGACGAAATGGAAAAATTACGTTATAATGCTAATTTGTAAGGTTATGTACCCGAAAGGAGGAGTAGTAAATGCTCAGAACTTATCAGCCCAAAAAGATCCATCGCAAGAAAGAGCACGGCTTCAGAAAGAGAATGTCTACCAAGAACGGCCGCAAGGTTCTCGCCAGAAGAAGAGCCAAGGGCAGAAAGCAGTTATCCTACTGATATCCGTCTTATAAGGCCACTGCAGGCAGTGGTCTTTCTTTTCATTTACAGGATTTTCTGTTTTCTCTCATTTTATGTACCTACGGTGGTTGAATGAAGATAACGACGATTAAAGAAAACAGGGATTTTCAGCGGCTTTACCGCAGAGGAAGGTCGTTCGTCTCCCCCGTTCTCGTTACCTATGCGCTCAAAAATAAACACAATAACCTTAGAATTGGCATCACCACCTCAAAAAAGGTCGGCAAGGCAGTCAACCGCAGTCGCTGCCGCCGCGTGATCCGCGCGGCATTTTACAACACGGGAGCAGATCAGTCCGCTCCGTATGATCTGATTTTTGTCGCCAGGACCCGCACGGCTTACGTCAAAAGCCAGGAGGTCGAAAAGGCTATGCGCGAGCATCTGAAAATGCTCGGAATCATCGAAACATCATGAAAAAGCTGTTTTTGAAGCTCATTAGATTTTATCAGACTGCCATCTCTCCGCACACCAGACCCAAGTGCAAGTACTATCCCACCTGTTCCCACTACACCTATGAGGCGATCGAGCGGTTCGGCGCTTTCAAGGGCACGGCGATGGGAGCTTGGCGCATCATGCGCTGTAATCCGTGGTCAAAGGGCGGTTACGACCCCGTTCCGGAAAAGAAGCACAGGCTCTAGCCTGTACAACTGCAGAAAGGCTCTACAGTATGTTTACAGTATTTAATTTTATCGGTAGCATCTTCGGCTACATCCTGTGGGCGGTGTTCTGGGTCTTCCAGAATTTCGGCATCGCTATCATCGTATTCACCCTGATTTTCAGGGGTATCCTCTTCCCTTCTTCCATCAAGCAGCAGAGAAGCATGGCGGCGAACGCCTCGCTGCAGGCGAAACAGAAGGAAATCAGAGAGAAATACGCCAACAATAAGGCAAAGCAGAACGAAGAGATCCAGAAGCTCTATGAAAAGGAAGGAGTCTCCCCGATGTCGGGCTGTGCGACCTCCCTCTTCCCCATGTTCATCATGCTGGGAATCTACTACTCGGTCGTCAGACCGCTCTCAAACGTTCTGCACCTTTCCTCTCAGGCACTCGGTCAGATCAATATGATCCCCGGCGTGTATATGACGCAGAATAACATTTATTCCGAGATGAACGTGCTCAAGCTCTTCACGAGCCCTGACAGCGTCAACACGCTGATCCAGCACGGCCTCCCGCAGACGGAAATCACCAATATCCAGAATATGGCGAACGGCTTCAACTTCCTGGGTCTTGATCTTCTGTCCATCCCGAAGGATACGGGCTTTACGAACGCGATCATCATCATCCCGATCCTCTGTCTCGTCACCTCCTTAGGCTCTCAGATCATCACCATGAGGATCCAGGGCAATATGCAGAACCAGCAGGGCTGTATGAAGTACATGCTCTATGTCCTTCCGCTGATCACCGTATACATCTCCTATATCGTTCCCGGCGCAGTAGGCTTCTACTGGGTATGGTCCACGATCTTCGGATTCATCCAGACCTTACTGATCAACAAATTCTTCTCGCCGGCTCACATGATCGCACAGCAGGAAGCGCAGCACGTCGCTTTGATGGAGCTAAAAGAAGCAAAAGTCAAGTATGATTATCAGCCGGTATCGCTACCGCAACCGCAGCAGACCGGCAACAAAAAGAAAAAATAATCCACATCGTATAGTAAGAAAGGCGTTACAATGTTAAGAGAAGCTATCGGTACAGGCGCGACCGTAGAAGAAGCGAAGGAAGCCGCCTGTAAGGAACTCGGCGTTGAAACCTATGACGACAATATTGAATTCGAAATATTGGAATTACCCGCGAAGAAGGTATTCGGTCTCTTCGGCGGACGTCCCGCAAGCGTCAAGGTAACCATCAAGAGCGATGATGATGAGGAAGTCATCAAAGCTCCGGTTAAGGCGACCGTAACCGCGACTGCTCAGGTGAAGGAAGAAAAGAAGAAGCCGAACAAGTCAGCCGCTCAGGCAGCCGAGAATCTCATCAGAAATATCATCCTGAATATGGATTTGAAGGATATCACCATCACCACTACCGAGGAGGACGGCGTTCTGACCATCGACATCGAGGGTGAGGACGTGGGTTACATCATCGGCCGCAGAGGCGAGACGATGGACGCGATGCAGTATCTGGCGTATCTTGCCGCAAATCGCGTGGACAACTCCTACAAGAGAGTCGTCATCAACACCGGCGACTATCGCGAGAAGCGTGAAAAGACGCTGGAGTCGCTCGGCCGCAGGCTGGCGATCAAAGCGGCGAAAACCGGCAGAAAGAGCTCGCTCGAGCCGATGAATCCGTATGAGCGCCGCATCATCCACACGGCTGTTCAGAAGATCGACGGAGCGACCTCCTGGAGCGAGGGCGAGAACATGAACCGTCACGTTGTCATCGGTCCCGACGGCAAGAGAAAGGACTTCAACCGCGGCGGCAGAGGCGGCAGAAGAGGCGGCTACAACGGCAGACGCTCCCAGAAGCCGAAGCAGTCCAATCCCGCTCCGAATCCCGACCGCAAGCCCCTCAACGAGGGCGGCGCGCACGGTCTCTACGGCAGGATCGACAAATAAAATCATTGCAAGGCTGATGCCTGCGATCATTCTAACATGTTCAGATTAAGCGGGCGGTTCTCCGTCCGCTTTTCATTTTAAAGGAACTTTTTTTATGATAAATTCTACGATCGCCGCGATCTCCAGCGGCTTGACCGAGGCGGGTATCTCCGTGATCCGCATCTCGGGCTCCGACGCAATAGGGATAGGGGAGAAGGTATTTCGATCTGTTTCCGGGAAAAAGCTCAGTGAAATGAGCGGCTATACCTGTGCGCTGGGCAAGGTTATATCAAACAAACGTGCGATAGATGAATGTATTGCGACAGTTTTCCGTGCGCCGAGAAGCTATACGGGAGAGGATATTGTCGAGCTTTCCTGTCACGGAGGTATTGCCGTGACACGCGATACGCTGCGTGCGGTGCTGGATGCAGGCGCGACGCTTGCTCAGCCGGGAGAATTCACAAAACGCGCATTTCTCAATGGGAAAATGGATCTGATCGAAGCGGAATCCGTCATGAACCTGATCTCTGCAAAATCCAGCGGTGAGGCGCAGGCGGCGCTTTCGGTGAAGGAAGGTTATATTTCAAAGCAGGTCAATGAGATCAAGGCGGAGCTGATGAACCTTGCGGCGCACCTGAATGCGTGGGCGGACTATCCGGAGGAGGATATCCCTGCGATAGAGCCGGAGCATCTGAAAAATTCCTTGATCAATGCGTCATATCAACTCCGTGAGCTCCTGAGAAAGTATGACGCCGGTAAGCTGATGAATAACGGCATCAACACCGTGATCGTCGGTCGGCCGAATGTCGGAAAAAGCACCTTGATGAATCTTTTGTCGGGACACGACAGGAGTATCGTCACGGATGTTCCCGGAACCACCCGTGATACAGTGGAGGAACAGATACAGCTCGGTGATTTCAGGCTGAATCTGATCGACACCGCGGGGATCCACGACACGGACGATACGGTCGAAAAGATCGGCGTGGAGCGCGCGCAGAAGAAGCTGGAGACGGCTCAGTTCGTTGTTTTTATCGTTGATCTATCCGTTCCGCTCAGCGCAGATGACGAACATATCTACAAAATGATACCGTCCGACATTCCGGTCTATTTTATCAATAACAAATCGGATCGTTGTACAGGGAGCAATATGGATGACTACGACGGCTTGAGAGAAAAATATCCGGATAAAAATGTGATCACGGCCATTTGTACCTCGCTGAAAAATGAGGGCGATCGGGTCAAGAATAATATAGAATACGTTTTAGGGAGATATTTTTTAGGCAGAGATTTCAGCTATGCAAGCGATGTGATCAGCTATAACGAGCGCCAGCGCAGTTTGACGGATAAAACAAAGACTGTGATAGACGAAGCTGTTAAGGCTCTGAGCATATGGGAGACGCTGGACGCTGTTACCGTGCTCATAGAGGAAGCGGTAGGATATATCGCGGAGCTGACCGGCGAGAACGTGACCGACGAGGTGGTGGACAGGGTGTTCCACAATTTCTGTGTCGGGAAATAATGAGACTTTTGGGGTGATTGGATGTCAACCTATTTTGCAGGAGAATACGACGTTGCGGTGATCGGCGCGGGTCACGCGGGGATCGAGGCGGCGCTCGCTTCTGCCCGGCTCGGCTGTAAAACCGCGGTTTTTACCATCAATATGGACGCGGTCGGAAATTGTCCGTGCAATCCGTCCATCGGCGGTACGGCGAAGGGACACCTCGTGCGCGAGGTCGACGCGCTGGGCGGCGAGATGGGTCGCACGGCGGATGCATGTACCCTGCAGAGCCGCATGCTCAACCGCGGCAAGGGGCCTGCCGTGCACTCGCTGAGGGCGCAGATCGACAGGAGAAAGTATTCCGCTGTGATGAAGCACAAGCTGGAATTGCAGGAAAATCTCGACCTTCGTCAGGCGGAGATCACAGATATCGCACAGGAGGAAGGCGGCGCGTGGCTGCTGACGACGCGGATGCTGGGTGTTTTCCGTGCCAAGGCGGTCGTGATCGCGACGGGGACTTATCTGGGCGGGCGCATCTACGTCGGCGAGGTCAGCTATGAGAGCGGTCCGGACGGAATCTTCCCGGCGGCGTTCCTCGGCGAGAGCCTGAGAAAGCTCGGCGTCAAGACCCGCAGATTCAAGACCGGTACGCCTGCGCGCGTGAAGCGTTCTTCGATCGATTACTCCGAGCTGGAGGTGCAGGAGGGGGACGAGCCGACGGTGCCGTTCTCCTATGATACGCTCACGCCGGTGGAGAACAAGGTCGTCTGCCATATCAGTTGGACGAATGAGGATACAAAGAAGATCATTCTGGATAATATCCACCGCAGTCCGCTTTACGGCGGGAAGATCGAGGGCGTCGGTCCGCGCTATTGTCCGAGCTTGGAGGACAAGATCGTGCGCTTCGCGGATAAACAGCGGCATCAGCTTTTCATCGAGCCGTGCGGCGAGGATACGGAGGAAATGTATCTGCAGGGCATGAGCTCGTCCTTGCCTGAGGAGGTGCAGACTGCCTTTTATCATACGATCAAGGGCTTGGAGCACGCGATGATCATGCGCCCGGCGTATGCGATCGAGTACGACTGCATCGACCCGACGGATATGCTCGCGACCCTGGAATTCAAGAAATTCCCCGGGTTGTACGGCGCAGGTCAGTTCAACGGCTCGTCGGGTTATGAGGAAGCGGCGGCACAGGGCTTGATCGCCGGCATCAACGCGGCGCGGAAGGTGCAGGGAAAGGAGCCGCTGGTGCTCGACCGCGCGTCGTCTTACATCGGGACGCTGATCGACGATCTGGTGACAAAGGGCGCGAACGAGCCGTACCGCATGATGACCTCGCGGAGTGAATATCGCTTAATTTTGCGGCAGGATAACGCGGACGAAAGGCTGACGCCGATCGGATATGAGATCGGATTGATCAGTGAGGAACGTTATCAGCGGTTTTTGAGAAAGCAGGAGTTGATCGCGCAGGAAAAGAAGCGCGTTGCTTCGACCGTGATCTCGCCTTCCGAGACGCTGACGAAGATACTTGTTTCACGTGAAACATCGGACGTGAATACCGGAATCAGGCTGATCGAACTTTTAAAAAGACCTGAATTGAATTATGAGGCGCTCGCGCCTGTTGATCTGACGCGCCCTGAGCTGGACGCGGCGATCTTCGAACAGGTGGAGATCGCGGTCAAATATGAGGGCTACATCAAAAAGCAAATCGCGGCGGTCGAAAATATGCGAAAGCTCGAAAACAAGCTCTTGCCTGCTGATATTGATTATAAGGACGTTGTCGGGCTGAGACTGGAGGCGCAGGAGAAGCTGAACGCGATCCGCCCGCTGAATATCGGTCAGGCGGGACGTATCAGCGGCGTGTCGCCGTCGGATGTGAACGTGCTGATGATCTACCTGATGAAGCAGAAGCGCGGAGGTGAGAAGCATGAGTGAGTTTCGCGAGATTCTGAAGAAAACGTTGGAAAAATATGAACTTTCCGTGAGAGAAAAGGCTATAGAACAGCTTTGCGTTTACCATGATCTTTTGATCGAGCGGAACAAGGTCATGAATCTGACCGCGCTGACCGAGCCGCAGGATGTGGCGCTGAAGCATTTTGCGGACAGTATGATGCTGCTGCAATATGCGGAGATCCCTCAGGGCGCGAGCGTCATCGACGTGGGCACGGGCGCGGGCTTCCCCGGAATGGTGCTCAGGATCGTGCGCCCGGATATCAGGCTGACGTTGCTTGACAGCCTGCAAAAGCGGCTGGGATTCTTGGAAGAAGTCTGTGATGCGCTGGGCTTCACGGATGTGGAGCTGATCCATGCGCGTGCCGAAGAGGGCAGCCGCACGGAGCTGAGAGACAGCTTTGACGTTGCTGTATCGCGTGCGGTCGCGGGGATGAACACGCTCTGCGAATATGATATGCCGTATGTAAAGATCGGCGGTCGGTTCATCGCGATGAAGGGCAAGGGCGCGGAGGATGAACTCAGCGCTGCACAGAACGCGATCAGGGAGCTTTGCGGCGAGCTGAAAGCGGTACACAGCTTTGAACTCGGAGAAGCGGGGGAGAGGGCGATCATCGAAATCAAAAAGATCGCGCCGACGCCTGAGAAGTATCCGAGAAAGATCAAGCAGATCAAGAATAAGGCGTTATAGGAGGGGAGAGGAGCTTGCTTCTCTCTTTTCTTTTGTTTCCGACAGAAGGTTGTATAATAATCGCTCAGGATTCGACAGGATCACCGCGGCGGGTGTGGTAGTATAATAGCTGTAAGGACGAGCTGAGGGCGAGGTGAGGATGGTGAGCAGTCTGCTCGGCAGAGATAACAAGGTGCTGAACATACCGACCATCCAGATCAGACCCAATCGCACCCAGCCGCGCCGCAACTTCGACGAAGAAGGGCTGAAAAGCCTTTCGCGCTCGATCGTGGAGAACGGAATTCTCCAGCCGCTGGTCGTCAGGCGTATCAACGCGACGGAATTCGAGCTGATCGCCGGGGAGAGACGGCTCAGAGCCGCAATCATGGCGGGGCTGAGCAAGGTGCCGTGCGTCGTGCACAAGTGCGGCGACAAGGACAGCGCTCTGCTCGCTTTGATCGAGAATCTCCAAAGAGCTGATCTCAATATGTTTGAGGAAGCGCGTGGAATCGCGCGGCTGATCCGCAAATACGGACTGACGCAGGAGCAGGCGGCGATCAAGCTCGGCAAAAAGCAGAGCACGATCGCAAATAAACTGCGGCTGCTGCGGCTCGGCTTTGAGGAGCAGGAATGGATCCTGACTGCGAACCTCTCCGAGAGGCACGCGAGAGCCTTACTGCGGATCAACGACGAAGGACTGCGCCGCGAGGTGCTCAGCCGCGTGATCAACGATAATCTCAGCGTCGGACAGGCTGAGGAGCTGGTAACGGAGGCTCTGGCTAAGAAGCCCGACGCCGCGCCGCCGAAGAAGCCCGAGCGGAAGATCGCCGTCAAGGACGTGAGGATCTTCGTGAACACCATCAACAAGGCGGTGGACGTGATGCGGCTCTCGGGGATCAACGCGATCTCCCGCCGCAGCGAGACCGACGACTACATAGAATACACCGTGAAGATTCCGAAAGCGGTGGGATTGTAGTATCTGGTTGCCGGTCGCTGGTTGTTAGTTTTGATTTTGTAATGATCAATGACAATTAGTAATCGTATAAAACGGTATCTCGGCGAAAGCCTTGATATACATTTCTTTCCTCGATAGGTACAGCGTATCTATCCACTCATACCCATTTCCTTATCTGAACCCCTTGCCGACAGCCGTGTGCGTAATGCATGCGGCTGTTGGCGTTTTTGGTTAGTGGTCAGTGGTTAGTGGTTAGTGGTTAGTGGTCAGTGGTTAGTGGTTAGTGGTCAGTGGTCAGTGGTTAGTGGTTAGTGGTTAGTGATTAGTGGTCAGTGGTTAGTGATTAGTGGTCAGTGGTCAGTGGTTAGTGGTTAGTGGTTAGTGGTCAGTGATTAGTGGTCAGTGATTAGTGGTTAGTGGCAAGTGACCAGCAACTAGCGACCAGCAACAGCAACTAGTGACCAGCGACTAGCGACTAGCAACTAGCAACTAACAACCAAAAAATGTTTCACGTGAAACATCGTTTGACAAAAAATCGAGAAAAGGGCTTTTATTGTACGGCGTTTTGTGATACAATAGTGCATGATTGATATTATAGATAAAGGAAGGTGAATCTATGGCGAAGGTGATCGCGGTCGCAAACCAGAAGGGCGGCGTCGGAAAAACTACCACGGCGGTCAATATCGCAGCGGCGCTCGGGTACTACGATAAGAAAACGCTTCTCGTTGATATCGACCCGCAGGGCAACGCGACCAGCGGCGTCGGCTTCGATAAACGAAGTATCGAGAAGAGCACCTATGAGATTTTGCTTGCGGAAGCGAAGGCCGACGAGGTCATTCAGCATACAAAATACAAGAATCTGGACGTTATGCCCGCGGGAATCGACCTCGCGGCGGCTGAATTCGAGATCATGGAGGCGTCCGACCGCCTGCAAAGGCTGAAAAAGGCGCTTTTGACGGTGAAGGCGAACTATGATTACATCATCATCGACTGCCCGCCGTCTCTGGGTATCATCACGACGAACGCGCTGAACGCCGCGGACAGCGTGCTGGTACCGATACAATGCGAGTACTACGCGCTGGAGGGACTCTCACAGCTCATGAACTCCGTTCGCTACGTCAAGAGAAAGCTCAACGAGCATATCTATATCGAGGGCGTTCTGCTGACGATGTACGACGGAAGGCTGAATCTGACCCAGCAGGTCGTCAGCGAGGTCAAGCAGTTCTTCCCGAAAAAGGTGTTCGGCACGGTGATACCGCGCGGCGTGCGGCTCTCAGAAGCGCCGAGCTTCGGTATGCCGATCATGTATTATGATAAGAATTGCAAAGGCAGCGAGGCCTATTTGAATTTGGGTCAGGAGCTGATTGCGAAGGAGGGACGAAATGGCTAAGAAAATCGGAGGTCTCGGAAAGGGTCTCTCGGCAATTTTCAGCGAGAACGACACCGAGGACAAGAATGAGATCGTCACGTTGAAAATCTCTCAGATCGAGCCAAACCGCACCCAGCCGCGGCGTTCCTTCGACGAAGAGGCGCTGCAGGAGCTGGCGGGCAGTATTGCGGATCACGGCGTTTTACAGCCAATTCTGGTGCGTCCGCAGATCTACGGCGGGTATCAGATCGTCGCGGGCGAGCGGCGTTACCGCGCGTCACGGATGGCAGGACTGACGGAGATCCCCGCGATCGTGCGGGAGCTTTCCGACAGCGAGACGATGCAGCTCGCGCTGATCGAGAACCTGCAGCGGCAGGATCTCAGCCCGATGGAGGAGGCGCAGGGCTATCGCACCTTGATGGATACCTACGGCTTCTCACAGGAGGAGGTCGCGCGGACGGTCGGCAAGTCGCGTTCCGCGGTCGCTAATATGCTCAGACTGCTCGGACTGCCGGAGGAGATCAAGCCGCTTTTAGAGGAAGGAAGGCTCAGCGCGGGTCATGCACGCGCGCTGCTGGGGCTGAACGACCCGAAGGATATCGAAGCGGCGGCGATGAAGATCGTCGACGAGAGTCTCTCGGTCAGGCAGGCGGAGAGCCTCGTCAAGAAGCTGAACAGCGACGCAAAAAAGCCTGAGAAGGAAAAGCCGCAGAAGCTCTCGCGTTATGCGGAGGTGGAGCTGGCGCTCAATCAGGTTCTCGGCACAAAGGTCAAGATCAAGGACAACAAGAGTGACACCGGAGGAGAGCTGATCATAGAATTCTATGACGCGCCCGAGCTGTACGCGATCGCGAATAAGATCGAGAAGATATGGAACGCTCCAATGGATAATTAAGCAGTAAGGATCGAGTGCAACTGAATTCGGGGCGACAACGGAAACGCCTGCCCCTCATCCGTCACCCAAAGGGTGACACCTTCCCCCCGAGGGGAAGGCTTTTGAAATCACAATATACAAGATTATTCGGAAGGAAAGAAAAAACATGATTGATATTAAATTCTTAAGAGAAAACCCGGAAATCGTCAAGCAGAACATCAAAAACAAGTTTCAGGATAAGAAGCTCCCGCTTGTAGACGAGGTCATCGAGCTGGACAAGCAGGCGCGTGCCGTCAAGGGCGAGGCAGACGCGCTCCGCGCGAACCGCAACAAGCTCTCCAAGGAGATCGGCGGCTGCTTCAAGCGCGGCGAGCGCGAGAAGGCGGAGGAGCTGAAAGCACAGGTCGCCGCCGACGGCGAGAAGCTCGAGGAGCTGGAGAAGCAGGAGGCGGAGCTGAACGAGAAGGTCACGCAGATCATGATGATCATTCCGAACATCATCGACCCGAGCGTCCCGATCGGCAAGGATGACAGCGAGAACGTGGAGATCGAGCGCTTCGGCGAGCCGGTCGTCCCGGATTTTGAGATTCCCTACCATTCCGAGATCATGGCGAAGCTCAACGGCATCGACCTCGACGCGGCGCGTAAGGTCGCAGGCAACGGCTTCTACTATCTGATGGGCGATATCGCGCGTCTGCACTCCGCGGTGCTCTCTTATGCGCGTGATTTCATGATCAACAAGGGCTTCACCTACTGCATCCCGCCCTACATGATCCGCTCTAACGTTGTATCGGGCGTTATGTCCTTCGCGGAGATGGACGCGATGATGTACAAGATCGAGGGCGAGGATCTCTTCCTGATCGGTACCTCCGAGCACAGTATGATCGGCAAGTTCATCGACACGATCCTCGATGAAAAGGATCTGCCCTATACCCTGACCTCTTACTCTCCCTGCTTCCGCAAGGAGAAGGGCGCGCACGGTATCGAGGAGCGCGGCGTTTACCGCATCCACCAGTTCGAGAAGCAGGAGATGATTGTCGTCTGCAAACCCGAGGACAGCAAGATGTGGTTCGACAAGCTCTGGCAGAATACGGTCGAGTTCTTCCGCACGCTGGATATCCCGGTCCGCACGCTCGAGTGCTGCTCCGGCGACCTGGCTGACCTCAAGGTCAAGTCCATTGACGTTGAGGCATGGAGCCCGAGACAGAAGAAGTATTTTGAGGTCGGCTCCTGCTCGAACCTCAGCGACGCGCAGGCGAGAAGATTAAAGATCCGCGTCAACGGCGAGGACGGCAAGAAGTACTTCGCTCATACGCTGAACAACACCTGCGTCGCGCCGCCGCGTATGCTGATCGCGTTCCTCGAGAACAATCTCAACGAGGACGGCAGCGTGAACATCCCTGAGGCGCTCAGACCGTATATGGGCGGGATGGAGGTCATCAAGGCAAAGTGATTTGCCTTGATGAAGTGAATACTGAATAATGAATAGTGAATAGTGAAGGGTGGGGGCTGCCCACACCCGATTCCTATTTAATACTAAGTTTCCATTAAACGCTTTAACAAATTTATTAACGGAAAATTTCGTAGAACGAGGCGGACGACGCAGACAGGCTGGCGCCTGTCAAGGA
>CACYFH010000005.1 GCA_902773635.1 uncultured Ruminococcus sp. | reverse complement strand
CGGCGTGGTCACCTTCGGCGGCGGTTACGCGATGATCCCCATCATCGAGAACGAGATCACCGATAAAAAGGGATGGATCAGCGCCGACGATCTTTTGGAGGTCGTCGCGATCTCCGAGACGACGCCGGGACCCATCGCCATCTGCGCCGCGACCTTCATCGGCTACCGCGTGGGCGGCGTCCTCGGGGCGTTCTGCTCCACCTTCGGGGTCGTGCTCCCGTCGTTCGTCATCATCTTCCTGATCTCCCTGTTCCTGAGAACCTTCGAGGCAGTCAGGATCGTCAAATACGCTTTCTTCGGCATCCGCGCGGGCGTGCTCGCTCTGCTGATCAAGGCGGTCGTCTCCATGTTCAAGAAAGCGCCCAAGAACATCATCGCCTACCTCATCATGGCGGCGTCCTTCGCAGCGGTCGCGTTCTTCTCCGCAAACGTCATCGTCGTCATCGTCTCAGCGGCGGTCATCGGACTGGCGGCGACGCTGATCGCCAAGAAAGCGGGGAAAGAGCTATGAATCCACTGCTGTTACTCTTCCTCGAATTCTTCAAGATGGGCGCGCTGACCTTCGGCGGCGGCTACGCGATGATCCCATTCATCGAGGAGACCGTCCTCAGACACGAGTGGATGACCACCCGCGAGTTGGTGGACTTCATCGCCGTCTCCGAGAGCACCCCGGGCGCCTTTGCCGTGAACATCTCCACCTACGTCGGCGCGGAGGTCGGCGGTATCCTCGGCGCGATCTGCGCGACCTTCGGGCTGGTGCTCCCGCCCTTCCTGATCATCCTGCTGATCGCGAAGGTCTATGAGAAGTTCAAGAAAAACACACTGGTTCAGGGCGCGATGCTCGGACTGAAAAGCACCGTTGTCGGACTGATCGCGGCGACCGTCCTCTCTGTCGGAAAGGAAGTATTTTTCTCAGGAGGAATCAGCGCACAGGTATTCACCACGGCGAACTTCTATATCTCGCTCGTCATCTTCGCGGTCGCGCTGTTCCTGCTCTTATACAAGAAGCTCAACCCCATCCTGATCATTGCCGGCTCCGCGGCTGTGGGCATCCTCGCGGGCTATACCGGGCTGATACAGGTGTGATATCCGAAGCATTTTACACAAATTATTTTTCCAAAATCGCAAATTTATATTGCTTTTTCAGAAATAATTTGGTAAGATAGAAGTGCAAAATTTATTCTAAAAGGAGAGAAAAACATGATAAAGAAGTTTTGCGCAGAATTCATCGGCACCTTCACGCTGGTACTGCTCGCGTGCGGAACAGCCACCGTGCTCAACTGCTCCCCCCAGCATACAGGCGCCTACATCCTGACGGCTCTGGCGTTCGGTCTCGTCATCATCGCAATGGCGTACTCCATCGGCAACGTCTCCGGCTGTCACATCAACCCGGCGGTCTCTCTGGGCGTTCTTCTGAACGGCGGCATGAGCATCACCGAGTTCATTGTCTACATCATCTCCCAGTTCCTCGGCGCGACCGCGGGCGCGGCTGTGCTGGGGCTTTTGGTCGGCTTCAACACGAGCCTCGGTGCCAACGGCTGGTATGCTGCAACCGAGACTTTCGCCGGCAGCTGGAAGCGCTCCCTGCTGGTTGAGGTCATCCTGACCTTCATCTTCGTGCTGGTCATCCTGTCCGTCACCTCCAAGAAGAAGTATGAGAAGTGCGCCGGTCTGGTCATCGGCTTCACCCTCACGCTGGTACATATCTTCGGCATCTACTTCACCGGCACCTCCGTCAACCCGGCGCGTTCCTTCGGTCCTGCGCTGATCAAGGCGTTTGCAGGCGACCCCACCGCCATCTCCGCTTACTGGGTATTCCTGGTAGGCCCGCTGGTCGGCGCGGCAATCGCGGCAGTCGTGTTCAGATTCCTGATCAAGTCCAAGGAAGCGGAATAATCCACATCATAACAGCAAAGCCCTCCCGATCGGGAGGGCTTTTTCATGTGCAGTTGTTTACTTTTCAGCATACTCGGCAAGCTCCGCGCTGATGTGACCCTTCTTGAAAATCTGTGCGAAGGCTTCCTCGGGATGGGCGAAAAGCGCGTCCAGCATCGGCTGGTTATCGAGCTTCAAGTCAAAATCGCTGAGCATTTTCAGCGTCTCGGCAGTCAGAGGCACGGCTACGCCGCCTTCCTCACGATCCAATATCGCGAAATACAGATAGATCGCCACGCGGCTGCCGGGGTTATCGGTGAGCAGGAGCTTTGTCAGGTGGTTATAATAGAAGCGTTCGCCGCTGAGCTTCATGCCGTAGCGGTCGAAGGTCAGGGATATTTCTTCTGTAGAAAAATCCCACACCTCCTGCGAAGCAAGCGCGTCGCGCTCCCGCAGCATACCGTCGAGATCATAGCGCTCCAGCTCCGCGCGTATCGCCCTTTTGCGGACGATCGGCACCGCTGTGAGGACTGCCGCCGTCAGCACCGCCGCGATCCCGAGACAGATCAGCCCCGCAGGAACCTTCCCCTGATCCATCAGACTGCAAAACGCGATCAAAAGGATGAAGGTCACCGCCACATAGATCGGCGTGACGATATAAGCCATCCGGAACATGATCGGCAGCATACGCGCTCTGTCCGCGGCGATCATATCCCGCAGACGGCGCTTGTTGTTTTTCTGTGACACGATGACCTCCTGAAAGGGGATTACACAGACATTATACAATTCATTATACGGTTAAAGTTCAGCCGGACAGGTTTTTAATGAATACTGAAAACTTAAGACTGAATAATGAATAATACAAAAGAAATCCTGCCACTTGCGTGACAGGATTTCTTTTGGCGGAGGACAAGAGATTCGAACTCTCGCGCCGCTTTCGCGACCTACTCCCTTAGCAGGGGAGCCTCTTCACCACTTGAGTAATCCTCCATGTATGTAAAGTTCATAACTTTATATTCAGTTGGCGGAGAGAAAGGGATTCGAACCCTTGGTCCCTTGCGGGATCACTAGTTTTCAAGACTAGCTCCTTAAACCACTCGGACATCTCTCCATAAAGCAAGTAATAATATACCACAGTTCATGCGAAATGTCAAGCGATTTCAGCGGATTCGAATAAAAATAAGCAAAAAGGGCGGGAGCTACCCCGCCCCATCAGGTGCCGCTTATCGGTATCTGACCCTGCTGTCTCCGAGGAAGAACAGCGCGAGCGTTCCGGGGCCGACATGGGAGCCCGTGACCGGCTCGTACATGACCGTCAGGATCTCCTTCGGCGGCTTCTTCTTATTCAACAGCTCGATCAGGTACTTCGCGTCGTCCTCGCAATCGGCGTGCGCAATGCCGACGACCTGCTCCTCAGGCTTATCAACCAGCATATTGTAGCGCTGGGCGAGGCTGGCGATCGCCTTCTTGCGCCCGATGACCTTGCTGAAATTCACGATCTCGCCGTTCTCGTTGCCTTTGAGGAGCGGCTTGACCTGCAGCATATTGCCGATGATCGCGGCGGAACCCGTCAGGCGACCCGTCTTTTTCAAGTACATGAGGTCGTCAACGGTAAAGACCTGGTACATGCACGCCTTCTTCTCCTCGAGCATGCGGTAGACCTTCTTGAGCGGATAGCCCGCATCGCGGTACTCGACCGCCATCATCGCGAAGATTCCCTCGCCCAGAGACGCGCCGAGCGTATCGACCAGACAGATCATGCGGTCGGGGTATCTGCTCTGCAGCTCCTCCTTCGCCATCTGCGCACAGCGGAAGGACGAGCTGATGCCCGACGACATGCTGATAAACAGGATATCGTTGCCGCTCATGAGGAAGCTCTCGAAGAAGTCCACATAGCTCTGTGGGTTGATCGCGGAGGTCGAGATATCCGCACCCAGACGCATCGCCTTATAAAACTTCTTTCCGTCAAAGCCCTCGGTGTCGAGGCAGGAATACTGCTTGTCGCAGATGATATAGTGATAGGGGATCACGCTCACGCCGTGCTCCAGCAGGTAGGCTGAGGGCAGATTGGCGGAGGTGTCTGTCAGAATCGAAAAGCTCATGTCATTTCCTCCGGAAAGGTTTACATAATTTTCATTACTTCTATCATACGCGAAAGCGGAGAAAAGTGCAATCTACAAAGCGCTTTTGCGCTCTACCCTCCCGCGCTCCCGATTCTCCCCGCACTGAGAGCCGCTATCCCGAGGGTGGAAACGCGCTCTACTCTCAGTAGGAAGCCAGTATCCATGCGGGCTAAGGGGAGTCAGGAGTTAGGAGTTAGGAGTTAGGAATTAGGAATGAGGAATGAGGAATGAGGAATGAATGGCGGACGCTGTCCGCACCTGATTGATAGAAGGAACGGAAACGTTTTGCTCTGAACAATAGGAATCCAAAACGCGAAGCGTTTCCCTGAATTCCTAATTCCTAATTTCTCATTCCTAATTCCTCATTCCATTACCTTTGTAACCATTTATTCAAAGCCTGTCCGCAGAATGTTAACATTTGCGTAACAGTTAATTCTAAATATGCAAAAAAAGCCGCTTATTTTTCCTGTCGGGAATTGTTGAAACTTGTCCGAATGGCTCTTTTTTCTCCTCAGAAATAAAAGGTTACAAGCTGTAACCGGTTGTAACCTGTCCTATTTTTGGCTATTTTGTATATAATTATGAACAAATTCTTAATTCTCTTGTCATTATCACAATAATTTCCCTCAAATACTTGAATTTGGATTAATTCTCTGATATAATAATGACAGTTTTGTTACCAAACTAATCTGAAAACATCATATACAGCGTCCGCCGACGACTCTATATACTATATATGGCGTCATTTAGGTGTCGGACGGACTTACGGAGGTTTTTATGAAGAAGTTCAAAAAGATTATCTCAATCATCATGATCGCCGCGGTGATCGCGAGCGTCGCAGTTGTGAGCACGGTCTCCACTTCGGCGTCCGGCACCGGCGCAGGCCTGGCTGAGTGGGCGCTCAACGCCTACTACAGCGGCTGGTCCTACGTTTGGGGCGGCGACACACCCGGCGCAGTCGACTGCTCGGGTCTGATCACCTCTTACTGCGGCGGCAACAGAACCACCATGCTTGACGACGCGAAGGCGAACGGCAGAGACTGGGGCTACGTCAGCAACGGTATCCCGAATGTCCACGGACTGGGTCTCTCCCGCCCGAACCACGTCGGCGTTTACATCGGTGACAATATGGAAGTCGACGCGCGCGGCTCCGACTACGGCGTATGCTACGACGAGATCGGCGGCTGGAACAACTGGACCTGCTGGTTCAAGCTCACCGCCATCACCTACACCTACAGCGGCTGGGAAGAGTTCAACGGCGACAGCTACTATTATGAGAACGGTGAGTACATCACCAACACCTCCCGCACCATCGACGGCGTGACCTACAGCTTCGACTCCAAGGGTCGCAGCAGCTCCGCGCCTTCCTCTTACACCTCTACCTCTAGCTCCTCAAGCTCCAAGTCCTCTTCCTCTTCAAGCTCCAGCGACACCGGTGCTCTGAAGAAGGGTTCCACCGGCACCCGCGTTGAGAAGCTGCAGACGAGACTCCAGGAGCTGGGTTACTACAACGGCTCCATCGACGGCGACTTCGGCGCGAACACTGAGAAGGCGTTCAAGCTCTTCCAGCAGACCGCCGGTCTCTACGTTGACGGTATCGCAGGCAGCGACGCCGACGCGCTCTATGCGGACGACGCTCCCTCCTATGTGATCGAGAGCAAGAAGGCTGAGACCGAGGACGAGGACGACGAAGAGGTCGTCATCACCAAGAAGTCCGAGACCGAGCTTGCTCAGACCGGCACAGGCGAGGAAGAAGCGCAGGCTGAGGAAAAGGTCGAGGAGACCGCTATGAAGCTCGCGAAGGGCGACTACAGCGACGAGATCGCTCTCGCTCAGGAGAAGCTGATCTCCCTGGGCTACCTCACCGGTACTGCAGACGGCGACTTCGGCACCAAGACCGAGGAAGCTGTCAAGGCTTTCCAGACTGCAAACGGTCTGACCGCCACCGGCGTCATCGAACAGGACACCTACGATAAGCTCTTCTCCGAGACCGCTGTCAAGGCGGCTGTCGAGACCGAGACCGAGGATAAGAAGCCCGAGGATGCGCTTACTGCGAACCTGCCCAAGACTGCGGCAGCGGCTTCCGTCTCCCCCGCTCAGACGAGCGCTAACAGCTCCACCGCCTCCGCGCCGAACACCGACGTAGAGGTCAGCAACTCCCAGATGTCCTCCAAGGCTGTCGCGGCGGTTGCAGAGTCCCCCATCTTCCGCAGAGGCGCCAACGCCACCAACTTCGAGTTCCTGCTGTGGCTGGCTGTCATGATCGTGGTCATGCTGATCGCGTTCTCCGTGGTCTATGTGGTTGAGAAGAAAAGACAGAGAAAGGCGTACTCGGCCAGACGCTTTTCCTGACTTGATAAATACTAACGCAGCTTAGTATGATGAAGCGGTACGCTTAGCGTGCCGCTTTTTTCATCGGTTTTTTAATCTGTTTTGCACTCCATCTCCTTTTGCGGTTCTAAAGTCTCAAAAATCGACTTATCACAGACTTCGATGCACGTGCCGTTCGGCTTTTTTACTGAAATTTTCTCTGAAAATTCTCTATACAAAGCAATTGCATTTGATTGTTAAAAATACTACAATATAAGTAATAATATTTACGGAGGTAAATTATGGCAAACAGAATCATTCTCAACAACACTTCCTACCACGGCAAGGGCGCGATCAAGGAGATCCCCGCGATCGCAAAGGCTAAGGGCTTTACCAAGGTACTGGTCGTCACCGACCCCGACCTGATCAAGTTCAACGTCGCGCAGAAGGTCACCGGCCTGCTCGATCAGTGCGGTCTCCCCTACGCGATCTTCTCCGAGGTCAAGGCGAACCCCACCATCGAGAACGTGCAGGCAGGCGTGGACGCCTTCAAGGCGGCGCAGGCTGACTCTATCATCGCCATCGGCGGCGGCTCCGCGATGGATACCGCGAAGGCGATCGGCGTCATCATCACCAACCCCGAGTTCGCTGACGTCCGCTCCTTAGAGGGCGTCGCTCCCACCAAGAACCACGCCGTCCCGACCATCGCAGTCCCCACCACCGCGGGTACTGCGGCTGAGGTCACCATCAACTACGTTATCACCGACGTGCAGAAGGAGCGCAAGTTCGTCTGCGTTGACGAGCACGATATCCCCGCCGATGCTGTCGTCGATCCTGATATGATGTCCAGCATGCCCAAGGGTCTGACCGCCTCCACCGGTATGGACGCGCTGACCCACGCGATCGAGGGCTACACCACCGCGGCGGCTTGGGAGATGACCGATATGTTCCATCTCGAGGCAATCCGCCTGATCGCAAAGCACCTGCGCGGCGCTGTCGAGAACAAGCCCGAGGACAGAGAGGGCATGGCGCTGGCGCAGTACATCGCCGGTATGGGCTTCTCGAACGTAGGTCTCGGCATCGCTCACTCCATTGCTCATACCCTCGGCGCGCACTATGACACACCTCACGGCGTTGCCTGTGCGATGATGCTCCCGATCGTCATGGAGTACAACCAGGAGTGCACCGGCGAGAAGTTCCGCGAGATCGCCCGCGCGATGGGTGTTCAGGGTGTTGACGCGATGTCTCAGGAGGAGTACCGCAAGGCGGCGATCGACGCTGTCCGTCAGCTCTCCAAGGACGTCGGCATCCCCGAGAAGAACGAGAAGGTCAAGGCAGAGGCTCTGGACGTCCTCGCCGCAGACGCTTACGCAGACGCCTGCCGCCCCGGCAACCCCAAGGAAACGAGCGTAGAGGATCTCAAGGAACTGTACAAGAAGATCATGGCGTAAGAGTGACCGGTGACTGGTGACCGGTTTACTGTAGCATCACAATCCATATAATTCAAAAGCTCCCGGTAAGTTTTTTACCGGGAGCTTATCCATTTTATTCACTTATCATGAAAGCAACCAGTCACTGGTCACTAAAAAACCACTGATCACTAAAGTAGACCGATTACTCTTCAGCAGGGATATCGCCGGTGCAGTGCGGGCACTTGGTGGCGTTGATGTTGACCTCTTCACAGCAGTGCGGGCAGGTCTTGGTGGTGGGCTCAGCCTCGGGCTCGGGCTTCTTGCGGGCATTCGCGATCTTGTTGATCGCCTTCACCAGGCAGAAGATCACGAGAGCCATGATCAGGAAGTTGATGACGGCGGAAATGAACGCGCCGTAGCCCCAGATGGTCGCGCCGAGCTCGGCGGCGTTGCCGTAGGTGACCTGAGAACGCTCTACGCCCTCGGGCAGCTTGAGGATAACGAACGCCTCGTTGAAGTTGCCGCCGCCGGTCAAGAGACCGATGAAGGGCATCAGCAGATCGTTGATCAGCGAGTTGACGATCGCCTGGAACGCGCCGCCGATGATAACGCCGACAGCCATATCCATGACGTTTCCGCGCATGATGAATTCCTTGAATTCAGATGCAAACTTTTTCATTTTCTACACTCCTTGATAATATTTTTGATAGTTGGCAGTTGGTAGCCGGCAGTCGGTAGTTTGCGGTAGCAAAACTCCTTACTCCTAACTCCTCACTCCTAACTTACAGTACCGCCTTATGAAAGACCTTCTTGCCCTTCTTGATGATGACGTGACCCTTCTCGAACGCCGCCTTCTCCACCTTGTGGAACATGTCGGTGACCTTCTCGTCGTCGACGGAGACGCCGCCCTGCTGGATCAGGCGCTTGCCCTCGCCCTTTGAGGGGATGAGCTTGCATTTCAACAGCAGATCGAGGATCGTAATGCCGCCGTCGGTGAAATCGTCGTCACTAAGCTCGGTGGTGGGCATGTTCTCAGTATTCGCGCCGCCGCCGAAGAGAGCTCTCGCGCCCTCCTGCGCTTTGTTTGCCTCGTCCTCGCCGTGGATCATCTTGGTCAGCTCGAAAGCAAGGATCTCCTTCGCCTTGTTCAGCTCTGAGCCTTCCCAAGCCGCCATCTTCTCGATCTCGTCGAGCGGCAGGAAGGTCAGCATCTTCAAACACTTGATAACGTCCGTGTCGTCGACGTTGCGCCAGTACTGGTAGAACTCGAAGGGAGTGGTCTTGTTGGCGTCGAGCCAGACAGCGCCCTTCTGGGTCTTGCCCATCTTCTTGCCCTCGCTGTTCAAGAGCAGGTTGATGGTCATGGCGTAAGCGTCCTTGCCGAGCTTTCTGCGGATCAGCTCCGTACCGCCGAGCATGTTGCTCCACTGATCGTCGCCGCCGAACTGCATATTACAGCCGTACTTCTGGTACAGCGCGTAGAAGTCGTAGCTCTGCATGATCATGTAGTTGAATTCGAGGAAGGACAAGCCCTTCTCCATGCGCTGCTTGTAGCACTCGGCGCGCAGCATATTGTTGACGGAGAAGCACGCGCCGACCTCGCGGAGCAGCTCCACATAGTTGAGGTCTAAGAGCCAGTCGGCGTTATTGACCATCATCGCCTTGCCGTCCGAGAAGTCGATAAACTTGCTCATCTGCTTCTTGAAGCACTCGCAGTTGTGCTCGATGGTCTCCTTGGTCATCATCTGGCGCATATCGGTTCTGCCCGAAGGGTCGCCGATCATGCCGGTGCCGCCGCCCACGAGAGCGATCGGCTTATTGCCCGCTAACTGCAGACGCTTCATCAGGCACAGCGCCATGAAGTGACCTACATGCAGGCTGTCGGCGGTCGGGTCGAAGCCGATGTAGAACACCGCCTTGCCGCTGTTCACCAGTTCTCTGATTTCTTTTTCGTCGGTAACCTGCGCGATCAGACCGCGAGCTACCAGTTCTTCATATACTCCCAACAATCTTCCTCCTTAAATGTTGTCAGAATCAAATATAGTATAGTGCCTTTTGTCGAAAAGGTCAAGTGTTTTGTACCATGCAGGGGTCGTCGTCCCCGACGACCCGGCATCTCACCACGGATCGTCCTCGTCGGTCGGGAGCTCCTCTCCCTCGCCGTCGGTGTTTTCCTCCGCTGTACCCAGCACATTATTGCGCTCGAGCCACTCGTTATAGGTCATGAGCACGTCGCGGGGCTTGGAGCCCTGGTGCGGGCCGACAATGCCCATCTGCTCCATATCGTCGATCATGCGGCCCGCGCGCGCGTAGCCGACCTTCAAGCGCCGCTGGAGCATGGAGGTAGAGGCCTGTCCGCTCTCGATCACGACCTTGATCGCTTCCTCCATCATGCCGTCCACGTCGGGCGCGTTGCCGGGGGAAACGCCGCTGTCGCCCTTGCCCTTGCCGTTGTTCAGCTCCTCGGCGGCGATCTTGCGGATCTTCTCCTCGATCTCCTTGTTATACTCGGCGGTGTGGGACCTCTTGATGAAGTCCGTCACGCGCTCGATCTCTTCATCGCGGGTGAAACAGCACTGCACACGGATGGGCTTGGGTGCGCCGACAGGAGAATACAGAAGATCGCCGCGTCCGATCAGCTTCTCCGCGCCGCCTGTGTCGAGGATGGTGCGGGAATCGATCTGGGACGTGACCTTCAGCGCAATTCGCGAAGGGATATTCGCCTTGATCAGACCCGTGATAACGTTAACGGTGGGTCGCTGGGTCGCCAAAATCAGGTGCATACCTGCGGCACGCGCCATCTGCGCCAGACGGCAGATGCTCTCCTCGACCTCGGCGGGCGCCGCCATCATCAGGTCAGCCAACTCGTCGATCGCGATCACGATGCGGCACATGTGCTCGGTCGGGACCTTCAAGCCGTCGACCTCTAAGCAGGGCTGATCCTCCGCCTCGGGGTCATAGTCGGGCTTGAGCTTCTCGTCCTCGATGTACGCGAGGTTCTTGTCCACCAGCGCGTTGTAGCTGTCGATGCCCTTGCAGTCGTACTCGGAGAAGATGCGGTAACGGCTGAGCATCTCGCTGACAGCCCAGTTGAGCGCGCCCGCCGCCTTCTTCGCGTCGGAGACGACCGGGACGAGCAGGTGCGGGATGCCCTTATACTTTGAGAATTCGACCATCTTCGGGTCGACCAGGAGGAGCTTGACCTCGTCCGGCGTCGCCTTGAACAGAATGGACATCAAGAGCGCGTTTACGCAGACGGACTTACCGGAGCCGGTGGTACCTGCGATCAGCAGATGGGGCATCTTGCTCAGGTCGGTGCAGATGATCTCACCGGAGATATTTCTGCCGAGCACGCAGTTAAGCTTGCTCGGATGCTGCTTGAATTCATCCGTCTCCACCAGCTCGCGCAGGGTGACGGTGGAGGTGACCTTGTTCGGCACCTCGATGCCGATCGCCGCCTTGCCGGGGATGGGCGCTTCCATACGCACGCCGTTGGCGGCGAGGTTCAGCGCGATATCGTCCGAGAGGTTGGTGATCTTAGAGATCTTCACGCCCGGTGCGGGCTGGAGCTCATAGCGGGTGACGGACGGGCCGCGGCAGATGTTGACGATCTTCGCCTTGACGCCGAAGCTGTCGAGCGTCTCGATCAGCTTGGTTGCGTTGTTCTGCATCTCATTGATGGCGCTGGCGCTCTCCGTGTCGATGGCGGGCTCTAAGAGCTTTGTCGGCGGGAACACATAGGCAGGCTTGTTGACCTTCTCGCTCTCCGCCTTCTTGACCTCCGCGCGCATCTTGCGGGTCTCGCCCATGAGGTCGATCTTGTCGTCAAAAACAGGCTCGTCCTCGTCCTCTAAATCGACCGCGACCGTCTGGGGGTCGGGCTGCTTTGCGCCCTTGCTCATGCGGCGGCTGGTCTTTTCCTCTGTGATCTGCTTCGCAATATCGGAGGCGGAAGCTGGCGTTTTGGAAGCCGCAAGCCCCGCGTTCGCGTTCATGATGATGTTCAGAAGCTCCTGATCCTGTCCGTCCTGCACGGCTTTCTCGGCGTCCTTCTGACGCGGCATGTCCTTCTGCGGCTTGTCGAGCGGGATGTCGATGCGATCCCTGCCCGAGCGGCGGGGTCTCTCAGCGGGAATATCATAGGCAGGCGTCACAGGCGTCTCTGCATACTTCGAAAGGTCATAGGAATCGTCATACGCTTCTTGCTGCTGTGCGGCAACGCGCTGCTCACGCTGACGCTCGCGCTCCTCTCTGCGCTCCTGCCTTTGCTCACGGACACGCTCATGATGCTCGCGGGTCTTGCGATAACCCCGCTTCGCCACGTTCGCGATATCCACCAGGGTGATGCGGAACAGGAACATGATGCACGCCGCGACTCCGACCAGACAAACGATCACGGAAGGGGTCGTGGTCAGGAGCGCGCGCATCGGGAAGCCTAAGAGCGCGCCGATCAGTCCGCAGAGGCTCTCGAGCTTGAACGAACCCTGATATGCCGCGCCGAGCGCGCTGAAATAGCTGTTGCCGTCGTTGTAGTCGATCCTGCCGAAGAGGTAGATCAGGGTGCTGACAAACAGCACCAGCAGAACGGAGAGGGTGATCTTCACCCCTTTATGCGCCATCTGCTTCTCCTTGGCGGTCATGATGCCCAGATAGATCAGGACGACCGGCACCAGAAGCGAACACACGCCGAACACGCCGAAGAGGAAGAAATGGATATCCTTCCACAGAGCGCCGCCCTGGATGATGACCAGCGCGAGCATGATCACGCCGACCGCACAGAGCAGGATCGCCTTGAATTGCGGGTTCAGCCGCCTTCTCTCCGCGACGGCTTGCTGTTTATTGCTTTTCCCGCGAGATTGCGCGGGCTTTTTGGAGCTGCTTGTACGTTTTTGCGCTGTAGCCTTTTTCGCAGCCAAAGAATCACTCCTCATTTTATGGTTCTGTTTTTCTGTAAAAATGTCATTGCGAACCCTTGACGCATCGTCAAGGGTGTGGCAATCCCACGGTCATTCATGCTGAATGATGTAAGAGAAGATAATGCGTCCCTCTTTGTGGGATTCCCACGACACATAAATGTGTCTCGGAGTGACCGCGAGTTCACAGGTTTTTTGTTACACGATCGGCGTTTTCGTGAAGAAGTTCACGCCGGTATTCATCTCGATGATGCTGATAGCGATGACGGCGATGCCGACGACCGCGGTATACAGGATGAAAATGATCATCTTATCCGTTTTGAGCAGCCACTTGAACAGCACGATGGACAGATAGCCCACCACAGCCGCGACCACCATGCCGATCAGGATGGGCGCGATCTCGATATTGAGACCGTCCTCGGCTTTGAGCGCGTCCTTGAGCTCCAGCGCCGCCGCCGCGATGATGGCGGGCGTACCGAGGATGAAGGTGTAGTCGAGCGCCTTCTGCTTATTCACGCCGCGCATCTGACCGACCGCGAGGGTCGAGCCGGAGCGGGAAAGTCCCGGCAGCACCGCAAAGCACTGCGCGATACCGATCAGGATCGCGTCCGGGACAGTGATGTAGGAGCGTCCGCCCTCTTCCCCGCTTTTCGCGTAACGCAGGGGCTGAACCGCGCGGGAGCATCGGCTGCCGATGAAGAGCAGGACGGAGGTCAAGAGCAGACATACGCCCACGACGATGAAATACTTCTGACCCGTGAACAGCTCCACATAGTCCTTCAAATTCTGTCCGGTTCCGGGAACAGGCAGGAAGAGGAGCATCAGCGGCAGAAGCCCGATGATCAGCATGATGATCATGCGGCGCTCCTCGTTCATCGACTTCCACTTGAACCTGCCGGTGAAGATATCGCCGATCATGCGGAAGAACTCCACGATCAGCCGCCCGATCAGCTTGTGATAGAAGGCGACGACCGCGATCAGCGTGCCGATATGCAGCATGACGTTAAAGAAGAGGTTCTCCTCTCCTGTGCCCGACACGCCGAGGATATGCTGGGTGATAGTCAGATGGCCGCTGCTGGATACAGGCAGGAACTCCGTCAAGCCCTGAACAACGCCCTGAACGACCGAATCAAGAATCGTCATAATGTACTCCTTAAACTATGATACAGGATATGCCGTCAAATTGATGGTATCATACCAAGATACAGTATACCATTAACCGCTGAATTCTTCAAGAAGAAAATGATTATATTTCGAATTTGTCATATTAATGATACAATTCTATAGTATGCTAATAATATATATGAATCTTTGGAGGAAAAATGAGTACCAACGGAGTATACGGCGTCATCATCGCCGTTCTGATATTACTTTCCGGCTTCTTCTCCTGTGTGGAAACGGCTTTTTCCGGCGCGAACACCATCCGGCTGAAATCGTTGATCGACAACGGCAACCGCCGCGCGAAGAACGCGCTGTGGGTGTGCGACAACTTTGACAAGGCGCTGACCGCCATCCTGATCGGCAACAACGTGGTCAACCTCGGCTGTTCGTCCCTCGCGACCATCCTCTGTCTGAATATATTTGAGAACTACGGCGCGGCGATCGCGACCGGCGGCACCACCCTGCTCGTCCTGACCTTCGGCGAGGTCATCCCGAAGTGCATCGGGCGCGAGATGAGCGACGGCATCGTCCTGCACACGGGACTGATCCTGAAGATCTTCACCTACATCCTCTATCCGCTGGTATATTTCTTTACGGGAATCAAAACAGCCTTCATGAAGCTCGCGCACATCAAGAAGGACAGCCCCTCCGTCACCGAGGATGAGCTCAAATACATCATCGAATCCATCGAGGAGGAAGGCATCCTCGAAGAACAGGAGAGCGAGCTGGTGCAGTCCGCGCTGGAATTCGATGAGAAAACCGCGCAGGAGATCCTCACCCCGCGCGTGGACGTGACGGTCATCGACATCGACGACAGCTTAGAGGAAATCCACGATCTGATCATCCGCGAGCGCTACTCCCGCATCCCGGTCTATGAGGGCGAGATCGACAACATCATCGGCATCCTGCACACCCGCGATTATCTGGAGAAAGCCATCGACGGCGAGGTGGACATCCGCTCCATGCTCACGCCGCCGCATTTCATCTACAAGAACCTCAAGCTCTCCGACATCCTCAACGATTTCCGTCAGAACAAGCTGCACATCGCCATCGTCACCGACGAGTACGGCGGCATGCTCGGCATCGTCACGATGGAGGATCTTTTGGAAGAGATCGTCGGCGATATCTGGGACGAGGATGAAGATGAGGAGCATACCTGCACCAAGCTCGGCGAGAACAAGTACCTCGTCTCGGGCGACATGGAGCTCGACGAAATGCTGGAGCTCTTCGAAATGAAGCGCGACGACGACATCGAAAGCAACTCCGTGGGCGGCTTCATCGTCGAGCAGCACGGCGATATCCCCATCCGCGGTCAGCGCGTGAAGTATGAGGACTTAGTCTTCACCGTCAAGCGCGTGAAAAACCGCCGCATCATCTCCGCCCTCGTGGAAAAGAAAGAACGAATCGAATAACCCCATCAAAAAAGGCTCCGCTACGGAGCCTTTTTAGCTTGTCGATAAAGTAGTTTGTCCGCCCCCTCTGACGGCACCGCGGTGCTTAGTCCGCCCCCTCTGACGGACACGCGTGTCACGGGGGCAAAGCAGAACCTCTCAAACCATAGATAGGAATTACAACGCTCCACAGGTTACGTTTATCGTAACAGTCTCGATAATTCTATTTCGGAAATATAAGCAACATCTGCATTAAGTTTCTCCGCTGAGCAAACCGAAAGGCAATACCCTTCCAAATCAAAACTCACGATCTGATCCGAGAGCGGCGGCGCGTCGGTATCGAAGGCGGTCAGGTCGGTGGAGATACCCTCGCCCGTCATTTTCAGATACGCTTCCTTGCGCGTCCAGATTCGGGTGAAGGCGCGCGGCTGGTCGGCGGCATTCCGCACCGTCTCCCGCTCATGGGGGTGATAAAACCGTTCGGCGATCTTCAAACGGCTTTCCTGAGCGATTTCCTCCACATCACAGCCGACCTCCGCGTCATCGACCGCGATCGCGACAATGCTTCCGCTGTGGGATAAGGAGAAGTACACGTCCTCTGCATACGGCTTGCCGTGTTCGCCGAGAGCGACCGCCCTCTCCCCGATCTCATGCCGCAGGAGCAGCCCCGCGACGAGCGAGCGCAGCTTGTCCCCGTCAAAGCGAAAACGCGCGATCTTCTCCCTTCTCTCAGGGGGCAGGAGCGCTTCATACCGGCGCAGATCCTCATATTCATATCGGCTGATATCGACGTACAGAATCTTCATATCGTCCCTCAAATCATTTTCTGCCCCTATCATACATGATTTCACGCACCAATGCAAATAAATATTTACAAATCACCTACCGCATGGTATGATGAAAGCAGAAAAGGAGGTCATGACATGAGTATTTTTGATAATTTGAAGCAGGCAGCTCCCGCTGAGCATTCGGCAGGAAAGGTCGAGGAAGGCTCCTTCACCTTTGTGTTCAACGCACTGCCCGAGAGCCTCGACGAGCTGAAAGCGCTCCCCGAAGCCGCTCTCGACACGCCCTACAAAACCGCGGCGCTGACCGTCTGCGCCCTGTGCGCCTACGCCGCCGCTCCCGAGATCGGACAGGAGATGCTCAACTTCCTCAAAGGTCCCGCGCCGCTCTCTGCGTATGAGATCAGCTTCCTCAACGACCGCTTCCGCGACTCCAAGCTCGTGCCCTTCTCCTACTTCGCCGGCGCGACCCCTGAGAACAGCTATACACCCTCTCAGCCCTTCACGCTGACGGTTTTCTCGAATCCCTATTCCTTCGGAAATGAGGGCTGGGCGACCCTGCACTTGAATTCCGGCGGTGCGGATTCTCCCCGCCAGATCAAGCTGAGATTAAAGCCGAGCGAGGGCAAATGGTACCTCAGCGAGCAGATGATCCTCGTCGGCGTCCGCACCCCCAAGGCAGACGACCCGTGGAGTTAGTTAGGAGTTAGGAATTAGGAATTTTGGGAAAGCCTGACGGCTTTTGATTGATATGATAAGCAAAACGCTTGCAACCGAACGAACGGCTTGCAAGCGTTTTCATTATTTCAAATGGGTGTGGGCAAAGCCCACCCTTAACTCCTAACTCCTCACTCCTAACTCCTCACTATATCTGACTTCCTCTCATAATGATCTCCACCCATTCCACAGGGCCGATCGCGCCGTTCTGCTCAACGCCTAGCTGTGCCTGGATAGCGATGACCGCCGCCTTTGTCTGTGGACCGAAAACGCCGTCCACGCTGATCTCCGGGATCGCGGGGTCGGTGCGGGCGATGCGGTTGATATACCCCTGGATCACGCGCACCTCCTCTCCCCTGTCGCCCTCCACCAGAAAGCGCCCGGGATACGGCTCGCCGATCGCGCTCTGATAATTCTGCGGAAGCTGAGAGACCGCCTGACGGTACTCGCGCTCAATGGTGTAGTAGGTCGCGAGGTCGACCGCACCCGTGACAGGCAGACCGTACACGCTCTGGAAGGTGAACACCGCGTCGCGGGTCGCATCGTCAAAGAAGCCGCTGATCGGTATGGGCGGCAATTGCGGATAGAAGTACCCGAGGAAGGCAAGATAATACTGCACCGCCTCGACCTCTACCCCCTGATCGCCGACGCTCAGCTCCGTCCTGAACACGCGCTCGATCTCCGGGATGGTCAAGCCCTCGCTGGTCAGCTCAGAGAGCCGCTTCACGGCGGCGAACACCTGCTTGATGCGGTACCATGTCGCCTTGCCGACGATGCCGTCCGCCGTCAGGTTGAAGATCTGCTGAAAGGAGCGCACAGCCGCCTCGGTCTCCGCGTCAAAGACCGAGGTCGCGGAGTTGATCGCGGGGATAGCGGGATAATTGCGGCGGATGCGGTTCAGCTCATTCTTGATGACGCGCACGTCGTCGCCGAACGACCCGCGTGAGAGCGCCACGCCCGGATAAGACTGCGTTTTATCCGCGAGCGGCGCGTTCTCCACCAGCACGATGTCGTTGCCGTAGTAGTAGCGCAGAATATCCATCGCGGAGTAGCCCTGATTTGCAAGCTCCACCGTACCCCATTGCAGAAGCCCGTCACAGAGCGTGATCACGCCGTCACAGAACTTCGCGGCGAGCGGCTCGACTGCACCCTCGCGGCGGATGTAGTTATTGAAGATCTCATCCACAATCAATCCGATCGTGTCGAAAACCTCGCCGTTTTTGGTGTAGGCGTGGTCGTAGCGAGTATCGTTGGTGATGTCGAAGTCATAGCCGCGGCTGGGGTAGAACTCGGTGTAGACCTTGTTGAGCGTGTAGGATATCTGGGCGAGGATATTCGCCCTGAGCGCCTCCTGCGGCCAGTTCGGGTATATTTCCGACGAGGCGACGTTCTTGATGTAATCGGAGAAAGCCACCGTCACATTCTCAGCGGGCGCGTTCGGCGCGCCGAGGTGAACGGTGATGAAGGTCGGTATGGTCGGCAGGTCAGCCATTGTCCCTACCCTCCGTCAGCGGTACCAGCGAGATCGGCAGGATGGTCTCCGTCTTGTCATGGATCACGACCGAGCAGTCGGACAGCTCCTGAAAATCAGGGTGGAAGATCGTGACGAGGTACTCCGCCTCCGGGATCTGCGCGTCCTCAAAATTCAGCGTGCTTTCCAGCGACCTTGCGGGCAGCACCATGTTATCGACGATCCCGGAGATATCCGTCACGTCGTTATATAAGCTGTAGCGCACGCCGTTGTAGATTTGGGACACATCGACGAGCACGTTTTTCAGCGGAAACGCCCCGCGCGCCACGCTGATCTGTACCTTCAAGGTACCGCGACCGGGGTACGCCTGAATATAGGTCTCGTACTCATCGCGAAAGGGCGTCTCTCCCCGCGGGATCATCCGCGGCTGCGCGTAGATATCACGCGGCAGCGCCTCGCTGTTCAAGTAATCTCTGTACATATAATTCCCCCTTCAATAGGCTCCCTTTGGTAAAGGGAGCTGTCCGCTGACACGCGTGTCAGCGGACTGAGGGATTGTATCATTGAGCGGAGCGACAAACCTTATTCTCATGATTAATCCCCCTTTTACCGTCATTATATGGAATCTGCACAAACAATATAACAAAATTGTAGTGAAAATCCATACTTTTTTTCTTTCTCTACTTGAATTATCTTGAACAATTTATTATAATTAAAAATGGTATATTGCAGAATGATACGATTCGATGTTTTTAGGTATAAATTGTTAATAATTTTTTCATTGAGGAGGAAAACAATGAGGATGAAAAAATGTCTGAGTATCCTGCTCGCAGTCGTCATGATCACCACGATGATCACATCGCTCCCGATCACGGTGAACGCGGCATCAAACACATGGGATCCTGACAATGGCGTGTATGATATCACCACCGAGGATGATCTCTTTGCGTTCAGAGATTCGCTTGATAACGAGCAGCAATATGAGGGTATTGAAATAAACCTTCTCAGCGATATTGAAATCTCCGAAGGGAGAACATATATATCGCCTTGCTCAAATGGAGCTAAAGATGTCTATTTTTTCGGAACCTTCAACGGAAACAACCATACGATCTCCAATCTCAATATGGTTTCTTCGGATAATTCTACCGTGTCCTTTTTCCCGTTTATCGGTAACGCAACCATCAAAGATCTGACGCTGAAAGATGTTACCATAGAAAACGGTAAATCATGGAATGCGGCTTTTGCTCCTGTTTCATTGGGAAATGACAAAATCATCAACTGCCATCTGGAAGGTAACTGTTTGATCAAGTCCGATGAAAACTTTAGTAAAAACTGGAACTATACAGCAGGCATCATCGCTGACAACTATCAGGGCAGTCTTGAGATCAGGGATTGTACCGTAGGCGAAAACGTTCGTATCATCGGAACGACCAATTCTACACAATACAGAGTAGCCGGAGGAATTCTCGCGTATGTAAGATATTACGGAGAAAACACGTTGATCAGCAACTGTGTCAACAGAGCTGACGTTGAATCCAGTTATATCGCGAGTGGTATTGTCGGAACGGTTACATCTGACTCTTCCAACGATAATTCGCTGACAATAACGGATTGCACCAATTACGGCAACATATCCTCCTCTGTACACGGAAACGGCACCAAAAGAATGGCAGGTATCTTAGCAGAAAGCTTCAGCTGGTCAACTGTGTATATTGACAGGTGTATTAATCACGGAGATATCACCGTAAACGGAAGCTGTGCAAGCGGCAGCGGCGGTATAGCCGGTGAAGTAGCTTATTGCTCCATACAGAACACATACAATACCGGTACAGTAACCGCATTGGACTCGAATACATTAGGAGGAATCGTCGGTCAGTTCAGAACCGAACAAACCGGCGCTCCCGTGTATACGGGAGGAACCGAAACCATTTACTTCCCCGAGCAATTCAACTCGTTAGTCAACTGCTATAATACAGGAACCGTTAACGGCGGAAACACTAACTTTGTAGGCGGCTTATGCGGTATTATTCAGGACACCTCCTCTACCTCGGCAAACTCTATTATAGTGAATGCGTACAATTTCGGTACAGTGAACGGTGGCGTTTCTTCCGGAAATGTCAGTGCCGAAATCCAGAACACTTCCGTGAGCAACGCTTTTTCTCCTAGCGGAACAAAGTGTATCGGAACCAATTCCGGCACGGTGATTTCTACTTCGCATATAGGTTATTACACCTCAGCGGATATCGACGGAATCGTTTATCCCGCGACAATGACAACAGGTGAAAGCGAGATCATCTCAGATGAACCTCTTGCCGGCAATCTGCTCTACACACTGAATCAATGGGTCAGTGATAAAAACGCCGAGTTGGAAACGAGCGGTTCGGAATACCGTTACCTGACGTGGAAAATGACGAATCCCGCCTCTGAGGACGGCTCTATAGGAGTAGACGTTCACCCGATGTTCGGTATACAGGATTTCGTCATCAACTTCTACGCAAACTTCAACGATAACGAGGAACCGTTCCGCACCTATACTGTCGAAAATCTGGTCATGGGAAAAGTCCCTGTTTTTTACGATCTCCCGGAGCATGAGGGCTATATTTTCAAAGGCTGGTATCTGGATAAAGGCAACAACGATGACGAATCCCCTATCAGCTTTGATACCATATATTCAAGCAGCACCGACATCTACGCCCACTGGATCAAGGTCGATAACGTCGACAAGGACAGCTTAGATGAATATAGTCTTCCCCAAGGATATACCCAATACGGCGGGTTTGACCTGGCGGGCGTACAGATCCGTGAGGGCGTCATCGACACGAATTTCGACAATAAGCAGATGCCCGGCGGCATGCGCTTCATCACCTCTCTGAGCACGAAGGTCGTCGACGAAATCAACGCCCTCGATAACGACACCGATATTGAATACGGCTATGTCACCGCTACCGATAACAAATTAGGCTGGATCAAATATCATAACGCTAACAGCCATAAGCTGCAATATGTCAGCGATTCTGCAAACGGAATCGACACATCTTCTTCCGAGGCGCCGGATGATACCTACTTCGGCTTTGCAACGAATGTAAACTGTACTTCCCAAGAATCCAACAAAAGCAACAGCAACAGCAAATATGTCGCGCGGGATCACCGCAGATACGGCGACTATCTGCTCTATACCCTCGTCGTCACCTATGAGGAACCAGACGCAAACAAAGATTTGAAGGTTCTCGCCCGCCCCTACATCCATTACACCAACGCGAACGGTCTGGAGCGTGTTGCATACAGCGATTATAACGGAAATTCCCACATACTCGGCGGCTGCTATTTCAGTTATAACGACGTAGCATAACAGGAGGTAAAAACATGAACGAAATCTATGAGAAGCCTGTATTAAAACTCACGGAGTTTGACAGCGAGGACGTCATCACGACCTCCGGTGGATTATTATTAAAGGATCGTCATAATGCCTACAGCCTACTGAAGGATCTGGACGGCAGCGGCGATAGAGAAGTTCCCACCACCAACGGTTGGTATTAATCAATGGCAAAAAAAGGGATGTCACACGAAAATGTGACATCCCTTTTTTATTATTCAGTTCGCGCGGCTCTCCCCTATTTAGTTTTAAAATGATAGGGCGAGAAGTCGAAGGTCGCGAAATAATCGTCCATCGTCTCCGCGCGGCGGATGAGCTGATGGGAGCCGTCCTCCCTGAGGAGTACCTCCGCCGATCTCAGCTTGCCGTTATAATTATAGCCCATCGAGAAGCCGTGCGCGCCGGTGTCGTGGATGTAGATCAGATCATCCGGCAGGATCTCCGGGAGCATGCGGTCGACGGCGAACTTGTCGTTGTTCTCGCACAGACCGCCGGTCACGTCATACTTGAAGGTGCACGGCTCGTTCTCCTTGCCGAGCACGGTGATGTGGTGGTAGGAGCCGTACATCGCGGGGCGCATAAGGTTCGCGGCGCAGGCGTCCAGACCGATGTAGTCCTTGTAAATGTGCTTGGTGTGCAAGCACTTCGCGATCAGCGCGCCGTAGGGCGCCATCATGTAGCGGCCAAGCTCAGAGAAGATCGCGACGTCGTCCATGCCCTCGGGCACGAGGATCTCCTCATACTTCTGACGGACGAGATCGCCGATGATCATGATATCGTTGGTCGGTTCCTCAGGACGGTAGTCCACACCGATACCGCCGGACAGGTTGATGAAGCTGATGTGCACGCCGCAGCGGTCGCGAAGGCGCACAGCGAGCTTGAACAGGATGGACGCAAGCTCCGCGTAATACTCGTTGGAAACGGTATTGGAGGCTAAAAATGCGTGGATGCCGAAGTGCTTCGCGCCGTCCGCTTTCAGGCGGGTGAACGCCTGAGCCATCTGATCCTCGCTCATGCCGTACTTCGCCTCGCCGGGGTTGTCCATGACCTGCACGCCCGTGCGGGACGCCGCAAGCTCAAAGGTGCCGCCCGGATTATAGCGGCAACAAACGGTCTCCGGAACGCCGCAGACGCGCTCGATAAAGGGAACGAAGTTGATATCGTCCAGGTTGATGTACGCGCCGAGCTGATACGCCTTCACCATATCCTCCTCGGGCGTGACGTTGGAGGAAAACATGATGTCGTCGCCGGAGAATCCGCATGCTTCGCTCATGACGAGCTCCGTCAGGGACGAGCAGTCCACGCCACAGCCCTCTTCCTTCAGGATGCTCAGCAGATAGGGGTTCGGGGTCGCCTTGACGGCGAAATACTCCTTGAAGCCCTTGTTCCAACTGAACGCCTTGTACAGACGGCGGCAGTTCTCGCGGATGCCCTTTTCATCGTAGATGTGGAACGGCGTGGGGATATCGCGGATGATATCCTGCGCCATTTCTTTGGTCAGAAACGGTGTCTTTTTCATACTTTACCTCCCTATATAGCCATTTTGTAGGGCGGGGGCTTGCTCCCGCCGTGTTTCATGTTACGAAAGATGCGCCTGTATCGCCTCGGTGATCGCCTCTGCGCCTTCGCCCTTGACGGCTGAGAACGGGTACAGCCTCACGTTCTCGAACTCCGCCATGATCTCGGAGATCTGCGCCATCTGCGCCTGATACTCGCTCTTGTTGAGCTTGTCCGACTTCGTCATCACGACGATGAACGGGATGCCGCTGTCATAGAGAAAGCGGATCATATTCATATCGTCAGCGGTCGGCTTATGGCGCATGTCGATGATCTGCACGACGAGCGCGATATTTCTCCCTGCGGCGAAATACCCCTCCACCAGCTCCGCCCACCTCAGCTTCTCAACCTTGCTGACCTTCGCGTAGCCGTAGCCGGGAAGGTCGACGAGGTTGAAGGTCTTTGCGTCAAAGAAGTTGATGGTAGCAGTCTTGCCGGGCTTGGAGCTGACGCGCGCGAGGGATTTGCGGTTGCACAGCTTATTGATCAGCGAGGACTTGCCCACGTTGGAGCGGCCGGAAAAGACCACGTCGAGGCGGTCGTCCGGGCGCAGCTGAGAGCTAAGCCCCGCGGAATAGGTAAATTCAACATTCAGCATATTTCTAATTTGGAATTATGAGCGATGTTGCGAGCGTTAACTCCTCACTCCTAATTCCTCACTCCTCACTATTTTAGCCGCTTTCTTCCTGCTGTTCTTCGGCTTTGCGGCGGGCTTCTTCTCCTCGGCGATGGCGAGCTTGAGCACCTCGTCGATGGTGGAAACGGGATGATAGGTGATGCTCTCCCTGATCTCCGGGTCAAAGTCCGCGAGGTCGCGCTCATTCTCCTTGGGGATGATGACGTGCTTCACGCCTGCCTTATACGCCGCCATACTCTTCTCCTTCAAGCCGCCGATGGGCAGGACGCGTCCGGAAATACTGATCTCGCCGGTCATCGCGACGTCGGCGCGGACAGCCTGACCGGTCAACGCAGAGTACAGCGCGGTCGCCATCGTCACGCCCGCGGAGGGTCCATCCTTCGGGATCGCGCCCTCCAGCGCGTGGATGTGGATATCCTTGTTTTTATAGAAATCGGGGTCGATATGATATTTCTCCGCGCGGGTACGGATCGCGGTGATCGCCGCCTTGGCGCTCTCCTGCATCACGTCGCCGAGAGAGCCGGTCAGCTCCAGCTTTCCGGTGCCGTGCATGACGACACATTCCAGCGGCAGAAGCGTGCCGCCGACAGCAGTCCAAGCGAGACCGTTCACCATGCCGACCTCGTCCTTCTTCGCGGCGATATCATCGAGATATTTCTTCACGCCCAGATAGGCGTCGATGTTCTTGTCCGTGACCTTCACGACGGTCTCGGGATCGGCGAGGATCGCGACAGCCGCCTTGCGGAGGATCGCTTTCAGCTCGCGTTCGAGGTTACGCACGCCCGCCTCGCGGGTATAGAAGTCGATCACGGCGTAGATCGCCTTGTCGCTCATGCGGAAGTTCTTGCGCTTGATGCCGCACTGCGCCATCTGCTTCGGGAGCAGGTGCTTTTTCGCGATATTGAACTTCTCCACGCGGGTATAAGACGGCAGCTCGATCACGTCCATACGGTCGCGCAGGGGCGCAGGGATCAGGTCAGCGTCGTTCGCCGTGGTGATGAACATAACGTCGGAGAGGTCGAACGGCAGGTCGATATAATGATCGACGAAGGCGTAATTCTGCTCGCTGTCGAGCACCTCCAACAGCGCCGAGGACGGGTCGCCCTTGTAGTCGGCGGAGAGCTTATCCACCTCGTCGAGGATCAGGAGCGGGTTGCGCGCACCGCACTTGCGGATCGCGTTGATGATGCGTCCGGGCATGGAGGCGATGTAGGTGCGTCTGTGACCGCGGATCTCCGCTTCATCACGCACGCCGCCGAGCGCCACACGCTGGCTCTTTCTGCCGATCGCGTCGCCGATCGAGGTCGCGATGGAGGTCTTGCCCACACCGGGAGGGCCGACGAGACAGAGAATCTGCCCCTTCGCCTTATCGCTGAGCTTCCTGACAGCCAGTTGCTCGATGATATGCTTCTTGACCTTATCCAAGCCGTAGTGATCGCGGTCGAGCTGCTCGCGCACGGCGTCGAGGTCGATATTCTCCTCGGTCATCGTGTTCCACGGCAGGTCAAGCACGGTGTCTATGTAGGTCTCGATCACGCTGGATTCGTTCGTCCCGACAGGCAGACGCTCCAAGCGGGAGCACTCCTTATTCAGCGCCTTCTCCACGTCCTCGGGGAGCTTCATATCGGCGATCTTCTTGCGCAGCTCGTCGATATCGTTGAAGTCGCCGTTGTCGCCGAGCTCGTCGCGGATGACGTTCATCTGCTCGCGCAGATAATAGTCGCGCTGGCTCTGGTCGATGCGGGATTTCGCCTTGTCCATGATATCCTGCTCGACGGTGAGGATGTAGATCTCATTCTGCATCGCGTCGATCAGCACCTCCAGGCGGTCGGAAAGGTTGACCGTTTCCAGGATGATCTGCTTGATCTCCGCGTCGAGCATCACGTTGGATGCGACATAGTCCGCCAGATCGCCCGGCTCATTGGACATGCCGATCTTGAAGAGAATATCGGCAGGGAGCTTCGGTGTCAGTTCCATATAGCGCTCAAAGGTCGCTTTCAGAGAGCGCATGAGGGCGATATCGCGGGTGGTCAGCGCATGGGAGCGCGCCTCGCCGTAGGGCTCGATCGCGGCATAAAGACAGCCATCGTTCGGCTCGGTCTCGACGATCGCGCCGCGCCACAGACCCTCGACCACCACGCGGGTCGAGCCGTGATCCTCGCGGACGACCTGCTTGACGCGGCAGACGGTGCCGACCTTGTAGACGTCGTCGGCGGTCGGCTCGTTCTGGGACGGATCCATCTGCGCCGTGAGGAAGATCAGCTGGTCGCCGTTCATGGCGAGATCCAGCGCCTTCTTGGAGCGCTTTCGGTTCACGTCAAAGTTCAGCATCATCTTCGGGAACATGACCACGCCCCGAAGCGGCAGAACCGGTAGATTTACACTGGGTTTTACGGTATCCATAATTCTCCTTTAGAATTATAATCAGCTTCCTATATAATCAGCATAAGGCTGTATGCGTTGACATACAGCCTTTTCTATGCAGTTCGTCTATTCATGTATACTGCGCCTTTGCAGTATAAAGTCAATGCTTACGAAGCGTCGTCGTATTCATGACTGGCTTCAAGAGGGGATTTCGCGCGGATGATCCTCGGCTCTGCGCCTTCCTCGACCACCTCGCGGTTGATGACGATCTTCTCGATCGTCTCGTCCGACGGCGTCTCAAACATCAGATCGGTCAAGAGACCCTCGATGATGCCGCGCAGTCCGCGCGCACCGGTGTTCTGCTCCTTCGCCTTCTTCGCGATCGCGTAGAGCGCTTCCTTCTCAAAGAGCAGGTCGACGCGGTCGAGCTTGAACAGGTGCTTATACTGGGCGATCACGGAATTCTTCGGCTCGGTGAGCACGCGCACCATATCGTCCTCGGAGAGGTCGGACAGCGCCGTGATGACGGGCAGTCTGCCGATCAGCTCGGGAATGATGCCGAACTTGATCAGATCGTGACCGGTCACATGCTTCATCCAGTCCTTCTCGAGCGCCTCGTTTGTGGTGGAAACGTCCGCCTCAAAGCCGAGCACCTTGGAACCCATGCGCTTCTTGACGACCTTATCCAGACCGTCAAACGCGCCGGCACAGATGAAGAGGATGTTCTTGGTGTCGATCTGCAGAAATTCCTGCTGCGGATGCTTTCTGCCGCCCTGCGGAGGTACGTTGGAGACGGTGCCCTCAACGATCTTCAACAGCGCCTGCTGAACGCCCTCGCCGCTGACGTCGCGGGTGATGGAGGGATTCTCGGACTTGCGCGCGATCTTGTCGATCTCGTCGATATAGATGATGCCGCGCTCGGCTCTCTCGATATCGAAGTCCGCCGCCTGGATCAGCTTCAAGAGGATGTTCTCGACGTCCTCGCCGACGTAGCCGGCCTCCGTCAGGGTGGTCGCGTCCGCGATCGCGAACGGTACATCCAGCGCCTTCGCCAGGGTCTGAGCCAAGAGCGTCTTGCCCACGCCGGTCGGACCGAGCATGAGGACATTGGACTTGGAGAACTCCACGCTGTCGTCACGGTTGAACACGCGCTTATAGTGGTTGTAGACCGCTACGGAGAGGGTCTTTTTCGCCGCGTCCTGACCGATGACGTACTCGTCGAGGATCGCCTTGATCTCCTTGGGCTTCAAGAGCTTTTCCGTCTCGGGATGAAGCTCCTCCCCCATCTCGGGGCCCTGCGGCTCGCCCTCCTCCAGGATGGACATGCACAGGTCGACGCACTGGTCGCAGATATACACGCCGTTTCCGGCGATCAGCCGACCCACCATCTCCTGCGGCTTTCCGCAGAAGGAGCAGTAGATTTTATTCTCAGGTTTCTTTCCTGCCATAAAGCTCTCCTAACTAACCACGAATTGACAGCCTACGATGATCACTGTCGTTCCATACGGGGCGTCGAGGGCGACGCTCCCACACAAATATTTTATCTGTGCTCGATGACCTTGTCGATCAGACCGTACTCCAGCGCCTGCTGTGCGGTCATGAAGTTGTCGCGCTCGGTGTCGCGCTGTATGGTCTCGAGGGGCTGACCGGTGTTCTTTGCAAGGATCTCATTGAGCTTCTGCTTGGTGTGCAGGATATGCTGGGTATGGATCTCGATATCGGTCGCCTGACCCTGAGCGCCGCCGGAGGGCTGGTGGATCATGATGTCCGCGTTCGGGAGCGCATAGCGCTTGCCCTTTGTGCCTGCTGCGAGCAGGAACGCGCCCATGGACGCCGCCATGCCCATGCAGATGGTGGAGACGTCGCACTTGATATACTGCATGGTGTCATAGATCGCCATGCCGTCGGTCACGGAGCCGCCCGGAGAATTGATATACAGGGAGATATCCTTGTTGGGATCCTGACCCTCGAGGTACAAAAGCTGGGCGACAACGAGGCTCGCAGTCGTGGAGTTGACCTCTTCATTGAGCATAATGATTCTATCGTTCAGCAAGCGAGAGAAAATATCATAGGAACGCTCGCCGCGGTTTGTTTGTTCTACTACATAAGGTACTAATGCCATAACAACCATCCTTTCGCAGTATTATAGTATGTTTCAAACGGTTGAATATTATTCTTCAGCAACAGGCGGTCGTCGCCTGTTATAACCGGTCACTGGTCACTGACCACTGATCACTTGATAACAGCGTTATCCTTGACGAGCTTCATCGCGAGCTGAACGCCGAGATCCTCTTTCAGGCTCTCTGCGGGGATGATCTCCTTGACCTTGTCGGCTTCCATCTTGTAAGACTCAGCCATTCTGTTGTACTCAGCCTCGATATCCTCCTCAGTCGGCTCGATCTTCTCCAGCTCAGCGATCTTCTCGAGAGCCAGACGCATCTTGACTCTGCGCTCGGCCTCGGGCTTATACATCTCCAGAACGGAGTCCGCATTCATGCCGGTGTACTTCATATAGGTGTCGAAGTCCATACCCTGCTGGCGCAGACGCATATCCATCTCCTGGATCATGTTCTGAGCCTCTCTGTCGATCATCTGGGAGGGGATCTCGCCCTCGACCTTCTCGATGACAGCGTTGGTCAGCTTGTCGTCGAGGTCGCGCTCGGAAGCGGACTCCAGACGCTTTGCGACGGTCTTCTTGAGCTCCTCGCGGTACTCAGCGACGGTATCCTTCTCGGAAACGTCCTTGACGAAATCGTCGTCTACCTCGGGCAGCTCCTTGACCTTGATCTCATGGAGCTTGATCTTGAACTGCGCGTCCTTGCCCTTGAGGTTCTCCGCCTGATACTCCTCGGGGAACTTGACGTCGATGGTGAACTCGTCGCCGGTGTTGTGGCCGACGATCTGCTCCTCAAAGCCGGGGATGAAGTTGCCGGAGCCGAGCTCGAGGTTGTATTCCTCAGCCTTGCCGCCGTCGAAAGCCTCGCCGTCGCAGAAGCCCTCAAAGTCGATGACAACGGTGTCGCCGTTCTGAGCGGCTCTGTCCTCAACGGTGACCATGCGGCTGTTGCGCTCGCGCACAGAGTTGATCTCCTCGTCGATCATTTCCTCGGTAACCTCGGTGGAGAGCTTCTCTACCTCGATACCCTTGTAATCCTTGATCTCGATCTCAGGCTCTACGATCACGGTCGCCTTGAAGGTGAAGCCGTCCTCAGAGACCTCGGTCGCCTCGAGACCGGTGACGGTGATGACATTCAGGTCAGCTTCCTTGCACGCCTCGTCCAGCGCCTCAGGATAGCACTCCTGCATCGCATCCTCATAGAATACGTCCTTACCGTACATCTTCTCGATGATCGCGCGGGGCGCCTTGCCCTTGCGGAAACCGGGAACAGTGATCTTCTTGCTTTCCTTCTTAAATACCTTCGCAACGGCTACCATAAAGGTCTCGCCGTCTACGGTAACTTCTACCTCGTAGGTGTTTGCCTCAGTCTTGGCAGATGATTTTAAAGCCATTTTATATTCCTCCTAAGAATTATTACACATTCATTTGACCATCTTTGATTTTGGTCTAACATACTATATCATATATAGCTGAAAAATACTATGGATAATTTGTAAAAATATCGGGATTTATCGGACTAAAATAGGGGTAAATCGCGTATAATCGCCCGCGATCAGGTGGAAGTTGATCCCCTTGTACTCTCCGACGACCGCGTTGCGGTGGGTGTTCTCGCCGTGAAGATGTCCGTAATAACACTCCCTGATACCTAAATCAAGCAAAGCCTGCATGATCTCCTCACACTCCACGTCGGCATAGACCGGCGGATAGTGGAGGAAGGCGATCGGTGTCACATCGCTCAGCTTCTTCGCTTCGGCAAAGGACATTTTGAGACGCCCGATCTCCCGGTTGATCACCTTCATATCGTGCTCGCCCTCTTTGTCGTAGTACCAGCCGCGCGTGCCGCAGATCGTTCTGCCCTCGATCAGAAAGCTGTTGTTGAACAGGATCCTCATGGTGTCAAAGCCGCAGGCGACGAGGTAGTCGTCCATCTTCTTCTTGGTCGTCCACCAGTAATCGTGGTTGCCCTTGAGGATGATCTTCCTGCCGGGGAGACTGTTGAGAAAGGCGAAGTCCGCGTGGCAGTCCTCGAGCTTCATCGCCCAGGAAATATCACCCGCGATCACGACCGTGTCGTCGTCCGTCACGAGGTGCTCCCAGTTGCGCTTGAGGCGGTCGGTGTAATCTGACCAGCCGCGAAACACGTCCATCGGCTTATCCGTACCGAAGGAGAGGTGCGTATCCGCTATCGCGAACAGACTCATTCGCCGATACCCAGTGCGCGGAGCACGACGCCCTGCATCGCATCCTTATCGGTGACGTCGCCGAAGCGCGCCGTCTTGCCGCGCAGAGACGCGAGCGGAGCGGGAACCGGAGCGCCGGTGATCTCGTGGAGCTGCTCGACCATATCGAACTCGGTCTCGGGCAGATCGCCCCGATCGAGCGCGCCGAGAACGGCTTTGGAGAACTTGTAGGGGCTTGCGGTGGAAGCGATGACCACCGGGGTCTTATCCCCTGTCTCGCGGATGTAGTCGTCACAGACGGCGACGGCGACCGCGGTATGCGTATCGCTCAGATAATGCTGCTGTTCAAAGAGACCGTGGATGGTCGCCTTGGTCGCGTCCTCATCGGCGTAGCCGCCCCAGAAGAGCGCCGCGATCTTCTCCTTGATCGTGTCTGAGACCTCATACACGCCCTTTGTTTTCAGCGCGTCCATGTAGCTCTTCGTCTCGACGTCGTTGTTGCCGGACATCGCGTAGAGCAGGCGCTCCAGATTGGAGGACACCAGAATATCCATCGACGGAGAGACGGTGGTATAGAAATCGCGGTTTTTATCATACACGCCGGTACGGATGAAGTCGGTCAGCACGTTGTTGGAGTTGGAAGCGCAGATGAAGCGATTCACCGGCAGACCCATTTCATAGGCATAATACGCGGCGAGGATGTTGCCGAAGTTGCCGGTCGGGACGGTGATATTGATCTTCTCACCGAAGGCGACCTTGCCGAGGTTGACCATATCGCAGTAAGCGGAAATATAGTAGACGATCTGCGGGAGCAGACGACCCCAGTTGATGGAGTTTGCGGATGAGAACATCATGTTGTGCTCCGCCAAGATATCCTGCGTCTCCTTGTCGGTGAAGATTCTCTTGACCGCAGTCTGGGCGTCGTCAAAGTTACCGCGGATAGCGCAGACGTAGACGTTTCCGCCCTCCTGGGTGTTCATCTGGTGCTTCTGCATCGCGGACACGCCGTCCACGGGATAGAACACGATGATCTTGGTATGATCGACGTCCTTGAAGCCCTCGAGCGCCGCCTTGCCGGTATCGCCGGAGGTGGCGACCAGGATGACCGCCTCACGACCGCCGCCGACCTTTTTCAGCGACTTTGTGAGGAAATGCGGCAGGATCTGCAGCGCCATATCCTTGAAGGCGCAGGTCGGACCGTGCCACAGCTCGAGAAGGTTCAGCTCCGCGCCGTTATAATCAACGGACGCGATGGGAGCGGGATTCTCGGAGCCGAATTTTTCTGTTGTATACGCGCTGTCAACGCAGTCGGCGATCTCCTCGGCGGTGAAGTCGGTGAGATACTTGCCGATGACGAGCTTCGCTCTCTCCCGATACGACATGGAGAGCATCGCGCGCAGCTCCTCCTCAGAAAGCTGAGGGAAGCTTTCGGGAACAAACAAGCCGCCGTCCTGAGAAATGCCCTGGGCGATCGCCTGAGCGGACTCGACCGTCTTGTTTTTGTCCTGAGTAGAATGATAGAACATATAGACCCTCCTAACCCATTTTATCATCTTCGTATTGTACCATAAATCCGACTTTTCCGCAATAGTCAATAAAACAAAAAAGCCGCTGAAATGCCGACTTTTATAGCAAAAACGCCTTTCCGGTAACGGAAAAGGCGTTCAAAACCGAGCGTAGCTCTCCGTCTGGGAGAAGGCGCTCTCATAATGGTTGAGCCGGATCAGCTTGCCCGTGCCGCGGTCGATCTCCAGCTCGATCACGTCGAAGCGCGGCGAGAGCCTGCACTTCGTCAGCCGCATGTACATGGACGCGGCGCGCAACAATCGCAACTGTTTCTCGCGGGTGACGGCGGTATGACCGGGGAACATCGGATCCCTTCCGCGCGTTTTCACCTCGACGAAAACGATCCTCTCCCCTGTTGCGGCGATGATATCCACCTCGCCGGCTTGTATCTTATAATTCTTTTCAAGAATTTTATAACGCTTCTTTTTCAGATAGTCGGCGGCGAGCTTCTCGCCCAAAGCGCCGAATTCTGCATCGGTGTAATGCTTCATCATGATAAGGGAGCCTAACGGCGATACTTCGCGTAGATCTTTTTGAGGAAGGACGGACGGTGGATGGGGGTCTCGCCGAACTCCAGTATCTTCTCGATATGGAGCTTCGTGCCGTAGCCCTTGTGCTTCTCAAACTCATACTCCGGGTACTTCTTCGCGTATTCGAGCATCAGGCGATCCCTGCTGACCTTCGCCAGAATAGACGCGGCGGCGATCGACATGGAGTTCGCGTCACCCTTGACGATCGTCTCGGCGGGGATGTCCAGCGGCGGGAGACGGTTGCCGTCGATCATGGCGTAGTCCGCCTTCACGCTCAACCCCTCAACAGCACGCTTCATCGTATTCATCGTGGTCGCGAGGATGTTGTCGCGCTCGATCTCCTCCACCGTGCCGAAGGCGATGGAGCAGGAGACCGCCGTCTCGATGATCACGTCGAACAGCGCCTCACGCTTCTTTTCGGTGAGCTTCTTTGAATCATTCACACCCTCTATGATACAGCCCTCGGGCAAAATCACCGCGGCGGCACAGACAGGTCCGGCAAGCGGCCCGCGGCCTGCTTCATCCACGCCGCAGATATGTCGGTAGCCCTTCGCCATCGCTTCTTTTTCGTAATATAACCAATCCACGGGAAACTCCTTTCATGAATCGTAGGGACGACCATCGGTCGTCCGCATAACGAAATCTGATTTCGGACGAGCAATGCTCGTCCCTACAAGAAGCGTCACGGCATTTCCAGCGTCAGCTTTCCGAGCTTTGCGGCGCGGAATTCATCGAGAACGGTATACGCCGCGCGTTCGGTGTCCGGCTCGCCGCCGGAGACAAGCATGCCCCTGTGCTTTGCGATCAGCGCCAAAAGCGCATAGCTCTCCAGCTGTAAATCGTCCTCTGTGAGCTGATAGCGCTCGATGAATTCGGGCGTCGCCAGATCCTTCAGCAGATCGAGCAAGCGCACCGCGAGCAGCTCCGTGTCCATGACGTCGCTTTTGATCGCGCCGGTGAACGCTAAGCGCTCGCCCACCGTCTGGTCGTCGAACTTCGGCCACAGCACGCCGGGTGTGTCGAGCATCTCGAAGCCCTTGCTGACGGTGAACCACTGGTTGCCGCGCGTCACGCCGGGACGGTCTGCGGAGACCGCCTTCGTTTTCTTGGAGATACGGTTGATGAAGGTCGATTTGCCGACATTGGGGATGCCGACGATCATCACGCGCATGGATGGATTCACCATGCCCTTCGCCTTGTAGCTCTCGATCCTGCCCGCGAGCATCTCCGTCAGAACGGGGACGAACCTGTCCACGCCCCTGCCGCTTTTGCAATCAACCGGAATCGCACGGACATTCTCACTGCTCAGCGCCTCCACCCACCTCGCGGTCGCGCGTTTATCCGCCATATCGCACTTGTTCAGCAGGACGATACGCGGCTTGCCTGCGGTGAGGCGGGCGATATCGGGATTTCTCGACGAGATCGGGATACGCGCGTCGATGATCTCCGCGACGGCGTCCACCAGCTTCAAGTCCTTCTCCATGCGGCGCTTGGTCTTGGTCATATGACCGGGGTACCACTGGATGATTTGATTGTGAACGCCCGCGTTATCCTTCTTTTTATCTCTGTTGAAAGCCGGTTTTTCCTTCTTCGGCTTGACCGTCTTCGCGGGAACGGCTTTCGGCTTCTGCTGTTTTGCTCCCTGATTCATCCGTGCGCCGGAGCGCCCTTTGGGAGCGGGCTTCGCGCCGTAATTCTTTTTATTGTTCTTTTTGACTGTACTCATGGTTCATTCCTTCAAAAAAGGGCTGTCGCAAGGACAGCCCTTCGCAGTTATTCTCGATCAGTTATACACATAGCGGATGCCGCTGATATCAAATTTCAGCTTGCCGTCCTCATACTTATGCGGGATGATGTCCAGCTGTGCCTTGCCGATGATCGCGTCGACGTCAATATAGCCGACCTCGCGGTAGCGGCTGTCCAGAGAGACCGTGCGGTTATCGCCCATGACGAACACCTTGCCCTCCGGGACGATGCCGTTGAGCTCCGATTCAGGGATATCGCCCTGCACGGTGATGCCCTGGATATACGGTTCGTCGAGCTTTTGACCGTCCACATAGACCGCGTTGTTCGCATAGTCGATGCGTACCTCCTGACCGGCGGTCGCGATCACGCGTTTGACGAGAGGCTTTGAATAGTTGGTCGCGTGGCTGATGATGACGATATCGCCGTTTTGCGGCGTATAGAACAGGTTGGTGATGACGACCTTGTCGGTGTCGATCAGGGTCGGCTCCATGCTGCGGCCGTCGACGTCGATGATGCGGAAGAAGAACGTCATGACGATCAGCACCACGACAAGCGCAGAGAACAAGCTGCCCAGCCAGTCAAAGACGGTCGAGGCAACGTTATTTTTTACAATTTTGATTTCGGGCTTTCCCTCTTCTTCATTCTCAACAGGGACTCCCGCTTCCTCAACAAAGAGGATATCGAGTAATTCGTTATCTATTTTCAAGGGGGAACATCTCCATAGTCGACTGAGCCGACACATTTTAGTTTCTGTATGAGAATATAATAACACGGAAAAAGGGGGCTGTAAAGCCCCCAAAGAAATATTTTTTTATTCGTTATCATTCTTGTTTAGAATAAACAGAACCAAAGCGACTGAAATCAATGGTCAGATCACCGGCATCATAGCTATGTGGCAGCAGCTTAAGCTGCACCTTACCAATGATGTTCTCCATGTCGATCAGACCGATGCTGTAGAAGCGGCTGTCAGTAGAATGCTCGCGGTTATCACCCATAACAAACACCTTACCCTGAGGTACGATGCCATTCAACTCACTCTCCGGGACGGTACCGCGGATGGTTTTCCCTTGAATATAAGGCTCATCCAACATTACTCCGTCCACATATACGGAGTTTTTCTCATAATCGATACGGAGTTCCTGCCCTGCAACAGCAATCACGCGTTTGACAAGCGGCTTGTCAATCTCAGCGCCGCGGCTTATGACAATTATATCGCCGTTTTGCGGCACATAGAACAGATCGGTCACCAAAAGGCGATCGGTATCAATCAGCGTAGTCTCCATGCTACGTCCATCCACAACAGCGATACGAAATACAAACGTAGAAAGAATCAGAAAAATCGAGAGAAGCTTCAAAAAGTTGCCGAGCCAGTCAAGCGTAGCCGAGGTATGCGGACTCTTGTTGAGCACTATCTTCATTTTTTTCATCAAATCGCCTCCATGCCTTCATAAAATAGCATGGAAAAAGGGGGCTGTAAAGCCCCCTGCGAAATAATTCAAAAATTATTTACGAATTTCTTCCTTGACCTTAGCAGCCTTACCGACTCTGTCACGCAGATAGTAGAGCTTGCTGCGGCGAACCTTACCGCGACGAACGACCTTAACGTCGACAACGTTCGGGCTGTGGAGCGGGAATACTCTCTCGACGCCTACGCCGTAGGAAAGGCGGCGAACGGTGAAGGTCTCGGCAACGCCGGAACCGCGGCGCGCGATGACAGTACCCTCGAACATCTGAATTCTTTCTCTCTCGCCCTCGCGAATGTTAACGGAAACCTTTACGGTATCGCCGATGCGGAATTCGGGAGTGGTCTCCTTGACGGAGCCTTCTGCGATTTTCTTTAATGCGTCCATATTTTCCTCCTGTTTTTTTCAGATATTCGTACTCCGGCGATATCGCCGTGCAGAGGACTATCCGCTTCAAATTTGAACCTTTGTTCAGATCTGAACCCCGTCCCGGACAGGACGGTATTCAAATGCCTAAATATATTACCACAAAACGCTGATAAATGCAAGTGTTTTTTTAATAATCAACAAATTCGTTGATTATATCCTGATTCTCGGAACTCTACAGGGCGTTTCTCAGCTTTTCCTTGAACCTGACGAAGCTCTCCGGCGGGTCAGCGGTGAATTCCAGATACTCTCCGCTGACAGGATGGATAAAACCGAGTTTATAGGCGTGGAGACACTGACCGTGCAGCTCTGTGATCACCTTTGACGGTCCGTAGACGTCATCTCCCGCGAGCGGGTGCCCGATATGCGCCATGTGGACGCGGATCTGGTGGGTGCGGCCCGTCTCCAGAATACATTTCACATAGGTGAAGCCGCCGTAGCGCTCCAGTACCTTGATATGGGTAACGGCGGGCTTACTGTTGAGCTGCGTCACGCACATGCGCTTGCGGTCGAGCTTATGCCTGCCGATGGGCGCGTCGACCGTGCGCTCTTCCTCCTTTAGATTACCGTAACAGATTGCGAGATACTCGCGGGTAAAGCTGTGCTCCTTGATCTGCTCGCTCAGCCCCGCGTGGGCGATATCGGACTTTGCGACCGCCAGAAGTCCGCTGGTATTCTTGTCGATGCGGTGGACGATGCCGGGGCGCAGCTCACCGTTGATGCCGCTGAGCTCCTCGCCGCAATGGTACATCAGGGCGTTGACCAGCGTGCCGCTGTAATTGCCGGGCGCAGGATGGACGACCATGCCCTTCGGCTTATTGACCACGAGCAGGTCGCTGTCCTCATACACGATGTCGAGCGGGATGTTCTCCGGTGTGATGTCGACCGGCTGGGGGTCGTCGATCAAAACAGAAACGGCGTCGCCGACGGCTGTCTTGTAATTCTTCTTGACCGCCTTCTCCCCTACCGTGACCATTCCGTCCTCGATCAGCTTGGTGATCGCAGAGCGGCTGAGGCCGGGAATATTCTCTGAGAGAAATTTGTCAAGCCGAACGCCGCCATAGACATCCGCGACAATGAAATCAAGCCTCTCCATTTTCGCTCTTTTTCTTGTCGCTCTTCAAGAAATCCGAGAAGAACAGGAGATAGATCACGAGACAGACGGTGCCCGCCGTGATACAGTAATCCGCAAAGTTGCAGATCGGCGGGAAGAAGGACAGGCTGAGATAGTCGGTCACATAACCGTAATACACGCGCTCGAACAGGTTTCCCAGCCCTCCGCCGATGATCAGCGAGAGCGCGATCGAGAACAGCTTGCTCTTCTTATAATTCTTTACAAGAAATATTGCCGCGACAATGATCACGATACCGGTCGTGACCGCAAAGAAGACCGTGCCGTCCTGGAACAGTCCGAAGGCGACGCCGCGGTTCTCCGAATAGGTCAGGTCGAACAGCCCGGGGATCACGCTGACTGTGCCGACGGGCGTCACGCCGCCGACGATCAGCCCGCGGATGACCTCGGCGAGCACCGGGATCAGAATGATGATCGCGATATAGAGAAAAATCATCGTTTCACTTCCTATGAGAATGCGGTGTACCGGGCGGTACACCGCATGATTGTTGTTTTTGGTTTTTTAGCCGAGGATCGCGGCACAGCGCGCGCAGAGGGTCGGATGCTCCGCGCAGGAGCCGACGGTGGTCGAATAAGCCCAGCAGCGCTCGCACTTCTCGCCTTCCGCCTTGCTGACTTCAACAGCCAGTTCGCCGTCGTCCTCAACGAGCTTGACGTCGGAGACGATGAACACAGCCTTCAACTCGGGCAGAACGCTCTCGATGAACATGTACTCCTCGCCGCTCGCTTTCAGGGTGACGCAGGTCTCCAGAGAGGTCTTGACGGTCTTGTCCTTGATGACGACCTCGAGAGACTTCTTCACGGTGTCGCGCAGCTCATGGATGCGATCCCAGTCGGAGATGAAGCTCTCGTCGACGGTGACGTCAACGGTCTTGGGCATCTCGTTGTAAAGGACGTTCTCCTTGTCGTCCGCGGCAGTATGCGGCATGTATCTCCAGATCTCGTCGGCGGTGTATGCCAGGATTGGCGTGAGCATACGGGTCAGCGCGTCGAGGATCCTGTACATTGCGGTCTGTGCGGCGCGGCGCTCAACGGAGTCAGCCTTCTCGGTATATAATCTGTCCTTGAGTACGTCGAGGTAGAAGTTACTCATATCGACGACACAGAACTTGTGGATGGAATGATAGACCTGATGGAATTCGAATTTATCGTAAGCGTTCAGGCACTTTTCGATCAGCTCGTTGAGCTTGACCATCGCCCACTTGTCGATCGGGGTCAGCTCGTCAGCCGCGACCATATCCTTGTCGGGGTCGAAGTCGCTGAGGTTGCCGAGGATGTAGCGCGCGGTGTTTCTGATCTTGCGATAAGCCTCAGACATCTGCTTTAAGATATCGCGGGAGATGGTGATATCGGACTGGTAGTCGGAAGAAGCGACCCACAGACGGAGCACGTCCGCGCCGTACTGCTGGGTGACCTCCTGCGGGCTGATGCCGTTGCCCATCGACTTACTCATCTTGCGGCGCTCCATATCGAGGATCATGCCGTGCGTAAGGACGGTGCGGTAGGGCGCGACGCCTTCGGTCGCAACGGAGGTCAGCAGGGAGCTCTGGAACCAGCCGCGGTACTGATCGTTGCCCTCGAGATAGAGGTCAACGGGAGCGCCGAGGTAGGGTCTGCGCTTGCAGACAGAGCGCCAGGACGAACCGGAATCGAACCAGACGTCCATGATATCCTTTTCCTTATCGAAGGAAGCGCCGCCGCACTTCGGACACTTGGTGCCCTCGGGCAGGATCTCGGAAGCATCCTTCTCGAACCACGCGTTGGAACCTTCCCTGCCGAACAGGTCGGCAACAGCCATCATCGCGTCCTTATTGACGTAGGGCTCGCCGCAGTCCTTGCAGTAGAAGATCGGGATCGGCACGCCCCATTTACGCTGACGGGAGATACACCAGTCCTTGCGGTCGCGCACCATGGCGGTGATGCGATCCTTGCCCCATGCGGGGATCCACTCTACGGTGTTGATCGCGTCGACAGCCTGCTCCTTGAAATCTTCAACAGAGCAGAACCACTGGTCGGTCGCGCGGAAGAGGATCGGGGTCTTACAGCGCCAGCAATGCGGATACTGGTGGATGATCTTTTTCAGAGCAAAGAGAGAGCCGGTCTCCTCGAGATAGATCGCGATCTTCTTGTTCGCTTCATCGGTAGTCAGACCCGCGAACTGACCCGCCTCCTCAGTGAGAACGCCGTTCGCGTCTACCGGGCAGATGGTCGGAATCTCGGGGTAATTCTGGCAGACGTTATAGTCGTCTACGCCGTGACCGGGAGCGGTATGAACGCAGCCAGTACCGCTCTCGAGGGTAACGTGCTCGCCGACGATCAGCAGAGACTCACGGTCGAGGAACGGATGCTGGGTCTTCATGTACTCCAGCTCAGCGCCCTGGATGGTGCCGACGACCTCATAATCGGTCAGCTCAGCCTCCGCCATCGCGCCCTCATAGAGGTCGGTCGCCATGACATAGTACTCGTCGCCGCACTTGATGATGGAATATTCATAGCGCGGACCGACGCAGATCGCGAGGTTCGCGGGAAGGGTCCAGGTAGTGGTCGTCCAGATGACGAAGCTGACCTTCTTGGGGTCGATGCCCATGGCGGAGAACTTGCCGAGGTCGTCCGTCACGCGGAACTTGACGTAGATGGAGTGGCACGGATCCTCCGCGTACTCGATCTCAGCCTCCGCGAGCGCGGTTTTGCACTCAGGGCACCAGTATACGGGCTTCAAGCCCTTGTAGATATAGCCGCGATCCGCCATCTCAGCAAATACCTTGATCTGCTCAGCCTCGAACTCGGGCTTTAAGGTGATGTAGGGATTGTCCCATTCGCCGATGATGCCGAGACGCTTGAACTGCACTCTCTGGTCGTCGATATAGCCGCGGACAAATTCCTCACAGAGCTTTCTTAATTCCAATACAGAAATATCAGCAGAACTGCCGATACCCGCCTTCGCGCGCGCCTTCAGCTCAGTGGGCAGACCGTGGGTATCCCAGCCGGGTACAAAGGGCGACTGAAAGCCCGCCATATTCTTATAGCGGACAATAAAATCCTTGAGGATCTTGTTCAGCGCATGGCCGAGATGGATATCGCCGTTCGCGTAGGGAGGGCCGTCATGCAGTACATAAAGCGGCTTGCCGTCGTTCTTTTTGATCAACTTGTCATAGACCTTCTCCTGCTCCCAGCGCTCGAGCGTCTTCGGCTCTGACTGGGGCAGACCGCCGCGCATCGGGAAATCGGTCTGCGGGAGATTCAGGGTCTTATTGTAATCCTGGGACATTTTCATACACTCCAAATATCAGATTATCGGTGCAGAGCATGCACACGCGCTCTGCACCGGATCGTTTCAAACTTATTAATTATACGTCGTAGTTGTCGCCGAACTGCAGCTTCTCGAACTTGTCGTTGCGCTCGCGCTTGAGCTTGGGCTGCTCGGTCTCAGCGGCTTCCTCAACGGGCTCCTCGACGGCTTCCTCAGCCGCTTCCTCTACCTCGTTGCGGTCAGGAGCGATCTTGACGTCAGCGTCGTCTACCGGCTCGAAGGGATATTTCTCGTCGAGCTGCTCACGGGTCTTGAGGGCGGCGTCCATATCGGGCAGCTCCTTGATCAGCAGGATGTGCTTCTTGTAGACTGCGAGAAGCTCCTCGCGCAGCTTCGCGGTATCCTCCTGCATCGCCTGGAACTTATCCTTCTCGCGCTCGGTCGCCATCTCAGCCTCGGTGAGGATGGTACGGCGCTTCTGCTCAGCGGTCTTGACGATGTAGTCAGCCTTCGCCTTCGCTTCCTTGAGCTTCTCTTCCTTGAGCTGCTCAGCGGTGTACAGCGCGTTGTTGATGGTCTCTTCCTTCTCGCGATACTGCTCTACCTTGCCCGCCAGAATATCCATTTTACGCAAACACTCGTTCTTCTCAGCAGTCAGCTGCTCAACGGTTGCAATCACCTCGTCGATGAATGCGTCTACTTCTTCGCCGTAGTAACCCTTTTTACCGACGGTTCTGAAGCTGATTTCTTTAATTTCATCAATCGTTAACATGGGGATACACTCCTATCCTATCTATAGTGTTTGACGGATACCCTGAGCTTACCCTTGCGGGATTCGCCGAGCAATCCTGACAAAACAAATTTACCGTATTTCCTGATCGTGACGGTCGCGCCCTCCTTGAGCTGATACGACGCGCTCGTCTGTATGATATGGTCAACCATGACCGTTTCATTCTTGATAAGCCCCGCGGCCTTGTCCCGCGAGAGCTTTGCGGCATGGGCGACAAAGGCGTCCAGCCTCAGGGAGCTCAGGGTGATGACCAGTTCCTCGATATCATTTGCGACGGGGAGATCTTCAAGCTCCGCGTAACCGACCTTCACGCCGACGCGTCCGATCTTCTCCACCTGAGAGAGGATGAACGGCGCGACGTCCTCACGCGCGAAGATCACCGCTCTGCCGTCCGTGACAAGGATATCGCCGACGGTATCGCGCCGGATCCCAAGCCCCATCAATGAGCCTAGGAAGTCGCGGTGTCTGAGGTCGAATTCGGGCTTGTAACTGAGCTCCAGGGGCACGATCGGGAAGTCGCCTTCCTCTGCGCCCGCGCCGAGCATCAGCCGCGTCGCGTCCTCGTAGCCGCCGAAGAAGCGGATATCCGCCCTTTTCGGCAGGTGCTCGCGCAGGTACAGGCTCTCATGCTCATTGAGAAAGCCGAGGAACCGCGGAGCGCCGATGCGCTCGGAGAGCTCTATCGCGTCATAAGCCTTGCTCAGCAGAAGCTTGTCCTCCGCCGACTGGGTATTCATCGTTTATCAGAAGTAAACGCCGCTGTGCTCCAGCTCATCCAGCAGGTCGTCGCCGGTGAGGTCGACGTTGTTGGGGATGATGATGAAGGTAGAGGTCGCGACCTTCTTGATCTTGCCGCGGTTCGCATACGCAACGCCGGAGAGAAAGTCGATGATGCGGCGCGCCATATCCTTGTTGGTGTTCTCCAGGTTGAGGACGACGGTGTGGGTCTTGATCAGCTCGTCGGCGATGTTGCGGGTCTCCTCGCCGAAGCGCTCCGGCTTGAAAAGAGCGACAGCCAGCTTCGCGGTCGCGCTGATGTTGACAACGTTATTGCGGCGGGAAGAGGCGGAAGCGGTACGGTCGCGGTCGCGGCTCGTGCTCACGTCGTCGAAATCGTCATAGCGGGAGGAAGAAGCGGAAGAACGGCGTGAAGGAGCCTGCTCCTCACCGGCGGTCTCATCCTCAAATTCCTCATAGTCGTTGTACTCATACTCATCGTCGGGCGCATCCCACATGCGCTTGAACTTATCTACAAATCCTGCCATTTTGGTTTCCTCCGTTTTCTGTTTATAAATCAAAAACCTTTATACGTTATAATTGCGGGCGCCGAAGAGAGCCGAACCGACCCTCACCATATTCGCGCCGCAGCGGATCGCCTCCGCGTAATCGTCAGACATACCCATGCTAAGTATATCCATAGATATATTATCTATATTTTTGCTCCTAATGTCAAGGAACATATTACGCATATTATCAAAATATTTACAATTTTCTTGTGCATTTTCACAAATCGGGGGTATCGCCATCAGTCCTCGGACCTTCACAGCAGGGATTTCCCGTATCTGATCGAGCAGTTCATACAGCGCTTCGGGCAGAACGCCGGACTTGTTCTCCTCCCTGCCGATGTTCACCTCCAGCAGGATATCGGTGGAGATACCGAGCTTTTGAGAACAGCGGGAGATCTCCTCGGCGAGCTTCAAGGAATCGACTGACTGGATCAGATCGACCTTGCCGACGATCTGGCGCACCTTATTACTCTGCAAATGTCCGATGAACTGGAGCGAAGCGTGCTCGAGGTCATATTCCTCATACTTGCTCAGAAGCTCCTGCACGCGGTTCTCGCCGATATAGCGAAGCCCCAGAGAGATCGCGTGGTTGATGGTCGGCGCGTCCACGGTCTTGGTCGCGGCGAGGAAGGTGATATCCTCCGCCGTTTTGCCCACCGACTGCGCCGCCCTCGCGATATTCTCACAGATGGTTTTGTAATTGTATTCTACGTCACTGAATGATCTTGCCATTGAACAGATCTCCTCCTTCTACGACGACCTTGTCATACAGAGATATCGTGGAACCGTTCAGCAGGAGCCCCTCGTCGGGGTTCTCGTTGCAGATGATGTAATCATCGCCCGCGTAGGTGATCGCGACCTGCTTGAACACCAGCTCCGCGCCGTACACGATGTATACGCCCTGCACGCGTTCCTTCTTCTCGATATCGTTGCCGCTCGCGTCCTCCTCATAATAGGTGACCTCGTCGTCATGGAGGGCGGACTTGCTGATCTTCAAGCCCTCATACTCGTTGACGATGATCTCGATATTATCCTGACGGAGGTTCGAGAGCGCGTCGCTCATGTAATTGCATTGTAACACCGCGAGAGATTCATTACTGTCATTGAAGGTATTGACGTGGATAATCTTCGCGGGAATCGGCTCGTCCAGCACGGACGGCAGGCGCACCTGAACCTCAGAATCGGAGTGGCTCAGCGCCGTCGCTTCATCCGCTGTGACGGGACACAGCAGATACCAGTTGACGTTGTGCACGATCTTGCCGATATAGGCGTCGGGGTCGATATCCGCGGGCTTCGCGTTCTTGACGTCGGACGCCTTAATCTCGTCGAGCTTGGAGGTGTCGAAGGTCGTCTCATAGCCGTCCACCTTCGAGACAAAATAGCCCGAGTAGGTCGACTTGACCGTACCGATCGGCGCGCCGCAGGTCGCCTTCACAGCCTCGCGTTCGCTTTTCAGCTCGTCGATCTTCTGCGTGATATTGCCCTGCTCGCCGGTGAGGATCTGTTTCCTGAGGATGGAGGTCAGGAGGTTATCGCGCGCGATCGTCATGTTCGCGCCGAAATCGTGGCTGTTCTTCTCCTGCATCAGGGTCAGAAGGCGCTCGTTGATCTGGCTGTTGAGGGTGTCGATGCCGACGTTCGCGGAGGAACCCGCCGCACCCAGGCTTTCGAGGAACGCGATCTGCGCGTCCAGCTCCTCGACCTTCTGTACCGCCGTGACATCCTCCTGAGAGGCGTAGGCGGTCGCGATCGTGCCGCCAGCCTTGACCTTGAGACCGTCGCTGACGTCGTACACCATCACGCCGTTCGCAGTCGACTGGAGATATTCTTCATCCCGCACGACCATGCCCTTGCTCTCAATGGTATCGTAAGCCTTCGCGTGGTAGGCGGTCTCGGTCACCAGATTGTTGTTGCCGAGAAAGTTAGTGGTGATGAACAGGAAAACGATGTACACCAGCACCAGGGCGACTGCCACGCCGATGATGATTCTTTTTGTGATCTTAGAACGTTTTGAGGGTTCTTTACTCATAAAATACTTCCTTTATATGTGAAACAGCATTGTCGCATATCTCGTCAAAGCTCTCTTCGTCGATCAGGTACCAGCGGATGCTCTCGTCACGGCTGAACCACGTCAGCTGACGCTTCGCGTAGCGGCGGGTGGAGCGCTTGAGGTTCTCGAGACAAGCATCCAGCTCAGCTTCGCCGCTGAGATACGGCAGAAGCTCCTTGTAGCCGATCGCGGCAGCGGCGGTATCGCCGAAGTCTGCGGCATAGAACGCCCGCGTTTCTTCGAGCAATCCTTGCTCCATCATGAGATCGACGCGGCGGTTGATGCGCTCATAGAGATATTCGCGGTCAGCCGCCTTCAAGCCGAATTTCACGGCTTTGTAGGGGGATTCCGGCGTGATCTGCTTCTCGTTGAGCGCCGTCTGGGTCATGCCGGTGGAGCGGTAGACCTCGATACAGCGCACGATCCGGCGCGGGTTGCGCCCTTCCTTCAACCGCTCATAGGATGCGGGGTCGAAGGAGCGGATCTCGTCAAGAAGCGCGTCGAGTCCCTTTTCCTCCAGCTCAGCATGGAGCTCCTCACGCAGAGCGGGATCGGTCTCCTGCTCCTCAAACGCCATATTGCCGAGGAGCGCGTCGACATACAAGCCCGTACCGCCCGCGATGATCGGGAGCTTCCCTCTCCTGCGGATATCCCCGATCGCCGCATGCGCCAGCTCACAGTAGCGCGCGACAGAGAAGCTCTCCGTCGGCTCGAGGAAGTCCATCAGGTGATGGGGTATCCCCTGCTTTTCTTCCTCACTGGGCTTTGCGGTCGCGATATCCATATGGCGGTAGATCTGCATGGAATCCGCGGAGACGACCTCACCGTCCAGCGCCTTTGCCAGCGCGACGGCGAGCGCGGTCTTACCCGAGGCGGTAGGCCCGACGACGGCGACGACAGGTATCTTCTCCGTCATTGGAGCCTCCCGAACATGCGCTCGAGCTCATGCTTCTTCAAAATGATACAGACGGGCCGACCGTGCGGACAGTGGCGGATATCCTCGTCCTCCACCTGACGCGCGAGAGCGATCAGCTCCTGCTCGGTGGTGCGGTTGCCGCCCTTGATCGCGGCGCGGCAGCTCACGTTCGCGTAGATCCATTCCATCTTCTCCGAACGGATCTCCTTTTTGTTCTCGCTGAGATATCCCGCCATCTCGACGACGGAATCTTCGATATCCTCGATGGGAAGATACTGCGGCGCGCTCCGCACGATCACGGAGCCGTTGCCGAAGTCGTCGATATCGAAGCCCGCCTCGCTGAATACGTCGAGGTTCGAGATCACAGCGTTGTAATCTATCTTGTTGAGGGTCACGGTCAGCGGGGTCAGCAAGAGCTGGCTGTAGCCGCTGTCCTTCTCCTTTTTCAGCTTTTCAAAAATAATGCGCTCGTGCGCGGCGTGCTTGTCAATGAGCATCAGCTCGCGCTCGTTTTTCTCCACGATGATATAGGTCTTGAAGGCTTCGCCGATCACGCGGTAATAGTTCTCGGAGAGCTCGATCAGCGGCTGCGGCTCGGCGGGCTCCGCCTTCTCCTCTACAGGCTCTGCGACCGCCTCCGCCTTCTGCTCGACCTGCGCCTTTTCTTCCTTCTTCCTCTCCTGCATCCTGCGGAATTCCTCCATGAAGGGAGAATCGGAATCCGCGATATTCGCGGCAGGCGTTTCAGCAGGCTTTCCGGTCGGCTTTTCAGCGGGCTTTTCTACAGGCTCGTCGAGCATGCGGAAGAGGTCGTCGCTCGGCTTTCTTTCAACCTGAGCAGGCTTCACGGCGGGCTTTTGGGGCTGTGCATAACGCTTCTGCTCGATCGGCGCGGGCTTTTCATCCCTCTCGCGGAACACCTTCTGCGCCAGCTCAAAGGGATTGACACGCACCTTCGGGTTATTCGGGAGCTTTGCTTCGATGCGCTTCTCACCGTTCAGCAGCGCCGTTTTCACCGCGTGATACACCGCGTCGAAAACAGGACGCTCATTGACGAAGCGCACCTCCAGCTTGGTCGGATGGACGTTGACGTCCACCGCGCCGAACGACATATCGAGATTCAGCACGCAGGACGGGAACTTGCCGACCATCACGCTCCCCTTGCAGGCTTCGCCGATCGCCGCCATCGCGGTCTTGGAAATCACGTAGCGATGGTTGATGAAAAAGTTCTGCATATTGCGGTTGGGGCGGGCGTTCTCGGGACGGCTGATGAAGCCGTACACATGGATCCCGCCCAGGGTATAATCGACCGGAATCAGCGACGATGCAAAATCACGACCGTAAACTGCGTAAATCGCGGACAGGAGCTTTCCGTCGCCCGCGGTACGCAGGACGGTTTTCTGATCCTTGATATAGGTGATCGCGATCTCGGGGTGAGACAGCGCGATCTTATCGACCACATTCGATACGGCGTTGCCCTCCGCCATATCCGTTTTCAGGAATTTCATGCGGGCGGGCACATTGTAGAACAGGTCGCGGATAATGAAGGTCGTGCCGTCGGGACAGCCGATATCCTCAAAGGATACCTCTTCCCCGCCCTCGATCAGATAGCGGGTGCCGGTCTCCTCCTCACGCGCCTTGGTGATCAGCTCCAGATGGGAGACGGAGGACACAGAGGCGAGCGCCTCGCCGCGGAAGCCCAGGGTCGCAATCGCGCCGAGATCGTCCTCATCCCGCACCTTGGAGGTCGCGTGGCGGATGAACGCCGGACGGATATCATCCTTCAAAATACCGCAGCCGTTATCGGACACGCGCATGAAGGTCACGCCCCCGTTCTTGATCTCAACGGTAACGACAGTGGAACCGGCGTCGATGGAGTTCTCCACCAGCTCCTTGATCACGGAGGAAGGGCGCTCGACGACCTCGCCCGCCGCGATCAGCTCCGCAACGTGCTTATCCAAAATATTGATTCTGCCCAATGCCGTTCCTCCTCTCATTTCGTAATGAATACCGAAGATTGAAGAATGAATAATGAAGACAGGGCTCTGCCCTCACCCGAATCAAATTGATCGAGTGAAACGAGAAACCGCAATTATTCACTATTCTTTATTCCGTATTCTTTATTCTACCATTCCCTTCAACTCATAGAGGATGTTCATCGCCTCTATGGGCGTCAGGGTGTTGACGTCTACGCTTCTGAGCTTCTGCTCGATCATGCCGTCGGATGAGGGCATGAGGCTGAGCTGTAAGCCCGGCTCCTCTGCGGGAGCTGTTCTTTCCGTATGCTCCTGCGGGGCATGTTCATTCAGCTCCGCTAATATCTCTTTTGCTCTTTCAATGATGCTGTCGGGCAGACCCGCGAGCTTTGCGACTTCGACGCCGTAGCTCTCGTCCGCGCCGCCGGGGACGATCCTTCTCAGGAAGGTGATCTCGTCGCCGCGCTTCTTGACAGCGATATTGTAATTCTTCACGCCGTCGAGCAGCTCTTCCATCACGGTCAGCTCATGGTAATGGGTCGCGAAAAGCGCTCTCGCGCCGAGCTTTTTCTTATCGGCGACATATTCCAGCACTGCGCGGGCAATGCTCATACCGTCATATGTAGAGGTACCTCTGCCGATCTCGTCGAGGATCAGCAGGCTCTTAGACGTCGCGTGGGAGACGATGTTCGCGACCTCGTTCATCTCCACCATGAAGGTCGATTGACCGCTCGCAAGGTCGTCGGACGCACCCACACGGGTGAAGATCGCGTCCACAAGCCCGATCTGAGCGTACGAAGCAGGCACGAACGAGCCCATCTGCGCCATCAGCACGATCAGCGCGACCTGCCGCATATAGGTGGATTTACCCGCCATATTAGGGCCGGTGATGATCGCGATGCGGTTCTCCATGTTGTCGAGCAGAACGTCGTTCGGCACAAACATCGCGTTACTCAACAGCGCCTCGACCACCGGATGGCGGCTGTCCTTGAGACGAATCACGGAGCTTTGGGTGATATCGGGTCGGGTGTAGCGGTTGTCCGCCGCGACATTCGCGAGAGAGACGAGCGTATCCAGCACGGCGATCGCCTTCGCGGTGCGCTCGATGCGGTCGAGGTTCAAGGCGACCTGCTCGCGCACATCGTTGAACAGCTCGTACTCGATCGCGACGGAGCGATCCTTCGCGCCGAGGATACGGCTCTCCAGCTCCTTCAACTCCGGGGTGATGTATCGCTCACAGTTGGTGAGCGTCTGCTTTCTGATATAGGTCTCGGGCACCAGATTTTTATACGAATTGGTGACCTCGATATAATAACCGAACACGCGGTTGTAGCCGACCTTGAGCTTCGGGATGCCGGTCAGCTCCTTCTGCTCGGCTTCAATGCGAGCGAGCAAGGAGGTCGAGTCGGTCATATCGTGCTTGATCTCGTCAAGGGGAGCGGAGTAGCCCTCCTTGATCAACCCGCCCTCACGCACGGAGAACGGCGGGTCCTCGACGATCGCCGTGTCGATCAACTCGCGCATATCGTCGAGCGGGTCGAGATCCTGATACAGCGCGTGGAGCAGCTTCGACTTGAACGGCTCCAGCGTCGCTTTCAGCGTCGGTAAATTGGTGAATGCCTGACACAGCGAGCGCAACTCGCGCGCATTCGCCGAGCCGTAGACGATCTTCGTCATCAGGCGCTCGATATCAAAGATACCCGTGAGGTTCGCGGTCAGCTCCAAACGGTTCACCGTGTCGCCGACCAGCTCCTCCACCGCGTTCTGGCGTTTGAGGATCGCGGTGATGCTGAGGAGCGGGTGCTCGACCCAGTACTTGATCATGCGCTTTCCCATCGCGGTGCGGGTCTTGTCCAGCACCCAAAGGAGCGAGTGCTTCTTCTCCTTCGCGATCATGGTCTTGGTCAGCTCCAGATTGCGGCGGGTGTTGTAATCGAGCTTCATATACTGGTCTTCCGCAAAGAACTCGATGGTGTCGATGCGTTCGAGACCGGTTTTCTGGGTGTCCTTCAAATAGGACATCAGCACGCCGAGGGCGATATTGACCTCCGGCATATCCGCGATCTTCGCGGTGTTCTTTTCATCAAAATGACTGTTGACGATCGCGGTGCAGTCGATCAGACCGCAGAGGCTCTCGTCAGGGTGAGAAACGGAAGCGTTCGTCAGCTTCTCCTTAATGAACAGGTGGAGCACCTTGTTCTGTGCGAGCCTGCCGGCGATCAGCAGCTCCTTCGGCGAATAAGAGGTCAGAAGATCCTTGAGCTGAGAGAAGCTGTGATCCGTCTTGAAGTGAGAGACAAAAAGCTGACCCGTGGAGATATCGCAGAAGGCAATGCCCACGGCGTTTTTATCCGCGAACATGGAGCAGATATAGTTGTTCTCGCTCTCGTCGAGCATGGAGGATTCCATGACCGTACCGGGCGTGATGACGCGGATGATATCGCGGCGGACGAGCCCCTTCGCCTTGGCGGGATCCTCCGTCTGCTCACAGATCGCGACCTTGTAGCCCTTCGCGACCAGCCGCGCGATATAGCTCTCAGCGGAGTGGAACGGCACGCCGCACATCGGAGCGCGCTCCTCCTGACCGCAGTCGCGGCCGGTGAGGGTCAGCTCCAGTTCCTTGGAAGCGAGCTTCGCATCATCATAGAACATCTCGTAGAAATCGCCGAGACGGAAGAACAGGATGCTGTCCTTGTTCTCCTCCTTGATCTGGAAATATTGCTTCATCATCGGAGATAACTCCGCCATGTTCTCACCTCTTCTTATAAATTGTCATTGCGAGGGCTTCAGCCCGTGGCAATCTCAACCGATTAAAAACGTCATTGCGAGGGCTTCAGCCCGTGGCAATCT
>CACYFH010000004.1 GCA_902773635.1 uncultured Ruminococcus sp. | reverse complement strand
TTCTTACTTAAATCCTCGTCAAGATAGGTATTGAATCTGTTCTTTTTCATCTAAAACCTCCAAATCGGGACGACCCTTTAGCAACCCACCTAAGGAAAACCCTAAAGAACGGCGAAACGGTCGGCTCTGCCGTCCGATGTAATCGGCGGGGGAAGCCACGTAAGCGACCCCCGCTTTTACCTGCTTCCCCTAAGCGCGCTCTAAAAGAGCCCATAATAATCATGCCGAACGTTTAGCAAACCTCTTGCGCTTCTTACAGATTTGCTGAATCCTTGCGGACTCTCTCAGCTTATTTTCATTCTGATACCGCACAGCCCATGAGATCGGGTTGAAATGATACTCGAGATTACCGTTGAGAACAGAGCCGTCCTTCGCATACATTTTTGTGTGTTTGATGTCAATCAATCTCTTTTCCTCGAGCATATGAACACACTTCATAGCGGTCTTTTTAGTGACTCCCGCCGCTTTCGCAAGCGTAGACAGCGACGGATAACAGGTATGTGTTTTGCGATCCTCATATGTCAGCAAAACAATGTAGATACGGAACTCATTCGCGCTCATCTTGAGCGTAAAGAACTCGCGCGGGATGATAACAAATCCGGGACGTAAAGCTATCTGAACGATATCTTTCTTAGGATGATTTATCATTGACTCTCCTTTCTCTGATTCATATAACAAATCCGTTTATAGAATGTATGTGCGAATAAACTAAGATGAAAATATCCCGCGCCGGATACCTATTCCTTCTCGGAACAGATCTCCGATGCAGGATGACTTCTTCTCAAAACTAACGACCACTTATTCGTTCATTTATTCAGTTGTAATAAACTATTTCAGTTTATGTGTAACGCAAACTGCAACACCTTGGATCTTTAAATCTTCGGGATAGATATCCGGGAACATTTCCTTATCCTTATTGCAGGAGCTGAGAATATATTTGTCATCCTCTTTTTGAAGAAGTTTAAGGTTATTTTTTCCCTCATACAGAGCGACAACATAATCTCCGACGTCGGCGGTATTCTGCTGTCTGACAATGACATAATCTCCGGGATAAATACCCGCGTCAATCATGGATTCACCTTTTGCGATCAGCGCGAAGAATTCACCTTTGCCAACGATACTTTCCGGCATACGGATGTATTCGATAACGCTTTCTTCTTCCTCCTGACCTTCGCCGCAAGCGACATAGCCAAGCACTTTCATATATCTCGAAGGGCGTTCCATTCTCATCTCTGTTGTATTAATGCTTCTTCGACCGTCATATTGAAGCACGCCGTTATCATTCATCTCTTTGAGATAACGATGGACAGAAGAGAGCGGAACTCCGGTACCCGCTACGATATCTCTGACGGAAGGATAGCGCATATTCTCAGCGTAATACTGATTGATATATTCAACGATACCGCTGTATCTATCGGTTCTTTTCTTACCCATTAACTCACCAACTTACAAATCAAACTTTGAAACAGAATGTTCTAATATTGAAAGAATAACATATTTGTAATCTGTTGTCAATAGCTTTGAAACAAAAAGTTCTTTTTTTGTTCAACTGATACCGGTTGCCTTGTTCTTTGTTAGTCTGCTCATTTTTTGACGAACTTTTTTAAAATAAACACTTGCAATTTTAAGATATGTAAGGTAACATACCAACACCTCGAGAGAGGTAATGGGGTCCCCGACGCATCCCTATGCGGTGGGGAGAGGACGAACGGCAAAACGAGGTCAAGGCGCACCTACCGGATGCGTCTACCGAGTACAGCCGATGAGGACGAGCGACAAACAATTTTTATTTTGCTACACAACTACAAGGGCAGGGGCAGATGATACACCAATCATCTGCTCCTGCTCTTTGTGCTTTTTTCTAACAGATAGCGCGCATGTTACTTCTGCTGCACAACCCCTTCACAAATGCTCACAAATCGCCTGTGGCGCGAGTTTAGATTTCATCCGAGTGTTTACCCTAATATGGCACAATCCGCAAAATGCACTCATATATTGGAGTCGTTCTTCAGCCTTTTCTTCAGTTTATTGGATTTGCTGTAGGTCTTGAAGTTTATCGTATCTCCACAGTAGAACTGATTACTGAGCATCCTTCTTATGGTTGTGATCGACCAGCGATAAGGTTGAGCCAGATTCGGGTGACTTGCTTTGGTTCCTGTCAGGTGGAACAAGTATACACCGGGTGCGGTGATCTTCTCTTCCTCAAAGGTAGCACATATCCTTCTAATCCCAATTCCGGAGGCGTACATTTCGAAGATTCTCTTTACAATCGGAGCTGCCTGAGGATCGATTATCAACCACGGGGCTTCCTTCTGATTACCTTTGTATTCGGGATTCTTTAAGTAGCCGTAAGGCACCGTTGTTCCCACAGGCTCGCCGCGTTCGCCTTTAGCTTTCTGCACCGCACGGATCTTCTTGGAAGTGTCCGCCGCATAGAAGTCGTTGAAGTAGTTGCGGATGCCGGACATCTCGTTTAATCCGTTGATGGTATCGACGCCGTCGTTCACCGCGATAAAGCGGACGTCGTATTGAGGGAACACCAGTTCCATCATCGCATCGGTCTCCATATGGTCACGCCCGAGACGGGACTGATCCTTGACGATGATCGTCCCGATCTTGCCTGCCTCCATATCTCGCTTCATCTGAACATACGCGGGGCGGGTGTTGTCGGTGCCGCTGTAGCCGTCGTCTATGTAGAATTGGCAGTTGTGAAGACCAAGCTGTTCAGCGTGCTTGCTGAGTATGATTTTCTGATTGGTTATGGAGTTTGACTCACCGGCCAACAGATCCTCTTGTGAGAGCCTGCAGTACAGCGCGGTGATCAAGTTATTATTATATTCGGTTGCGTACATTTCATCTTTCCTTTCCGAGCGGAATATCGCTCTGTCACACCGAATAGGATACAAGTGCACTATACCCTAGCAAAACCACCTGTATGATGAACAGATCCAGAAAAACCGGACTATAGCAAAAACACCCCCTTATGATAGAATAATAAACTATCATGAGGGGGATTTTGTATATCAAGAAGTTATAGCCGCATTCAGAAATATGAAAAGGTGATTCTTGAACTCAGATTAGAAGAAACTGCACAGATCTTTCGAAATCTGGCTTACGATTTTCTGATGCTAAAAGCACAAGGCACTATGAAGTGTGAAGCAACTTTGCTTCATTTCTTCACAGTGCCTTAAGTGCATTCATTTGCGGAAGCGCCCTGCCTTTGAAAAGCAGAGCGCTGACTTAACAGAGATTATTCTTCTTCTTTTCTGATATGTTCGCTGATACTGATTGAGAAGCCGGACGGGGATACCATCATCGTGGCTTTAGAGGAGCCTGTATCGGTGACCTTATCGCCTTGAGCGTTCTTGAAGCCTTTCGCTTCGAGCAGCTGATACGCCTCGTCGAAGTCGCGGACATTCATTGCGATCGATGTGATATCCTGCGGCACGGGAGCCTCGGTAACGGCGACACGGAACTCCTTGCCGTCCTCGCCCGTATACTTCATAATGACGCTGGTGACATGGTCGTTGATACCGGTCTTGGTGTGGCGGCGCTCAAAACCGAGAGCCTCAAAGAGAGCAATGGTCGCCTCAGCGTTTTTTGTAACGATCATGGGATTAAACGTTGTGATTTTCATGGGGTTATCTCCTTTTCAAATCATTTTTTGTGCTGAATCAGATTGATACCGAATCCGGAAGAAGAGATCAGCACCGCCGATCTGCTGGTAGCGGTGTCAACGGTCTTTTCACCGTAGACATTTTTGAAACCGTGTTCCAGAAGAAGCTGATACGCGCTGTCAAAGTCATCCACGTTCATGCGGATGCCTACCATATCGCGCGGAAGGTTGGTATCCGGGCAAGAAATATCCAGATAAAAGCCGTCCTCATTCTTCATTCGGATGCCTTCCACATTCAATTCGCCGATCCCCTCTTGGTCGTGGCGCTTTTGAAAGCCTAATCCCTCAAACAGGTCTACGATCGGATCGGCGTTCTTTGTGAATATCTGCGGATTGAATGTTGTTATTCTCATGTTTATGCTCCTCTTTTAATCATTATCTTTGATATGCTGCGAAACTGCCAGTATATAACCGGACGGTGAAACCACCATGGTATATCTGGAAGATCCGGTATCAACGGTTTTGTGCGCTCTTTCATGGTGCGGCTTTCTGAAGCCATGAGACATGAAGAATTCGATCGCTTCATCGAAATCATCCACATTGACGCGGATCATCGTGTACTCTCCGTCACCTTGCACAATGTCAACATAAAAGCCGTTATCGTCCTTCATGCGAACGTCCGTGGTTTTTATTTCGCTGATATTCTGTTTTACATGGTGCTGTTTGAATCCCAGCTTTTCGAAAAGCTCGATCGCTGTGTCGGGATCCCTCGTAATAATCAGCGGATTGAATGTCGTGATTTTCATTTTGTTCTCCTTTCGGTTTTTTGTTTTTATCTCCTTTTAGCCAATTCTTCTTTTATTTCATTAAATCTGTTTCTTCCCATATTAGCTTTATAAGCGCATATTATCGAAATAACGAATATTGCTGCCGGAAGAACACAGAAGATGATTCTGACTGCATCTTGTGCCGTTTGAGATTGTACGAATGAGTAAACGACTTCGCCCGTTCCCTCATCCAGGAATGGGGTCTCTTTATACTGGAACAGCTGCAGAAGAAGAGATACCAGCGCAAGCGCGACGCCGTTTGAAAGCTTGTAGATAAAGCTTTGCACACCGTAATATGCGCCTTCTCTCCGGATTCCGTATGTATATTCGTCGAGTTCGACGATATCCGGAATGGAAGCGTATGGGAGGATCTGGATGCCGCTCATTCCGCACCCGACTACAAATACCGCCAGCGTCAGAATGATCGTAGTGCCGGATGAAAGCAGTTCTCCCATCGAAGCGGAGGCGGACTGATACATTTCTCCTTTGAACGAAGGGACGAGCAGAGCGATTATCAGCCCGATGGAGGTGACTATCACCGAGAACAAATACACTCTGTGTTTTTCATATTTCGCCGACAGCTTGTCCCAAACTACAGATGTCGCCATCGCCACAAGCAAGGGAATCGCGACGAAAACCATTGAAAGGATACCGTCGGGCGCATATCCGAGACTGTCCTGGATATAAAACATAAACAACGCCAAGAGGATATCGAATCCCAGCATACTGGTCAGATAATACGCTGTCGTGTATCTGAACTCCTTCATTTTAATGAACTGAGACAGAGTTTTGAACAGTCCGTACGGGTTTTTCTCTTCGTTGCCCGTATATCTTTCTTTGACATTCAGGCCGGAGATCAGCATTGTCACGCTGGCAAGAAGGCCGAATATCGCGCTCGATACCAGATATGAGTTTTTTATCGCTTCAAACCGGGAGTATCCGGCGTCAACAAACAGATCCGAGAATACGGTATTGTCTCCGGCAAACAGTCCGAACAAAGCCGCGCCCAGTATCAGCCCCACGTTGGCGAGCACGATTCTTGCGGTCGTCAAGCTGCTTCTCTGGTCGTAATCGTCCGTGATATTTGCCGTGAGCGAGTTATACGGAACGTACACGATCGTATATGTGGTGTTAAACAGGCAATACGCCATCAGATAATAAAGGAACTTAATGAATTGAGACGTCTCGACGGAAAAGGGGCAGAGCCATAATATGATGAACATCAATCCGAACGGAACGGCTCCGAATATCATATAGACGCGTCTTTTTCCGAATTTGGATTTTGTGTTGTCGCTGATCCGTCCCATCCACACGTCTGTTATCGCGTCCCAGATTTTTGCGACCAAAAAGACAAGAGAAGCAAGAGCCGGTTTGAGCCCGCCGATGCTGACCATGAAAAACAGCAGATAAAAAGAAAATGCGGCAAGCAGAATATTGGCGGACAAATCCCCCAACCCATAGAAAAACTTTACTTTCCGCGATATTTTAACGTTGTCATGCATATTTTCCTCCTCGTTTACTGATCTGAAATCATACAAATTGCGTTAGCCGTCGTCCGTCAGGAATTCAACTGTTTGAAATACGCGGCGTTGGATTTGTAGAGGTTTTTGAAAACCCTGTAATTGCGTTCGTATACCTTTTTGTTCTCAGAGTTGGGGATATATACATGATTTGGTTTTACCAACTGACGCGATAGTTCAAGCACATCCACGCCTTTGATGCCTGCAGCGACAACAAGCGCCGTTCCGATCGCGCCGACCTCCTGCGTATTATTGACGGTTTCTGTGGTTCGTCCGGTGATGTCCGCCAACATTTGGCAGGTCACGGGAGATAACGCTCCTCCGCCGACGAAGCGGATCGTATCGGACGTTTTCACCTTTTTCTCCGAACATTCCAGCAGCCAGCGCAGATGATAGCATATGCCCTCCAATACCGCACGGATCATATCTCTCTTGCCGTTCTCGATCCGGATGTTAAAGAACATTCCGCCCGCGTTAGAGTCCTCAAACGGACAGCGGTTGCCGTGGAGCCACGGGGTGAAGATCACGCCGTTTGCACCCGGCGGCGATTTGCTGATCTCTTCGGAAAGATAGTCATAAATGCTTGTATATTTGCTTTCGAGATCATCCGCAACTGTAGTATTATTCAGATATACGCCGATCTCATCCAGCGCAAGATGCTCCATGACCCATTCAAAGCACTTTCCGGCTGTTTCCAGCTCCGCGTAATAGTTAAAGTAACCGTGCTTGGCGGACAAAACGCCGGTGATCATGGCGTCGATATCGACGGTCTGATGATCCATAAAGATCGATACCCATCCCGACGTCCCGACATAGATATGCGTGTCGCCCGGCGTTGTACAACCGGCTCCGATATTGACGAAGGTGGTGTCGCCTCCGCCGCCGAAGACCGGTATCCCTGCAACGAGTCCAAGCTCCTGAGCCGCTTTTTCGGTGAGTCCGCCGACCTGATCTGTGCAGTCGATAATGTCCGGCATATGGTCGGGATCAACCTTGTACATCTTCAACAGACCTCTGTTCCAACCTTCCTTTCCCTTTCGCGTATCATAAAGAAAGGTCGCAAAGGCGGTATCGGCAGTTCTGACAATCCTGCCCGTACAGCGGGATGTGAGATAGTCGCCGATATCCAGCCATTTGTATATTTTTTTGAATACATCCGGCTCGTTGTTTTCCACCCACTTGTACTTCCAGACAGGGTCCTTGGCGCTGGTGGAACCGGCATAATTGACGCGCAGATTCCGCAGGAGCTTATACAGGCTGCAGCCCGAAACCTTGATGACGCCGCGGCCCATACATTCCTTGTATTCTTTATAGCCCTTCTGATCGAGATAGTTCATCGGGCGTCTGAGGGCGTTTCCGTCCTTATCGACAAAAACCGATCCCTGCATCTGTGAGCAGAACGCCATTCCTTCTATCTCTTGAGGCTTGACGTCCGATTCCTTTAACACATCACGGGTAGTCGAACACAGCGCCGCCCACCATTCCTCTGTGTCCTGTTCCGCTCCTCCGTCATCGGATATGTATAGTCCGTACTCGGCAGTTGATCCGGCGATCAAATGTATTTGTGAATCGATATTGAACAGACAGGTTTTTACACTTGTTTTGCCTCTTATTCATCCAGATGGACGCTCCATCCGGTATCGACTTTCTCGTGGACGATTTTCAGCGTCTCTTCATCCAAATCGGGCCAGTCGACAACGGTGCTGGCTTTGTCCTTAACTAAGTGCGCTTTTTCGGCGCACAGGGCAAGCGGCGTATCAGCCAGAGAGTCGGAGTAGAAATTCTCGATCATCGGAAAGCCGTGGTCGATCATGTACTGCGCCTTTTCCTGCGCGTACATCAGATTATTGAGGAACACTCCGTATTTACGGTTGAATTCCGTCGCCATGAAGTTCACTCCGAGCCTCTTCGCGATCGGGCCGATGATGCAGTCGGGCGACGCGCTGATGATCAGATCATCAGGCCTTTTTTGCGCGAGATACCAGGGGGCGATCTTCTTTTCGTTTTTATTCCAGTAACGCTCGATCTCTTCGTCAAAGTTATCTACCATCGTCAGATAGCCGAAAAACTCACGCTGCATTTTATACTCCGGTATTCTTCCTGTCTTACGCAGGATGATATTCTTGATCGCTTTCGGAGCAAAGGTGAACCACATCTTAGGACGCCGCTTCATGCACCAGAAGCAAAAGCCGATCGAACAATCCGTAGGAAAAATCGTTCCGTCAAAATCATAAACATTCATTTTATTCTCTCTCCTGTTCCTTCTTAAGCGCGGGAAAAGCGCATCATATTCCGGTTATAACCCGTGGTCACGAGATATGCCTTTTCATTATGCGCTTTCATCAGACCGCTGAGTGTGAATCCGCTCAGTCCCTTAATCTCAGCGTCCGGGTCGGTCAGATCAAATAATTTTCCCGAATCACGTTCTATGATAAGAACATGATCATCTTCAAAGAAAAGCGAAAGCTCTATCAATATCGATTTCTTTGACGGCCGATTGCTTTCGAGGATCGTCAGACCGATCTCTTCCGTAAACAGAGCCGCGCTGTTGGCTGTCTCAATCGAATATTGATGTGATTGCAAACTGTTTTTGACTTGTACGGAGAGCGAAGCTGCGGATTCGGGAGTAAGGGTATCTTCCATAACGAGAATCTCCGCGTCCATATCTTTGAGCAAAAACGGGAAGTTATCCTTGCCGAATTTCAGATACACAAAGAGCATGGCGCAGATCAACGTCAGGATCGGAGCGACAACAAAGCCTGCCCACATACCATATATCCCGAAAAGAAGAGAACCCGCTATTGGTAAGAGAATGTACAGTAAACCGTTCTGGAAGCACGCGACGCATGTCGCCATACCGATACGGTCGATCAGCATATAGTAAGAGGTCGTGAGCGACACCGTACTGCAGAATATGAATCCGAGCGATACGATCCGGATGGCGGGTATTGCCGAAGCGAGCGCTGCTTCGTCGGTCACGCCGAACAGACCGCAGAACTGTTTCGCGAATATCCAAATCAAAACAGTTGCAGCCGCGCCTTCTATGATCGCGGCCTTGATGCCGGATCTCATGACCCTTTTGATAAGTTTGTGATTCTTTTCTCCGAAGTAGGTCCCGATCAGGGGCTGCATCGCCATTCCGACGCCGTCCATCACAACTCCGAACTCGATCAGACTGACGACCACGGCAAGCGTGATCAGACCGGGCTCACCGTAGTGACGGGATACAAATCCTATCATGACAAAGTCCATCAGACCCCAGCAGATATAAACAGAAGAATCAACGATGCTGTATCTCGACGTCAGCAAAAAGTCCTTAAAGGACAGATGCCATACAAAATGCAGCGTGTTTTTCTTTCTGAAAAAGTGCCACAAGCAGGTAAGGATACCGAGACTGTTACCTATCACAGAGCCTAAGATGATACCTGTCATTCCAAGGAAGTTTGTCAGTATGATGGAGCAGATGATATTGCCGCCGATCTGGAAGCCGTAACAGATATTATTGCACAGCTCGTCTCCGTCGCTGTAGACCATCTGTTCAAGATAGAAGATAACGATAGTCAAAAACGCGTTGATCGGGAGAAAACGGTAATATTCCTGCGCTTTGTCCAGGATATCTCCCGTGACGCCGCTGATACTGAAATACGCGTTTTGGAACACGAGTATCAAAAGCGCGGAGATCAGTCCGATCCCGATGCTGATGATGAGTCCCTGTCCGTAGATCTCGTCTGCCCGGCGCTTTCTCATCGCACCGACCTCGCGTGTGAAAACGATTCCGACGCCTGTCGAAACCAGATCACCGAAGAAGGTGACGACAGCGGTCAGCGGTGTGATCGCGTTGATACCGGCAACGCCTGATTTTCCAATAAAGAATCCGGCAATGATGCTGTCGCTGAGCAGCATCAGATACATCACCGCCTTGGTGAAGGTGCCGGATATAAGCATAGAAGTGAATTTCTTTTCGCAAAAACCTTTCATAATAATTGCCTCTGAAGTAAACAAACTGATTTATTCAATAATGGTTCTGTTCAAATTCTTCTTGATGGTCAGGATATTCTTCCCGTCCTTGTATTCATAGCTCACATTGTCCATGGTGTTTTTGACCATAAAGATGCCGAGGCCGCCCTTTTTGCGCTCTTTGGCAGAGAGGGTAACGTCGGGGTCTTCCTTTGCGAGAGGATCGTACTGCCTTCCGCTGTCAATAAAGGTGATCTCGACAGAAAGCGGATCCTCATGCACGGTAACTTGAACCACCGCGATGCCTTCTCCCTTACCGTAAGCATAGCTGGCAATGTTGACGAACAGCTCCTCAACAGCGACGTCGATCGCTATCTGGGTCGTCATCGGACAGCCGACCTCTTCCAACTGCTCATCGATGAACGACTGAACCTCCAACAGATTTTCTCTTTTGGCTTCGACGATTAGTTCTTTCATGATCATTCCTCCGTTTGGGTATTTCCCTGAGGACCGTTGTACTTTAATCCGACCATCGTCAGATCGTCAAACTGAGGCGCTTCTTTGACAAAAGCGTCGACAGCGGCGCGCACACCCGCCAGTACCTCCTTCTGAGTAGCACTCTTAGGGATCGCGTTGAGGGCGTCTACGGTGCGTTCTGTACCGAAGAGCTCATTGTTTGCGTCTGTCGCCTCAGCAACGCCGTCGGTGTAGACAAAAATACTGTCGCCCTTCTTGAGCTGTATCTCGGTGTTTACATACTTGGCAATATCCATCGCGCCGATCGCCAGACCGTGCTTGTCCTTCAGGATCTCGTATTTGCCGTTGACGTTGATCATCGGATATTCGTGACCGGCGCTCGCGGAGGTGAGCTTGCCGGTGCTGATCTCGAGAATGCCCAGCCAAACCGTCACGAACATATGCGCATTGTTATTCGCGCAGACCAGCTTGTTGACTCTCCCCAGTATCTCCGCGGGAGAGCCTCCGATCGTGGCGTGGTCGTTGATATAGATCTTTGACGACATCATGAACAACGCCGCAGGAACACCCTTTCCGGATACGTCCGCGATCACGATCGCAAGATGATCGTCGTCGATCATGAAGAAATCATAGAAATCTCCGCCGACCTCCTTCGCCGGATCCATGGAAGCGTAGATATCAAACTCCGGGCGATCCGGAAAGACAGTAGGCAGACTGCCGGTCTGGATCTCGGTAGCCATATTGAGCTCTGTCTCCGTCACCGCGAGCTTCCTGCTCTTGACGTTGGATATCACGCAGTACATGATGATCAGCGACATCAGAATGATGCCGTACTGGGAGGCTTCGCCGAAGCTTGCTTCAATGATCACGTATTCGATAAGCGGTAAGAAGATAAATGTCAAAGCAGCCGCTTTCTGGCTGAAAGGGTTGTGAGACATAAATATCATGACAGTTGTCAGAACGGACGTCACAATAAGAGCGATATCTTCGGTCAAACTGATATCTGTACTCTGATATACACCCGCAGCGTCAACAGTAAAGGTTACGGGTGTGATAATGTTGGCAAGCAAAAATAACGCTTGAACGATCAGCGTAACAGGGATGAGTATTTTTGCAATCTTTGCGAGTTTTCCCTCAAAGCCGAGCGTTTCTCTGACGTACAGATAGAAGAGGTAGATCATCGCAAGGTCTGTCAGCTTGCTCAGCATACAGAAAACGAAGCAGAGTATCCTCATCTCGGGCACGAAAGCCGAATAACAGGTCACTTCGTTGATGACAAAGCTGGCGCATACCAGAATGATAAGACTCCTGAAGAACTTGATCCCGCTCCCGTCCTGCCTCATACATCCGTAAAACAGTGCCGCGCAGATCAGCGATCCTATCGAATCAATGCCTGCATTATAAAGATACGGCTGCAGTCTTTCTTCGATGAAGAAGGGGGTGCTGAGCGCTATGACAGCAAGGGTCGCCGCAATGGTAAAAATCAACCCGTATATCTTGATGTCTTTCAATTTATTCATCATATGTTCTCTCCGTTGAATCAGTTCCTCACCGTCAAGTACGGCAGGGACATCGCCGTACAGCGGTCCCTGCCGGATGAGGATGTGCTTCTTATATTATTCGATGTTGAACATACGGCTGAAGCCGGTAAGTTCGAAAACTTCCATAACAGACTGAGTGAGATTGCACACGACCATATCACCCTTGCCGTCCATCGCCTGTGCCGCACCGAGCAGGACGCGCAGTCCCGCGCTGGAGATATATTCTAAACTTCCGAGATCGAGGGTCAGCTTGCTTGCGCCGCCGACGACTTCATTGATCTTTGCTTCAAGGTCGGGAGAGGTGATCGTGTCCAATCTGCCGTCGAGCGTGAAGGTGTATTCCGATCCGTTGTTAGATACCGATATCTTCAAATGGCTGCCGCCGCCCGCGCTCGATTTCGTATCCTTATTTTTGTTGCCGAAAAGTGCCATGTTTGTATCCTCCTGATAGTATAATTATTTCATGCGCCTGTGGCTCAGGCACAAAGATTACTTTCTAAAACACTTGATAAAATATGAATCAATAATGAATTAAGACTTGATCCTTTTTCTGGTTTGTTCTATATTCATTTAGTCCTGAGGGAACTTGACAAATAACGAGCTGCGGTTAAAACTCATTGCGGTCAGGTGACGGTTGCCGTAATCCTTCTGTTCCAGAAACGCCGATAGAGTATATCCGGCAAGAGATGTTGTGATGACGTCATCGTCCGTCATATCGAAGGACACGCCGTCGTCTTTTGAGATGATCTGTACGCCGTCAGGATGCAGGATCACCGTACATTCAGCGAGAACGGCTTTGTTGTCATTCTTCTGGCGGATGATCGTATACATCTCTTCGATCAGCAGCATCGCATAACCGACGGTCTGCTGATCCGCATTGTGTTCCTTCAGGAGAGCCTCGACCTTCCTTTGCGTGTCGATGATTTCCGCCGGTTCGGTGGACAGATTAAACAAAAAGCAATTTTTCCCGCCCGGAACCTCACTGAGAAGCAGCGGACAGTCTTTTTTGCCATAGCGTATGACGAGATAAAGCATCAATAACACATAGGCAATGGCGGGCGCTGCGGCAATTCCGATATATATTCCGATGATTCCGAATACTTTGCCAAAAGCCACGGCAAGGGCAACACTCAGAATAACGTCACGAAGGGCGCATACGATCACGCCCAGCGTGATTTTTTCGATCACCAGATAGTAAGAGGTGAGAAGATACAGAACACTGATAAAGGTAGAGCCCAGCGCGCTCAGGCGGACGCCTGTCACGACATAGCTCGCGAGCTGAGGATCATCTACATTCAGGATCTGAGGGGCAAACGGTGCAATGATCACCAGAGCCAAAGTGACTACAACACCTTCGACAATGGCTGTTTTATTAGCCAAGGAGAAGCTGGAGCGCAGGCCGGTGTGATTCTGTTCCCCAACATAGACGCCGAAGATGGGACCGACCGCCACGCCGATTCCGTCAAAGATCAGCTGGAACTCCCTGCACAGTGTAACTGCTGAGGCAAGAATCAGATACTCCGGTCCAAACTGAGCGCTGATAAAAGCGTTGAGTGCAGCAGTAAAAACAGCGAGAAAAAGATAGGAGCTGGAGTCGATGATGCTGTAACGCAGAACATCCTTCATCATCGAGAAGGAAAAATACAGATTCCAGCGAAGGGAATTGCTCTTTTTCGCAAAATGAGCCAACAGGATCAGGATAGAGACAATATTGAAGATGAAGGAAGCCAGACCGATTCCTCGGGTACCCATCGCGGGGCAAAGTATAATGGAGAGTGCGATATTGCCTATGCCCTGCACCACGTTAGCGATGGTGGATATCGTTTCGTCGCCGTCGCTGTAGACCATATTGGCAATGAGCATTTGTATCGGCATAGTCAGAATCACATACGCCATCCAGAACAGGTATTCCCGAGCCTCATTCAGAACCTCTTTTTCAGGGGAATAGCTGTTCAGATAGAGTTCTCCGAACAGGATGATCAAAAGAAACAGGATAACGCCCACAACAATGGACATCAGCACACCGGAGCCAAACGCCTGATCCGCCCTCTTCTTGTTGAATCTTCCCATCTCTGTCGCGTACAGTACAGGAATACCGATGGAGATGACAGAGCCGAAGAACACCGCGAGGGAGTAAAGCGGCGTCACCAGCGTGATACCTGCTACTGCATCGGACCCGATAACAGCGCCGGCGATGACGGAATCGGACATCAGCATCACGGACGCCACCATCATGGTCAGCGTTCCGCCCAGCAGCATAGAGAAATATTTTTTTGACATCAGCTTATGATGCCTTTTTTGGGATATTTGCATCAGATTTATCTTCCTTTTCAGACTACTTATCGGATCAGGATATCGTATCCACAACGACCAGAACACTTCCCACAACGATTCCAAGCAGGAAAATATACTGCGCCTTGCTGACCTTTTCTTTCATAAGGAGGCGTCCTCCGAGCATGACAAAGACCGGATAAACCGCGAGAAGCGGATCGGTAGATACCGAATTTATCGCCATTGCATAGGCGTAAAGAACGATCCCGACATTATCCGCGACCGCGCCCAATATCCTTGGAGTACTCTTCTTGGTGAACGGATTGTATATCTTCTTTTCCTTTATGTTGATATAGACCCAGAATCCGAGGGCGAATGCCGCGTATTCCATTCCGACGATGATGATACTGTCGCCCTCCGGCATAGAAAAGCCGTAGGTAGTATCAAGACATACGCCTGTGACGATTGTTTCCAGACCGTCGATCACAGCGAAGACGACCGGGAATATCAAGGTTCCCAGACCGCGGAGCATCCATTTTTGTTTTTGATCCTGCAGGTCTTTCCGGTTTTCTCTGTTGCGAACAACCGACAACAGGATAACGCATACCAGTATCACAAGGATTCCTGCGGTTCTCAGCGGCGTTAAAAGCGCGGTGATGGAATCTGCTCTTCCGAGCGCAAGATAGGCAAGGATAAGCAATATGACAGACGTACCGCCGCTGATCCCCTCTACGGGCGACTCCACCGTCGCCTCATTGTAGACATAGCCTTTATAAGAGATCGTGTTGACGATGGCGTATACGATACCGAATACCGTCATCGGCCAGTATCTGACAGCGCTTTCAAAAATGCTGAACGGTTCTTCACGAATGATCAGATAAACGAGAGAGATCGCAAAAAACACGATTCCGACACAAACAGAATACTTTAGGCAGATGTGTTCCTCTTTCCCGTCATGTACGCCTGCTTTGTAAAGCAAGCTGGTTGCGGACCACATCAATATCGCCGCAACAACTAACAATAACCAAATCATTGTCTATAGAACCTTTCTGAGTATTGGTTGAACTTAAAGAAATTCATGTTTTCAAAGCCCATTTGCAGCGGTATCGTACACATAGATATTTCTGACCGCTACTGAATCATAGAGTATGCCTTTTGAAGAATGATCTCAAGCGGTGTGCGCTTTGAGAGCTGTTCTTTTATCTCGCCCGATAATTTCACGGAATCGGAGATGATCGCGTCGGCGTCGCTTGTCATGAAATACTCTATATCGTCTTCTTCGTTGACCGTCCATACCATGACCATCTTGCCCTTGTAATGGATCGCGGCGATGGTCTCATCGGTCGAGATCTCTTCCTCAAGAGCAAAACCAAATAAGCATAGGCAGATTATATCCTGTGCTTAATCGAGGTCATATTAAGTTATTATTATGTAGCATAATCATCATACCACACCGGAGCTGTAAATGCAATAAAAAAGCGCAGTCACCGAAGCAACCACGCCAAAAAACACATCGCTCCGATTGTTTGCGAGACAACTTTCCTATATAACTTAGTATGCGGAAAAAGAGTATGTGTTTTTTACAATTAAAACACATACTAAGTTATTCAGTTGCCTCGCAACGCTATTATAGCATATTCTTTCCTTTATTTACTATATAAAAATAGCAATGTTCTATTGACATTCATGATTATTTGTAGTACATTTGTTCTATAAAGTATCGAATGAAAGGAGAATGATGATGCAGGGATACAGAAAAGTATATGTCAAGGTCAATTCAGATTTTGATGCGACCGGATATATGCTGCCTCGAACGATCACATGGTCTGATGGACGAACCTTTGTGATTGAAGCCGTGAAAGATTATTGACTTTCCTCCTCTTACAGCTATAAATGTATTGATTGACTTTTTCAATAAAGTCTGTATCATCAATTTCGAATGCAATAAATCGCCATGCAGATGCTAAAGTCATACATCCGCAGACGGCTTTATCCGGTGTCAAGAGACAGACGTGATACATACACCCTGATCGTTTTTCGTGGTAGAGGCAGTATAAGCAGTTAAAATCTTTCTCTTTGTATAGCTTTCTCTGTGCCTCTATATTAATTTCTTCAATGCATTCATCACAGATTTCGATAAACCTTTCAAATGGATCAGGTGATTTGTAGACTTCAAACATGCTATCCCTCCAAAATTGGCATGCTTTCACCTATCGCAGGCATCATAAGACGACCTCCTTGTGATCGGTTCTGTTTTTTGAAAAACTCTGTCATCATGATAGCAGAAAAAGTATCGCTTGTCCACAAAAACCTCCGCTTGGATTACAAATTCCAATCAGAGCTTTTAGTTGGCCTACTCTTTGTTAATGCATAGTAGTTTTTTCTTGTTAAGGTTGCAAGATTGCAAGGCTGCAAGTGGGTGTACGGGTTTGCAACCTTACATAGTTGTTCATCACTACAAGCTAAAAGCTGCCTTGATTATTCAAGACAGCTTTTTTGTATCCTATTCAGTTTTCATTTTTTCCGCTAAGGACATCGCCCTTTAATGAGGAATTAGGAGTTAGGAATTAGGAATGAATGGTGGGCTTGCGCCCACACCCGTTTTATATATATGGAACTAAAACGTCTCCGTTCTATCAAACAGGAATCAAAAACACGAAATATTTAATCGTAACCGTACCGGTGTTGTAGATCAAAGCATTTGAATGATAATCATTATATTGAGTTAATGCGGTTGATATCCATCCCAATTTTGAAAATTCTTTATAATATACTCTTCAAAATCCTTCCAAGCGGATTACCGATCTCATCATAGGTGATGGTATCGCCGTTGTACTCAGTCAGCAGATCGCCCCAAGAGTGTTCTCCATAGGTATAGGTGTTAGTTGAAGATAAAACAGGCGTTGAGCCGGAAGTATCATAAATCTTTTCTTCCGTAATATTACCGCCGTTATCAAACAAATACTCAAATACTGTTAAAAAGAATGATTATGATTTGGATTCTTTTTTCTTTTTTCGATATTGTAGTATTATGATAACAATTATAGACACAACAAACAAAACTCCAGAAGTATATACTATAACTCTATGAATACTGTACTCTGATCCCGCATCATATACCACTGTAACATCGCCATTGTTATCTATATCAATTAGCTTGGAAAAATCAGACGAGAATAAACTCATAAATATATTACTGTTTTTAGCACAGTATTTATGATTAAACACTTTTTTCTCTTTAGCAAACACGATATTATTCCAATATGCATTGTTATCGATGGTATCATCTATTCGATATATTTCTATATTTTTACCTAAGTAGTCAAACGAAGCAGCTATATCACTCCTAACAAAGTATATATTCAATAAATTTTTATCCCATTGAATACCAAAGCTTTGATGACAGTTGAAACTATATCCAAATTGAAAAATCCCGTTTCTATCGTAAACTGTTATATATTCTTTTTCAGAGTTTCCGGATGCAATTGCTATTAATCCATTCTCGTTAACATCGAAACAAGCAAATGTTTTTTTGGGAGGCTCATTAGTTAACAAAGACAAACTAATATTAGATAAAAACTGTTGCTGTTCTTTAATACTCACATCATCAATGGTGAAACCAGTATTCATTGCAGTAGCTCGAACACTAAAACAATATGCTATTATTAAAGTAAGTACAATTATAAGGTGTATACTTTTGTTCTTCACTATATCACCACTCCATAATCATAGAATAAACGCCACCCATAACTTCATAGACATTAAACTGCGTAATTGTCCATGTTGCAGTCTCACCCCATTGTGTTTCCCAAAATTCCTAATTTCTCATTCCTCATTCCTAATTTGAGACAACGTTCCTCGGCTTGCCGTTTAAAAAGCCGCGGATGTTATCGCAGACGATGGTCATGAGGCGCTCGCGCGTCTCCATCGGCGCCCACGCGATGTGCGGGGTGAGGATGCAGTTCTCGATCCCGCAGAGGGGGTTGTCCTGCGCCATCGGCTCGGTCTCGAGGACGTCGATTCCCGCGTAGCGGAGCTTGCCCTCTTTGAGCGCTTGTGCGACCGCGTTCTCATCCATCACGCCGCCGCGTGCGGTGTTGATGAAGATCGCGCCGTCCTTCATTTTGGCGATCGCCTTCTCGTCGATCAGGTGCAGGGAGCTTTCGTTCAGCGGACAATGTACGGTGATAATGTCGCTTTCTTTGAGCAGGGTGTCGAGGTCGACGAAGGTGGGGTCGATCTCGCCGTGGCGGCGAACCTTCAAGGTCTTCATGTTGAAGGCGAGGGCGACGCGCTCGACGGCTTTTCCGATCGAGCCGTAGCCGATGATGCCGAGCGTCTTGCCCGCGAGCTCACCCAGCGGGAACACAAAGGGGGAGAAGGTCGCGCTGTTCTTCCAGCCGCCCTCGTGGACGAAGGCGTTGTAGCTCCCGACGCGGCTCATGCACTCGAGTATCAGCGCGAAGGTATGCTGACACACGGCGTCGGTGCTGTAGGAGCCGGCGTTGCAGACGGTGACGCCGTGCGCTTTACAATACGGAATATCAATGTTGTTGTACCCTGTGGCGAACAGACCGATGTATTTCAGGTGGTCTGCGAGGCGCAGGGTCTCTGCGTTCAGGGGCGTTTTGTTGCAGATGATCATGTCCGCGTCGCGCACAGCCTCGGCAATCTCGTCATACGGCGTGAGCTGACGGACAACGACCTCGCCGAACTCCTTCAGGGGCTCGAGGCTCAGGTCGCCCTGAGTGACGGTTTTGGCGTCGGGCAGGATGATTTTCATTCCGATCCCTCCATTCTTTCTTTCAGATGTATTATAGCGGAAAGCGGAGAGTTTGGCAAGCGATTACAGTTAGGAATGAGGAATTAGGAATTAGGAATGAAGGGTGGGCTCCGCCCACACCCGTTTATTATATGGAACTGAAGCGTCTCCATTCTATCAAGCAGGAATCAAAACACGAAGTGCTTCCAGTAATTCCTAAGTAAACAACGATTAATTCGGTTTTCATTTTCGCAGTCATTCCGAGGGAGCGACTAAGCGACCGTGGGAATCCCACAAATTGGGGCAGAAACGTCGGTTCCCTTCATTGTGGGATTGCCACGGGCTAAAGCCCTCGCAATGACATTGTAATTAATCAGTGCTTACCTAATTCCTAATTCCTCATTCCTCATTCCTCATTAAACAAGGCATATTGTACATAAAACGCTGAGAATTCTTGTCGTTATTGAGGATAGAAAAAGAGGAGGCAAAAATGGTATAATAGCTGTAACTGTGAGAGCTTACGATCGGGACGTCGCGAGCGTCGTCCCCTACAGGCAGAAACGGAGGTAAAATATGAAGCAATACATCATGGCGCTCGACTCGGGCACGACCTCGAACCGCTGTATCCTCTTCGACCGCGAGGGCGTGATCCGCTCGATGGCGCAGAAGGAATTCACCCAGTATTTCCCCCAGCCGGGCTGGGTCGAGCACGACGCGAACGAGATCTGGCAGAGCCAGCTTTCCGTCGCGCGTGAGGCGATGCGGAAGCTCGGCGTGAGCTATGACGAGATCGCCGCGATCGGCATCACCAACCAGCGTGAGACGACCGTCGTCTGGGATCGCGTGACCGGTCAGCCGGTGTACAACGCCATCGTCTGGCAATGCCGCCGCACCTCCGACTATGCGGATGAGCTCAAGGAGAAGGGCCTCACGGACGCCTTTCGCAAGAAAACCGGTCTTGTCATCGACCCGTACTTCTCGGCGACGAAGGTGCGCTGGATCTTGGAGAACGTTCCCGGTGCGCGTGAGCGCGCGGAGCACGGCGACCTGCTCTTCGGCACGATCGACACCTGGCTGATGTACAAGCTCAGCAAGGGTCGGATTCATGTCACGGACTACAGCAACGCCTCGCGCACGATGCTGTTTAATATCAATACGCTGGAATGGGACAAGGACATTTTGGAGGAGCTGGACATCCCCGTTTCCATGCTCCCGGACGTGAAGCCCTCAAGCTGTCTTTACGGCGAGTCTGACCCCGAATTCTTCGGCGGTGCGATCCCGATTGCGGGCGCCGCGGGCGACCAGCAGGCGGCGCTGTTCGGTCAGATCTGCTTTGAGGAGGGCGACGCGAAGAATACCTACGGCACGGGTTGCTTCATGCTGATGAACACCGGTGAGAAGCCTGTTTTCTCCGAGAACGGACTGCTGACCACCATCGCATGGGGGCTTGACGGCAAGGTGAATTACGCGCTGGAGGGCTCGGTATACGTCGCGGGCGCGGCGATCCAATGGCTCAGGGATGAATTGAAGCTGATTGACGGCTCTCCCGACAGCGAGTACTTCGCGACCCGCGTGAAGGACACGGCGGGGTGCTATGTGGTGCCCGCGTTCACGGGCTTGGGCGCGCCGCACTGGGATCCCTACGCGCGCGGCGCGATTGTCGGGTTGACCCGCGGCGTGAACAAATACCATCTGATCCGCGCAACGCTGGAGTCGCTCGCCTTTCAGACGAACGACGTGCTCCACGCGATGGAGTTGGATTCGGGCATGAAGCTCGGCTCCTTGAAGGTCGACGGCGGCGCGAGCATGAACAACTTCCTCATGCAGTTCCAGGCTGATTTGATGAACGCCCCGGTGCACCGACCCGTCTGTGTCGAGACGACCGCGATGGGCGCGTCGTATCTGGCGGGTCTTTCCGTCGGCTTCTGGGAGGATAAGGAGGACGTGCGCCGCCACTGGAGCATGGAGCGCGAGTTCGCTCCGGCAAAGGACGACGCATGGAGAGAACAGGAGATCAAAGGCTGGAATAAGGCGGTCAACGCCACTAAGGGATGGGCTAGGTGAGAATGAGGAATTAGGAATTAGGAATGAGGAATTAGGAATTGACAGAAGGAAACGTTGTATTTACAAAAAGTAAGAAATTTGCGGTCAGAATTGTGAAGCTGTTTCAGTATCTGCGAAATGATAAACACGAGTATGTGATGTCAAATCAACTCTTGAAAAGCGGAACGAGTATCGGAGCCAATATCGCAGAGGCGATATGTGCGATGAGTGATAAAGATTTCTTGGCGAAGATATATATTGCGTTCAAAGAGTGCTCCGAAACAAAGTATTGGCTTGATTTACTGTATGAAACATCATATTTGAATAATCAGGAGTACTCTTCCATTTATGCAGACTGCGAGGAATTAAGAAAGCTGTTATCGTCTATTACAAAGACGACAAAAGAAAAGGATAAATAAAGGAAGATGGCATGAGGTTACGGAGAATTCCTAATTCCTCATTCCTAATTCCTAATTGTGCGAAGGATGAGCAACATGTACGACATTATCATTATCGGCGCGGGCGTTGTCGGTTGCGCTGTTGCAAGAGAATTGACAAAGTATCACGCGCGGGTGCTCGTGATCGAGAAGAACGAGGACGTCTGCTCCGGGACGAGCAAGGCGAATTCCGCGATCGTCCACTCCGGCTACGACGCGAAGAACGGCACGCTGATGGCGAAGTTCAACGTGCTGGGCAACCGCATGATGGGCGACGTATGCAAGGAGTTGGACGTGCCCTTTGACCGCATCGGCTCGCTGACCGTCTGTGACGATGAGGCGCTGCTGCCGGAGCTTGAGAAGCTCCGCGAGCGCGGTGAGCGCAACGGCGTGGAGGGGCTGCGCGTTTTGAACAGAGAGGAGCTGCTGGAGCTCGAGCCGCATATCGCGGACGGCATTGTCGGCGCGCTGTATGCGCCGACGGCGGGTATCGTCTGTCCCTTCAAGCTGACGATCGCCTTTGCGGAGAACGCCGCCGTCAACGGCGCAGAGTTCCTCTTTGATACCGAGGTCAAGAAGGTTTATTCAGAGGACGGCGTATGGCGCGTCGCCACGGATTCACAGGAGTTTACCGCTTCGGCGGTCGTGAACGCGGCGGGCGTGTACTCCGACGTGTTCAATAATATGGTCTCACAAAGAAAGCTCCACATCACCCCGCGCCGCGGCGACTACATCCTGCTCGACCGCTCGGCGGGCGGGTATGTGAAGCACACGATCTTCCAGCTCCCGACGAAGCTGGGCAAGGGCGTGCTGGTCACTCCGACCGTCCACGGCAACACCATCGTCGGCCCGACTGCCTTTGATATCGAGGACAAGGAGGCGACCGCCACCACCGCAGAGGGTCTGGACAGCGTGATCGCGAAGTCCGCTATGAGCGTGAAGGGTCTGCCGGTCAGACAGGTCATCACGGCGTTCGCGGGGCTCAGAGCCCATGAGGACGGTCATGAATTCGTTCTCGGCGAGCCGGATGACGCGCCCGGCTTCTTCAACTGTGCGGGCGTGGAGAGCCCGGGACTCACCGCCGCTCCCGCGATCGGCGTGCATATCGCGGGTCTGATCAAGGAGAAATTAGGCTTGCAGGAGAACGAGAGCTTTGTCGCAGAGCGCAAGGACATCCTCGACCCCAAGAAGCTGAGCATAGAGGAGCGCAACGAGCTGATCAAGCGCGAGCCTGCTTACGGCACGATTGTCTGCCGCTGTGAGAGCGTCACGGAGGGCGAAATCCTCGACGCGATCCGCCGACCGGTCGGCGCGCGTTCGCTCGACGGCGTGAAGCGCCGCACCCGCGCGGGCATGGGGCGCTGTCAGGCGGGCTTCTGCTCCCCGAAGGTCATGGAGATCCTGCGCCGCGAGCTGGGCGTCGACCTCACTGAGGTCACCAAGAGCGGCGGCGGCTCCTATATCGTCAACGCGCGTACAAAGGACGGTGAATGAGATGAAACAACAGTATGATATCGTGATCGTCGGCGGCGGCCCCGCAGGATTGGCGGCGGCAGTCGCGGCGTATGACAGCGGCGCAAAGGACGTGCTCATCCTCGAGCGTGACGAACAGCTCGGCGGCATCCTCAACCAGTGTATCCACAACGGCTTCGGTCTGCACACCTTCAAGGAGGAGCTGACCGGCCCCGAGTATGCTGACCGCTTTATCAAGCAGGTCTTTGAGAGAAAGATCGAATATAAACTCAACACCATGGTCATGGATATCTCACAGGACAGGGTCGTCACCGCGATGAACCGCGAGGACGGCATGTTCCAGATCGACGCGAAGGCGGTCATCCTCGCGATGGGCTGCCGCGAGCGTCCGCGCGGCGCTTTGAATATCCCCGGCTACCGTCCGGCGGGTATTTTCTCGGCGGGCACGGCACAGCGTCTCGTGAATATCGAGGGCTATATGCCCGGTAAGGAGGTCGTGATCTTAGGCTCGGGCGACATCGGTCTGATCATGGCGCGCCGCATGACCTTGGAGGGCGCGAAGGTGAAGCTCGTCGCGGAGCTGATGCCCTATTCCGGCGGTCTCAAGCGTAATATCGTCCAGTGTCTTGACGACTTCGGCATTCCGCTGAGGCTCAGTCACACGGTCGTGGACATCGAGGGCAAGGAGCACATCACGGCGGTCACGATCGCCGAGGTCGGCGCTGACAGGCGACCCATCAAGGGCACCGAGGAGCGCTACACCTGCGACACCCTCCTGCTCTCCTGCGGTCTGATCCCGGAGAACGAGTTGAGCACCGCCGCGGGCGTACAGCTCAGCCCCGTGACGGGCGGCCCCGTCGTCAACGAGAGCTTGGAGACCAATATCCCCGGCGTGTTCGCCTGCGGCAACGTGCTCCATGTGCACGATCTGGTGGACTACGTTTCCGAGGAAGCCGCGAAGGCGGGCGAGACGGCGGCGAGGTTCGTGCGCGGTGAGATCGCGGCGGACGGCGGCAGAGAGATCGCGCTGAAAGCCGAGAGCGGCGTGCGCTATACCGTGCCCGTGACCGTTCACCCCGACCGCGTCGCGGATAAGGTGACGGTGCGCTTCCGCGTCGGCGACGTGTACAAGGACGCGTTCGTGAGCGTGTATTTCGACGGCGAGCGCGTACAACATAAGAAGAAGCGCGTGATCGCGCCCGGTGAGATGGAGCAGATCGTCCTGACGAGAAAACAGCTCGACGAGAACCCCGACCTGAAAACGATCACGGTGAAGATCGAGGACAATTAGGAATTAGGAATTAGGAATTAAGAATTAAGCAAGCACTGATTAATTACGATGTCATTGCGAGGGCTTTAGCCCGTGGCAGCAGTGGCGCTTAGCCAATCGCAGGATGTGCCTGCTCTTGGAGCGCTGTTGCATGGGAGTTGTTAGCCAAATCAAAGATTTGGACAACTCCTCAACAATGAGGGGAACCGACGTTTCTGCCCCTATTTGTGGGATTCCCACGGTCGCTTAGTCGCTCCCTCGGAATGACTGCGAAATGAAAACCGAATTATTCATTGTTTACTTAAAGGGAACGCATCACGTTTCATTCCTATACTCTCTTGAAAGGATAAATTATGGAAATCAGAGAACTGACCTGTATCAACTGTCCGATGGGCTGTCTGCTGACGGTCGAGATGGACGGCGAGGAAATAAAGAGCATCAGCGGATACACCTGTCCGCGCGGCAAGACCTACGCCGAGAAGGAGGTCTCCGACCCCACCCGTATCGTGACCTCCACCGTGAAGGTGAGGGGCGGGATGAAGGAGCGCGTCGCCTGCAAGACCGCCCACGATATCCCCAAGGGCAAGATCTTTGCCGTGATGGAGGCGATCAACTCAGCCGAGGTCGAGGCGCCCGTCATCATCGGCGAGACCTTGATCGCGGACGCCGCGGGCACGGGGGTCGAGGTCGTCGCGACCGCGAACGTGGGGAAGAAGCATTGAATATTTTAGCGGTGTAAATCGCTGAAAACTGTGCAACAAATCCTCACATTGAAAACCCAAAATTGTTCAAAACAGAGTAAATGCCGGAAGTCCGTTGACTTTCGGCGTTTTGTTGATTATAGTGTTCAATGAATACGGTCATTGCGAGGAGCTGACGACGTCAGCGACGTGGCAATCCCCCTGTCACTACGACCGGTTGCAAGAGGAAGGGGATTCCCACGTCGGACTTGGCAGTCCTCCTCGGAATGACACCGGTACTTTTACGTTTCAGCGAAGGGGCTGGTAATTTGTCCAAGTTCAAGGCGTTTTTGAAGCGCAAGAATATTGAGATATCGTGGAAGCGGTACGGGATCGAGGCGCTCGGCGCGATGGCGCAGGGCTTGTTCTGTTCGCTCCTGATCGGTACGATCATCGGCACGATCGGCAGTCTGACGGGCTTTGAGCTCTTCAAACAGATCGGCGGCTACACCAAGGACGTCTCCGGCGTGGCGATGGCGGTCGCGATCGGCTACGCGCTGAAGGCTGACCCGATGGTGCTGTTCTCTCTGGCGACGGTCGGCTATGCCGCCAACAGTCTCGGCGGTGCGGGCGGTCCGCTCGCGGTGCTGATCATCGCGATCATCGCGGCGGAATTCGGCAAAGCCGTCTCCAAGGAAACCAAAATAGATATCCTCGTCACCCCCGCGGTGACGATCCTGATCGGCGTGGGGCTTTCCGCTTTGATCGCGAAGCCCATCGGCGACGCGGCGAGCGCCTTCGGCAGTCTGATCAAATACGCGACCGAGCTGCAGCCCTTCCTCATGGGCGTGACGGTCTCCGTGCTGGTCGGTATCGCGCTGACGCTCCCGATCTCCTCGGCGGCGATCTGCGCGGCGCTGAGCCTGACGGGGCTCGCGGGCGGCGCGGCTGTCGCGGGCTGCTGTGCCCAGATGGTCGGCTTCGCGGTGATGTCCTTCAAGGAGAACCGCTGGGGCGGTCTCGTCAGTCAGGGGCTGGGCACCTCTATGCTCCAGATGCCGAACATCATGAAGAATCCGCGCGTGTGGATCGCTCCGATCCTCACCTCCGCGATCACGGGTCCCATCGCGACCTGCGTGTTCCGTCTGCAAATGAACGGCGCGGCGGTCAACTCCGGCATGGGCACCTGCGGTCTGTGCGGTCCGATCGGCGTGATCACCGGTTGGTTCACTCCGCCTGAGGGCGTGGCGGCGATCACGCCCGGCGTGATGGACTGGGTCGGACTGGTGCTGATCTGCATCGTCCTCCCCGCGGTCATCACCCCGCTGATCAACCTGATCTTCCGCAAGATCGGCTGGGTCAAGGACGGAGACTTGAAGCTGAGCTGAGTGAATGAGGAATTAGGAATGAGGAATGAGGAATTGGTTATCGGAAAAGCTCTGTTCCTCTTTGTTGATGTTGAGGAGTTGTCCAAATCTTTGATTTGGCTAACAACTCCCATGCAACAGCGCTCCAAGAGCAGGCACATCCTGCGATTGGCTAAGCGCCACTGCTGAGATTGCCACGTCGCAACCTTCGGTTGTTCCTCGCAATGACAGAAATAATTCCTAATTCCTAACTCCTAATTCCTAATTCCTAATTGAATAAGTCTGCCACCGGGTAGAGAATGACTTTAGAGCATTCGCGGCGCATCGTTAGGTCTTTGAAGATGCGTCACGGATGCTTTTTTTAGTGGTCGGCGATTAGTAGGGACGGTCATTGACCGTCCGCGAGTAGGAGCGCTGATATTTCTATCTGAGGTCTGATTTTTTATCTGCGTTCGTCATTCTGCGGACGACCAATGGTCGTCCCTACAATCATTAACCAACTTCCAAAACAGGAGGGGACTATGAAACGGTTTTATGCGAAGTTGAATTACTTTTCCAATGCGGAGAAGGTCTTGTGGACGGCGTCGGTGTGCCTGATCGTGGGCGCGTACATCGCCTTCGGGAGCCGCTCGCCGCTGAACCTTGTCGCGTCGCTGATCGGTGTGACCTCTCTGCTCTTTGCCGCGAAGGGCAACCCCGTCGGCATGGCGCTGATGATCGCGTTCTCGGCGCTGTACGGCTATATTTCCTTCACCTTCCGCTATTACGGCGAGATGATCACCTACCTCGGCATGACCCTGCCCATGAGCCTGTGGTCGCTGATCGCGTGGCTGCGCAACCCCTACCGCGGCAACCGCGCGCAGGTGCAGGTGAACGCGAAGCTCAAAAGGCTCGATTGGGTGTTGTTGGTCGGGCTGACGGCGGCTGTGACGGCGGCGTTTTACTTTATCCTGCGTGCTCTCGATACGGCATATCTGCCGATCAGCACGCTCTCGGTCGCGACGAGCTTCTCCGCCGTGTTCCTCACCGCGCGGCGCAGTCCCTACTATGCCGTCGCCTACGCCTGCAACGATATCGTGCTGATCGTCCTCTGGGTGCTGGCGTCTCAGGCGGATCAGAGCTACATCGGCGTGGCGATCTGCTTCCTCGCGTTCCTGCTGGGAGATATTTACGGCTTCGTTAATTGGAAAAGGATGGAGAGGAGGCAGAAGAATTAGGAATTAGGAATGAGGAATTAGGAATTGAGGGAAATGCTTCGCATTTTTGATTTCTGTTTTATTGGTAGTTGAAACGCTTCTTGGCAACTTTCAATCAGGTGCGGACAGCGTCCGCCCTTCATTCCTAATTCCTAATTCCTAATTCCTAATTCCTAATTGTTCAAAATGCTTTTTCGGAATATTGAACAAAGAAAGATGTCGCAGTTTGTTAAATATGATAAAATAACTTTGCGGGCGTATGGCAAATTTGACACTATTTTCAATTGCCAACTTTTGAAGGATTATGTATAATAATTTTGTCGGCGCAAGGGCGCTGACAGTCCTTAATGAATTATTATGGGAGGAAAAAATGAAGAAAATTATTGCTTTAGTTCTGGCTGTTCTGTTCGTTTGCGGCGCTCTCGCTGCCTGCGGCGGCAATGCCGGCAACAACACCAAGGCTACCGCTGACCAGAAGACTGACGCTACCACAGCGGCTAAGTCCGATTTCAAGGCAGGTTTCATCTTCCTGCATGACGAGAACTCCACCTACGACCTCAACTTCATCAACGCTGCGAAGGCTGCCTGTGAGAACCTGGGCGTTGAGTGCGTCATCAAGACCGGTATCCCCGAGTCCAACGACGCCAAGCAGGCTGCTCTTGAGCTTGTCGACGAGGGCTGCGGCTTCATCTTTGCCGATTCCTTCGGTCATGAGCCGTTCATCCTCGAGGCTGCTAAGGAGAACCCCGACGTACAGTTCGCTCATGCGACCGGTACCAGAGCGCACACCGAGAACGTTGCGAACTTCCACAACGCGTTCGCTTCCATCTATGAGGGCCGTTACCTCGCGGGCGTTGCCGCGGGCATGAAGCTCAACGAGATGATCGAGTCCGGCAAGATCACCGCCGAGCAGGCGAAGATCGGCTACGTCGGCGCTTTCACCTACGCTGAGGTTATCTCCGGCTACACCTCCTTCTTCCTCGGCGCTCGCTCCATCTGCCCGACCGCTACCATGGAAGTCCAGTTCACCGGCTCCTGGTACGATCAGGACGCTGAGAACGAGGCTGCTACCACCCTGATCAAGAACGGCTGCGTTCTGATCTCTCAGCATGCTGACTCCATGGGCGCTCCGACCGCTTGTGAGGACGCGGGCGTTCCCGACGTTTCCTACAACGGCTCTACTGTTGACGCTTGCCCCAACACCTTTATCGTATCCTCCAGAATCGACTGGACTCCCTACCTCGAGTATGCGATCAAGGCGACCATGAACGGCGAGGCGTTCGACACTGACTGGACCGGCACCCTGGCGACCGGCTCCGTTGTTCTGACCGAGGTCAATGAGAAGGCTGCTGCTGCGGGCACTCAGGCTAAGATCGACGAGGTCAAGGCGAAGCTCGAGAGCGGTGAGCTGCATGTCTTCGATACCGCGACCTTCACCAAGGACGGCAAGACCCTCGACAGCTACATGGCTGACGTTGACACCGACGAGGCGTTCACTCCCGACACCGAGGTAATCGCTGACGGTTACTTCCACGAGTCCGAGAAGCGTTCTGCTCCGTACTTCGATCTCCAGATCGACGGTATCACTCTGCTGAACACCAACTTCGGCTAATCTACTGCAATAACATACGCCGGGTGGCGACTTTGCCACCCGGCTATCGTTGCTTTTTATCGGGTTTGTTTTTTGACGAAAATATTGTAAAAAGGCACTGCTTTTGTAGGGCGGGAGCAAGCCCCGCCCTACGGATCCGCATAAAAATACAGTCTTTTCGTGAGGAAAAAAACCACAGATACAGGAGGGGAAAGCGTGGAAAAAATTCCTGCAGTACGGTTCGAACATATCACCAAGGCGTTCGGTTCCAAGGTCGTCGCGAACAAGGACGTGACCATGGATATCGAGAAGGGCGAGATCATGGCGCTTCTCGGAGAGAACGGCTCCGGCAAGACCACCCTGATGAATATGCTCTCCGGCATTTACCGTCAGGACGAGGGACAGATCTACATCAACGGCGAGGAGGTGCACATCAACTCGCCCAAGGACGCCTATGACCTCGGCGTCGGCATGATCCACCAGCACTTCAAGCTGGTCGACCTGTTCAACGCGGCGGAGAACATCGCGCTGGGCATGGACAAGAAGGTCACCGGCAACGCGAAGAAGATCGAGAAGGACGTCAGGGAGATCTGCGATCGCTACGGCTTTGAGCTCGACCTCAAGAAGAAGGTCTACAACATGTCCGTCAGCGAGAAGCAGGTGCTCGAGATCGTCAAGACGCTCTACCGCGGCGCGAGCATCCTGATCCTCGACGAGCCGACCGCCGTCCTCACACCGCAGGAGACGGACAAGCTCTTCAGCGTCCTCAGAAACATGAAGGCGGACGGCAAGTCCATCATTATCATCACCCATAAGCTCAACGAGGTGCTCGCGATCTCCGACCGCGTCGCCATCCTTCGTAAAGGCGAGTACATCGACACCGTGCTCACCAAGGAGGCGTCCGTTCAGAGCCTCACGGATATGATGGTGGGCGCGAAGGTGGAGCTCGACATCGAGCGCCCGGACGTCAAGCACAAGACGCGCCGTCTGAGCATCAACCACCTCACCATCCTCGACAAATACGGCGTGAAGGTCATCGACGACGTCAGCCTGGACGCCTACAGCGGCGAGATCCTCGGTATCGCGGGTATCTCCGGCTCCGGCCAGAAGCAGCTTCTGGAGGCTGTCGCGGGCTTACAGCCTGCGGAGAAGGACAGCTCCATCAAATATATCGACCCTGAGACCAGGGAGGAGAGCCAGCTCATCGGCAAGTCCGTCAGCGAGATCAAGAAGCTCGGCGTCTCCCTCGCCTTCGTCCCGGAGGACAGACTGGGCATGGGTCTCGTCGGCAACATGGATATGACCGACAACATGATGCTCCGCTCCTACAAGAACGGACACAACATCTTCACCGACCGCAAGACTCCTCATGACCTCGCGGAAAAGGTCAAGGAGGAGCTCGAGGTCGTCACCCCCGGTATCTCCACCCCCGTGCGAAAGCTCTCCGGCGGCAACGTGCAGAAGGTACTTGTCGGCAGAGAGATCGCGACCGAGCCGACCGTCATGATGGCGGCTTACGCGGTACGCGGACTGGATATCAACACATCCTACACCATCTACCGCCTTCTCAATGAGCAGAAGAAGAAGGGCGTCGCCGTCATCTACGTCGGCGAGGATCTGGACGTTCTGCTTGCGCTGTGCGACCGTATCGCCGTGCTCTGCGGCGGCAGGCTCAACGGCATCCTTGACGGACGCACCGCGACCAAGGAGGAGGTCGGTTATCTCATGACAAAGCTGATAGATTACGGACAGGAGGCGGAAACCTATGACTATCATGAAGAAGCATAAATCCGAGCGTGACCCGCTCTTTCATGTGGTCAGGCGCACCGATATCTCCTTCGGCAAAGCCATGCTCATCCGCGTGCTGGCGGTGCTGGCGGCGCTGGTGCTGTGCGGCATCATCATCGTTCTGATCACGGGAGAAAATCCCTTTGAAATGTACAAATACATGTTTGACGGCTCGTTCAAGACTCCGCGTAAGTTCTGGGCGATGCTCCAGGATCTGGCGCTGCTGCTGTGCGTTGCGCTGGCGCTGACGCCCGCCTTCAAGATGCGCTTCTGGAACATCGGCGGCGAGGGTCAGGTGCTCATGGGCGGCCTCGGCGCGCTGATCACCATGAAGCTGCTCGGCGACGACGGCGCGCACCTGCCGCATGCCGTCATCCTCCCGCTCACCATCCTCGCGGCGATCGTCTTCGGCGCGATCTGGGGCGTGATCCCCGCGATATTCAAGGCGTTCTGGAACACGAACGAGACCCTCTTCACCCTGATGATGAACTACATCGCCATCCAGATCGTCCTGTACTTCCAGTTCATCTGGTCGGGCGGCAGCAACACCATCCCGATCGTCAACGCGGGTCGGGAGACCTCCACCTACGCGGGCTGGCTGAGACTGCCCGCCGAGATCGACCCGTCCTTCACGGGCTCGACGGTCGTGCCGTCCTCGAGCGGCTTCCTGCTCAATATCATCATCGTCGCAGTGCTGACGGTAGCGGTATTCTTCTATCTCCGCAACAGCAAGCAGGGCTATGAGATCTCTGTCGTCGGCGAGAGCGAGAACACCGCGCGCTACATCGGCATCAACGTCAAGAAGGTCATCATCCGCACCATGATCATCTCCGGTATCCTCTGCGGTATCGCGGGTCTCTTGATCGTCGCGGGCACCGACCACACCATCGACACCAACTCCGCCCGCGGCTACGGCTTCACGGCGATCCTCGTCTCGTGGCTCGCGAAGTTCAACCCCTTCTATATGATTCTCACCTCCTTCCTCATCGTCTTTCTGCAGAAGGGCTCGATCGAGCTTGCGTCCAAGACCAACAACATCATCAACTCGAACTTCGCCGAGGTGCTGATCGCGATCATCATCTTCTTCATCATCGGCTGTGAGTTCTTTATCAATTACAAGATCATGTTCAATCCGCGCAAGAAGAGAAAGGAGGCTGAGGCATAATGTTCGCAACATTCTTCCACAGAGCCGTTTTGACGGCGATCTCCCTGCTTTTCGGCTGTACCGGCGAGATCATCACCGAGAAGAGCGGCAACCTCAACCTCGGCGTCCCCGGCGTCATGTGCGTGGGCGGTATCTCGGGCTTTACGGGCGCGTTCCTCTACGAATTCTTCTGGTCGACGCCTGAGACGGCGAACTGGTTTTTGGCGATCATGATTCCGCTGATCTTCTGCCTGCTCGGCTCGCTGATCATGGGTCTGATCTACTCCTTCCTGACCACCACCCTGAGAGCGAATCAGAACGTCACCGGTCTTGCGCTGACCATCCTCGGCGCGGGTCTCTCGGACTTTTTAGGCGGCTATCTGGTCAAGCAGACCAACTCCGGCGGCGCGTTCGTCTCCATCAGCCTGTCCAGTAAATACTATATGGCGACCCTGCCCTTCGCGAACGATCTGGGCTGGTTCGGAGAAATGTTCCTGAGCTACGGCTTCCTCGCCTACGTCGCCATCATCATCGCGGTCATCGCGGCGATCTTCCTCAAGCGCACGCGCACCGGTCTGAACCTCAGAGCGGTCGGCGAGAACCCCGCGACTGCCGACGCGAACGGCATCAACGTCATCAAGTACAAGTACTTCGCGACCTGCATCGGCTGTATGATCTCCGGTCTGGGCGGTCTGTTCTACGTCATGAACAAGGCGTCCGGCGTCTGGTCGAGCGATAACCTCGAGCCTCTCGGCTGGCTTGCCGTCGCGCTGGTCATCTTCACCGTCTGGAAGCCGAATCTCGCCATCCCCGGCGCGATCATCTTCGGCGGTCTGAGCATCCTGTCCTACCATATCTCCGCGAACAACGCGATCTCCCTCCCGCTGGAGGCGAAGCCCCTGCTGGAAATGACGCCCTACATCGTCACGGTCGTCGTCCTGATCTTCAACTCCCTGCGCAAGAAGCGCGAGAGCCAGCCGCCCGAGGCGCTGGGTCTTGCATACTTCCGCGAGGATAGGTAGGTTGAGTGAGGAGTTAGGAGTGAGGAGTTAGGAGTTGAACATCCTCTCTTAACCTGAATTTGTTAAAACCGAAAAGAAAGAACGCTCACGGCTGAAAAACCGTGGGCGTTTTGTTGTAGGCAAACTCTCATTTCTGATTGCTTTGATGTGGATATGTTGACAACTCTGTGGAAAACCTGTTGAGATGTGGAAAAATGCGACTGCTGTGTCTTTTTCTTTTTCCTTTTCTTTCTCATTTCATTTCATTACATTTTCTTTTTCTTTCTTTTTTCATTGTCTTTATCTTGGGTTGTTTTTCAAGCGGTCGGTTGTTTTTTGACGGCGTTCTGATTTCCCTTCGGAGCGCCGCCCTTTTTTGCGTTCTCGCGGTTGCGCTCGCAGATCTCCTGATAGCGCTCGAAGTTCACGTCGATCTCCCCGCGCATGAGGGTGTACGCCATGTCACAGGCGAGGTCGTCCGAGAAGTCCGTCAGCTCGCCGCTGTCGCCGTAGCGCATGAGGGCTTTGTAGAGCCGCCCCGCCTGGGCGTCGGAGAGCTTGTCGATCACGCTCGCAAGATGGAAATAGGTGAAGAATCCCTTGGGCTTTTTCATAACTGTACCTCCTGAATGTTTTCACCCATGCGCGGACAAAGAAAAAAGTTGCATATCACTATGCAACTTTTTGAAAATATTATGATCAATGTTTGGCATACAACCCTGCGTGCGGGACGTCGGGGGTGTCGTCCCCTACGATTACGACAAACGCCGGAAGTCTTTGCGGGGAGCGTTGCCCTTACCTCTTTGAATCCGTAATCAAAAAGGCCGCATATTTCTATGCAGCCTTTGGATGTTTTACTGTACGCTGAACAGGAGCTTGCCGTAGCTGGGGTAGGGCCAGAACTCGGACGCGGTGCACATCTCCATCTCGTCGCTGATCTCGCGGACCTCCTCCATCACGGGGAAGATCTCGCGCGCGTTGTACTCGGCGTGGCGCTGGATGTCGCCGCGGTAGGCGGTGGAGCCGCCGACCTTGCTCTCGAGCTCGTCGAGCTTCTCGGAGAAGCGGCCGAGCAGGTCGCTGAGCTTGTTCAGGAGCTTTAACTCCGCGCTGACGTTGATCTCCTTGGAGACGGCGCGCTTGCGCTGGACGGTCTCGGCAAGGCGCTGTGTGAACGCAGAGACGCCGGGCAGGATATCCTTTCTCGCCATGTCGAGCATGGTGAGCGCCTCGAGGTCGATGATCTTGATATAGTTTTCGAGCAGGATCTCCTGACGCGCGCGCACCTCCTTCTCGGAGAAGATGTGGTTGCGGCGGAAGAGCTCGATGTTCTTCTTGTCGGTGTAGCGCTTCAGGGCTTCGGGGGTGGATTTGAGATTCAGAAGTCCTCTGCTCTCGGCTTCCGCGACCCACTCGTCGGTGTAGCCGTCGCCGTTGAAGATGATGCGGCGGTGCTGCTTGAGGGTCTTGCGGATCAGGCGGCGCACGGCGGAGTCGAAGTCGTCCGCCTTCTCCAGCTCGTCACAGAAGGACGAGAGGACGTCCGCGACCATGGTGTTGAGCATGATGTTAGGGCAGGAGATATTGAGCGCGGAGCCTAAGGAGCGGAACTCAAACTTGTTGCCCGTGAAGGCGAAGGGCGAGGTGCGGTTGCGGTCGGTGGTGTCCTTGCGGATCTCGGGGAGAGCCTCCGCGCCGGTGTTCATGATGACCTTGCCCTGGCTCTCGTAGTCCTCGCCGTTGATGATGGCTTCCACGATGGCTTCCAGATCGTTGCCGAGGAACATGGAGATGATCGCGGGGGGCGCTTCATCGCCGCCTAAGCGGTGATCGTTGCCCGCCGTCGCGACGGATAATCTGAGTAAGTCCTGATACTCGTCGACCGCCTTGATGACGGCGGAGAGGAAGAGCAGGAACTGGGTGTTTTCCTCGGGCTTCTTGCCGGGCTTTAAGAGGTTCTCGCCGGTGTTGGTGGAGAGCGACCAGTTATTGTGCTTGCCCGAGCCGTTCACGCCCTTGAAGGGCTTCTCATGAAGCAGGCAGACCATGCTGTGCTTTCTCGCGATGCGCTTCATCAGCTCCATCGTGAGCTGGTTGTGGTCGGCGGCGATGTTCACCGTGGTGAAGATGGGCGCAAGCTCATGCTGGGCGGGCGCGACCTCGTTGTGCTCGGTCTTGGCGTAGATGCCGAGCTTCCAAAGCTCCACGTCCAGCTCGCTCATGAAGGCTTTGACGCGCTGTTTGATCGCGCCGAAATAGTGGTCGTCGAGCTGCTGACCCTTGGGCGAACGCGCGCCGAAGAGGGTGCGGCCGGTGTATTGCAGATCCTTGCGGCGCTCGAACATCTCCTTGTCGATCAGGAAATATTCCTGCTCGGGTCCGACGGTCGCGTCCACGCGGGTGACGTCGGTCTTGCCGAACAGGTGCAGGATGCGAACCGCCTCGTGGTTGATGCGATCCATCGAGCGCAGGAGCGGGGTCTTCTTATCCAGAACGTCGCCGGTGTAGGACATGAACGCCGTGGGGATGCAGAGGGTGTTGTCCTTGACGAAGGCGGGAGAGGTCGGGTCCCAGGTGGTGTAGCCGCGGGCTTCAAAGGTCGCGCGGATACCGCCGGAGGGGAAGGAGGAGGCGTCGGGCTCGCCCTTGATCAGCTCCTTGCCGGAGAACTCCATCATCACATGGCCGTCCTCGAGAGGCGTGAGAAAGCTGTCGTGCTTCTCGGCGGTGATGCCGGTCATCGGCTGGAACCAGTGGGTGTAGTGGGTGCATCCCTTCTCGATCGCCCAGTCCTTCATCGCGTCGGCGACGGCGTTGGCAACGTGGATATCCAGCGAGCCGCCGCTCTCGATGCTCGCGCGGTAGCTCTCATAGGTCTCGCGCGGCAGCCTCTCGCGGATCTTTTCATCATTGAATACATTACTGGCAAAAATGCCGGGAACGTCGGTCATAGTTTACCTCCTGAGAATGAGGGTTTTGAAATTAGGAATTAGGAATGAGGAATGAGGAATGAATGGTGGGCAATGCCCACACCCATTTATAATATGGAACTGCAACGTATCCGTTCTGTCAAACAGGAATCAAAAACACGAAGTGTTTCCTATAATTCCTAATTCCTCATTCCTAATTCCTAATTATTTAAAGTATATGCTCAAATCCCACCTGTGTCAATAAAAAACAGGGGCGTCGAACTGCACTTTGTTCAACTCTCACAGAAAGGATATGAAATGTGGGGCGCGGTTTATGCGAATATGGCGCGGTTGACTTAGCGGATGAAGATGTGTATAATGGATGATAATACAGTATCAGCGTCTTTGTAGAGGGCGTCGCCCCCTACAGGGCTTATGCTTCGCGGAGGGGGAGAAGCGTCCCTGCCGACGGACGGTCGATGACCGTCCCTACGATTATAATGAAAAGATTCATGGATGACCATAAAAACGACATGACCGAAAGGATTGGTATTATGAAGCTGAGATTCACGAAGATGCACGGCATCTCCAACGACTACATCTACATCAGCACCTTTGATCAGGAGGTGAAGGATCCCGAGGCGCTCGCGGTCAGGCTCTCCGACCGCAGAACAGGTATCGGCGGCGACGGCATCATCCTCGTCTGTCCGTCCGAGGTCGCGGACGCGAAGATGCGTATCTTCAACGCCGACGGAAGCGAGGCGAAGATGTGCGGCAACGGCGTGCGCTGTGTGGGCAAGTTTGTCTACGATACGGCGCTGGTGCCGGAGGAAAAGACCGTCGTTACCATCGACACCCTCAGCGGGATCAAGACCCTCGACCTCACCGTCGAGAACGGCGAAGCGGTGAGCGCGCGCGTGGATATGGGCGCGGCGATCTTGAAGCCTGCCGACATTCCCGCAGTCTATGACGGCGAGCGGATGGTGAACGTACCGCTGAGCGTGAACGGTCAGGTGTGGAACGTGACCGCCGTTTCCATGGGCAACCCGCACTGTGTGACCTTCGTGGACGACGTGGACGCGCTCGACCTCGAGAAGCTCGGCCCTTCCTTTGAGAATCATGAAGCCTTCCCCGACCGCGTGAACACGGAGTTCGTGAGGGTGATCGACGACCATACCCTGCAGATGCGCGTCTGGGAGCGCGGTTCGGGCGAGACCTGGGCGTGCGGCACCGGCGCGTGCGCGACCGTCGTGGCGGCGTGCGAGAACGGCTATTGCAAGAAGGGCGAGGACGTGACCGTCCACCTGCGCGGCGGCGACCTGCTGATCAATTACACGGACGAGACCGTCTTTATGACCGGCCCCGCGACGACCGTCTTTGAGGGCACGGTCACGGTGGTGGGCAAAGCCCACACCCATTTATAGAAGGAACAGAAACGCTTCATTCCCTGCCTATAGAAATCCAAAAGCCGCAAGGCTTTCCCTTAACTCCTAAGTAAGCACTGATTAATTACAATGTCATTGCCACGGGCTAAAGCCCTCGGAATGACAGTGAATATGAAAGCGACATTAATCATTGTCTACTTAGGAATTATTGGTACAGTCACCCTATCCTTAACTAAAAAAGTTTCCACATCCCCGGTACGATTCGTCATGTTGATGAAAGTGCCGGGGAAGTCTTGACTTTATCGTGATAAAGTGATAAACTATTGAACCGGATGAATAAAATGAGGAATTAGGAATGAGGAATGAGGAATTGGTTATCGGAAAAGCCCTGTTCCTCTTTGTTGAGGAGTTGTCCAAATCTTTGATTTGGCTAACAACTCCCATGCAACAGCGCTAAGCGCCACTGCTGGGATTGCCGCGTTGCAACCTTCGGATGTTCCTTGCAATGACAGAAATAATTCCTAATTCCTAACTCCTAATTCCTAATTAATCGAGAGGTATAACCATGAACCACTCCCCATCTGCCGACAGGCTCTTCAAGGCGATACTGAGCCTGAAGGATACAGAGGAATGCTACAATTTTTTTGAGGATATCTGCACCATCACCGAGATCAAGGATATGGTACAGCGGCTCGACACCGCCTTTCTGATCGACGACGGCGTGAGCTACCAGAAGATCTCTGAGCAGATCGGCGTATCTACCGCCACGATCAGCCGCGTGTCCCGCTGTCTGAACTACGGCGCGGGCGGCTACCGCACGGTGATCGACCGCATGAAGGAGGGCGAGGAATGAACATCGACGACAAGGTGCTCAGCACCGCAGAACGCCTGACCTTCTCCCTGAGAGCGCTGTACAGCGGCTTCGGCTACAAGCCCTACCGCATGTCTAAATTTGAGGACTATGACCTCTACAGCCGCAACAAGGACTTCCTCGTCTCCGATCAGGTCATCACCTTCACCGATATCGGCGGCAAGCTCAAGGCCTTGAAGCCGGACGTCACCCTCTCTATCATCAAGAACCATACCGACGGAGAGACCAAGAAGCTCTATTATAACGAGAACGTCTACCGTGTCTCTAAGGGCACGGGCGCATATAAGGAGATCATGCAGTCCGGCGTGGAGTGCATCGGCGAGGTGGACGGCGGCACGGTGCTTGAATGTCTGAAAATGGCTTCGGGCAGTCTCTCGCTGATCAGCGAGCGCTTTGTCCTCGACGTGTCGAACCTCGATATCCTCGACGCGGCGCTGGATCGGATCACCGACAGCCGACACATCCAGAATGAGCTGGTACAGTGCGTGGGCGAGAAGAACCTCCACGGCATCCTGAATATCTGTGAGCAGAATGAGATCGACCCCGCGCTCGCCGAGCCGCTGATCGCGCTGATCACGCTCGCGGGCTCGTATGAGAGCGTTTGCGGGAAGCTGAGCGAGCTGTGCAAAAAGCTCGGATGCACTCAGGCATTCCGCGAGCTGGCGGACGCGACCGCGCCCCTTGCGGGCGAGCTTGGCGGCAAGCTGCGGATCGACTTCTCCGTCGTGAGCGACCGCAGTTACTATAACGGCGTGATCTTCAAGGGCTTTGTCAGCGGTATCCCCGACAGCGTGCTCTCGGGCGGCTGTTACGACAAGCTCATGCGCCGCATGAAGCGCAGATCGAGGGCGATCGGCTTCGCTGTTTATCTCGACGCGCTGGAGCGTGTGGACGAGATCGCAGAGGTCCCGCAGGACAAGATGCTCAACGTCGCGCTTCCCAAGGGCAGACTGGGCGAGAAGGTCTACGCTATGTTTGAAGCGGCTGGCTTCCCGTGTCCGTCGATCAGGGAGAACAACCGCAAGCTGATCTTTGAGAACCCGGAGGCGGGCGTGCGCTATTTCTGGGTCAAGCCCAGCGACGTCGCGATCTATGTCGAGCGCGGCGCGGCGGATATCGGCGTAGCGGGCAAGGATATCCTGCTGGAATATGAGCCGGACGTCTATGAGCTACTCGACCTCGGCTTCGGCAAGTGCCGGATGGCGGTCGCCGCGCCCAAGGGCTTTGAGGACGACTCCCGCCGCACGCTGAGAGTGGCGACGAAGTTCTCGAAGATCGCCGCGAGCCATTACGCGAAGAAGGGCAGAGATATCGACATCGTCCACCTCAACGGCTCCATCGAGATCGCGCCGATCTTAGGGCTGACGGACGTGATCGTCGATATCGTGGAGACCGGTACGACCCTCAAGGAAAACGATCTTGAGGTCGTGGAGACCGTCGTCCCGATCTCAGCCAGACTGATCGCCAACAAGAGCAGTTATAAATTTAAGGGCGAGAGCATCCGCAGACTGGCGGAGGAGCTTAAGAAGAATTAGGAATGAGGAATTAGGAATGAGGAATTAGGAATGAGGAATTGGTTATCGGAAAAGCCCTGTTCCTCTTTGTGGGATTGCCACGTCGCAACCTTCGGTTGTTCCTCGCAATGACAGAAATAATTCCTAATTCCTAACTCCTAATTCCTAATTGATACACGGAGGAAACTATGATCAAAATACTGAATTATAACGAGCTGTCCTGTGACGAGATCTTCGCGCGGTTTGAGCCGACGGCATCCGTCGAGGACGTCGTTGCCGATATCATCAAGACCGTCAGAGAGAACGGCGACAAGGCGCTCTTTGACTATACCGCGCGCTTTGATAAGGCGGAGCTCTCCTCTTTGCAGGTGACTGCTGAGGAGATCGCGGAAGCGAGAGACGCGGTAGAGCCGCGCTTTATCGACATTTTGGAGCGTGCGGCAAGGAACATCCGCAAGTTCCATGAGGCGCAGAAGCGTCAGAGCTTCATCATCAACGACGAGGACGGCATTGTCATCGGGCAGAAGGTCATCCCGGTTGACCGCGCGGGTCTCTATGTGCCCGGCGGTACGGCGGCGTACCCCTCCACCGTCCTGATGGACGCGATCCCCGCGAAGATCGCGGGCGTGCGCGAGGTCGTGATGGTCACACCTCCCTCTAAGGACGGCAAGGTCAACCCCGCTATCTTGGCGGCGGCGTCCGTTGCGGGCGTGGATAAGATCTTCAAGGTCGGCGGCGCGCAGGCGATCGCGGCGCTCGCCTACGGTACGGAATCCATCCCGAAGGTCGACAAGATCGTCGGCCCCGGCAACGCCTTCGTCGCAGAAGCAAAGAAGCAGGTGTTCGGCACCGTTTCTATCGACATGATCGCCGGTCCGAGCGAGATACTCGTCGTCGCGGACGGCAAGAGCAACCCCCGCTATGTGGCGGCTGACTTGCTCAGCCAGGCGGAGCACGACAAGCTCGCCTCCGCAGTACTGGTCACGGATTCCATGGCGCTCGCCGAGGCGGTGTCCGCGGAGCTGGAGAAGCAGATCCCCCTGCTCGACCGCGCTGAGATCGCGCGCGCTTCCATCGACAACAACGGCAAGATCATCGTCGCGGATAACCTGAACGTGGTCATCGACATCGCGAACGAGATCGCGCCCGAGCATTTGGAGCTGTGCGTAGACAATCCCTTTGATTACCTCGATAAGATCCGTCACGCCGGCTCGATCTTCATGGGCAGAAGCTGCCCCGAAGCGCTGGGCGATTACTTCGCGGGTCCGAACCATACGCTCCCGACCTCCGGCACGGCGAAGTTCAGCAGTCCGCTTTCCGTGGACGATTTCGTCAAAAAGACCCAGTACACCTATTACACCGCCGACGCGCTGAAGAAGGTCGCCGAGGACGTGGCGTTCTTCGCCCGCAAGGAAGGGCTGACCGGTCATGCAAAGTCTGCGGTGATCCGCTTGGAGGACGAGGCATGAGCCGCTTTTTCAGTGAGAAATATAAGGCGCTGGACGTGTATACCCCCGGCGAACAGCCGAAGGATATGCAGTACGTCAAGCTCAATACCAACGAGAGCCCCTTCCCGCCCTCAGAGAAGGCGCAGGCATATGCGGCGAAGGCGGCTGAGAGACTGCAATTATACTGCGACCCGGAGAATACTGCGCTGACGAAGAAATTCGCCGAGGTCTACGGCATCCTGACCGACGAGGTGCTCTTTACCAACGGCTCGGACGACGCGCTGAATTTCTCCTTTATGGCGTTCTGCGACGACGCGCATCCCGCCGCCTTCGCGGATATCACCTACGGTTTTTATCCCGTGTTCGCGGCGCTCAACCGCGTCCCGTATGAGGAGATCCCGCTGAACTCCGATTTCACGATCAACGTGGAGGATTACCTCGGCGTCAACAAAACCATCTTCATCGCCAACCCGAACGCCCCGACGGGTATCGCGCTCCCGCTGTCCGATATCGAGCGGATATTGCAGAGCAATCCCGGTAACGTGGTGATCGTGGACGAGGCTTACGTCGATTTCGGAACGGAAAGCGCCGTCTCCCTGATACACAAATACGACAATCTTCTGGTGACCCAGACCTTCTCGAAATCCCGCTCTCTCGCGGGCGGCAGGCTGGGTATGGCGATCGGCGGCGCGCCGCTCATTCAAGACCTGAACACCATCAAATATTCGACGAATCCCTACAACATCAACAGCATGACCCAAGCGGCGGGTCTCGGCGCGCTGGAGGACGGAGAATACTTCCGCTCCAACTGCGCGACGATCATGGAGAACCGCGCCTATCTTGCTGAGAAGCTGGCGGAGCTGGGCTTTGTGATGACGGAGTCAAAGAGCAATTTCCTTTTCGCAAAGCACCCGCAACTCGACGGCGAGAAGCTCTATCTTGAGCTGAAAAAGCGCGGCGTGCTGGTGCGCCACTTCACCAAGGAGCGCATCAGGGACTACAACCGCATCACCATCGGCACGAAGGAACAGCTCGACATTCTGTTGAAAAATATCCGAGAAATTCTGGAGGAAAACGCATGAGAACCGCAGAAATCAACCGCAAGACCGCTGAGACCGATATCTCCCTGACCCTTGACCTCGACGGCACGGGCAAGAGCGAGATCAACAGCGGCGTGGGCTTCCTCGACCATATGCTGACCCTGTTCGCGCGTCACGGACGCTTCGACCTGACCCTGAACTGCAACGGCGACACCTATGTGGACGACCACCACTCTGTAGAGGATATCGGCATCGCGCTGGGTCAGGCGTTTGAGAAGGCGCTCGGCGACAAGCGCGGGATCATCCGCTACGGCAGCTTCATCCTCCCGATGGACGAGACGCTGATCCTCTCGGCGGTCGATATCTCGGGCAGAAGCTACCTCAATTTTGATCTTCATATCCCGACCCAGAAGGTCGGCACCTTTGATACCGAGCTTGCGGAGGAATTCTTCTTAGGCTTTGTCCGCAACGCGAACCTGACCCTGCACATCAAGCAGCTCGAGGGCAAGAACTCCCACCACATCATCGAGGGCACGTTCAAGTGCGTCGCACGCGCGATGAAGCAGGCTGTCGCGATCGACGAGAACTTCCGCGACGAGATACCGTCCACCAAGGGGGTACTGTGATGGTCGCGATCATTGACTACGGTGTGGGCAATCTCTTCTCCCTGCAATCGTCCTTTGCGGCAATTGGGGAGAAGGCGGTCGTGACCGCTGATCCTGAGGTGATCGCCAAGGCGGATCGGCTGATCCTGCCGGGCGTCGGCGCGTTTGAGGACGCGGCGAAGAAGCTCAGGGAGAGCGGCATGGCTGAGGTCGTCAAGCGTGAGGTGAAGAACGGCAAGCCCATCATGGGTATCTGTCTGGGCATGCAAATGCTGCTCGATAAAAGCTACGAGTACGGCGAGCACGAGGGGCTGGGGCTGATCCACGGCTCGGTGCGCCCCATCGCGGACGTGATCGACCCTTCCCTGAAGATCCCGCACATCGGCTGGAACCGCCTGATCGTGAAGAAGCAAAGCCCGCTGTTCAAGTATCTGAAAGACGGCGACTGCGTGTACTTTGTGCACTCCTACTACGCCGCCGAGTGCGACGACGTGACGGCAGTCGCGGAGTATTCCGCCGAGTTGACCGCCTCCGTTGAGCGCGAGAATGTCTACGGCTGTCAGTTCCACCCCGAAAAGAGCGGCGACGTAGGCTTGAAGATCTTGAAGGCGTTTTGTGAGATTTGATATCAATGAGGAATTAGGAATGAGGAATTAGGAATGAAGGGCGGACGCTGTCCGCACCTGATTGATAGTTGTCAGGAAACGTTTCAACTACCCATAATAGGAATCAAAAATGCGAAGCATTTCCCACAATTCCTAATTCCTAACTCCTAATTCCTAATTCCTAATTCAACCGACTTTCCCGAAGCGATAAAGCGTTTCAATTATTCCCCTCTGAGGAGGTAATGACATTATGATACTTTTCCCCGCTATCGACATTGTGGGCGGTAAGGCGGTGCGGCTTTTTAAGGGCGATTATGACCAGATGACCGTCTACAGCGACCGTCCCGCTGAGATCGCGCTGGACTTCAGGGCGTGCGGCGCGACCCATATCCATATCGTCGACCTCGAGGGTGCGCGCGACGGCGGCACTCCGAACCTCGACACCGTTCTGGACATCAAAAAGCAATCAGGGCTGTTTTGTGAGATCGGCGGCGGCATCCGCTCGATGGAGGTCGTCGACCGCTATCTTAACGCCGGTATCGACCGCGTGATTTTAGGCACCGCCGCGATCAAGGACGAAGCCTTTCTCAAAAAGGCTGTCGAGAAATACGGCGCGCGGATCGCTGTGGGCGCAGATATCAAGGACGGCTTTATCGCCGTGAAGGGCTGGCTGGAGCGTTCCACAGTGACGGCAGACGAATTCTTTGAGAACATGCAGAACCTCGGCGTGCAGACCATCATCTGCACCGATATCAGCAAGGACGGCGCGATGCAGGGCACGAACCTGAGCCTTTACCGCACTATGAGCCGCCGTTATCGGGTGGACATCACCGCTTCGGGCGGCGTCAGCTCGATGGACGACGTGATCGCCTTGAAGAATATGGACTTATACGGCGCGATCATCGGCAAGGCATATTACACCGGCGCGATCGACCTGAGAAAGGCGGTGCAGGCGGTACAATGATCACGAAACGTATCATCCCCTGTCTGGACGTCAGGAACGGCAGGGTCGTCAAGGGCGTGAACTTTGAGGGGCTCAACGACGTCGCGTCTCCCGTGGAGCTGGCGCAGTATTACTCCTCCTGCGGCGCGGACGAGCTGGTGTTTTACGACATCACCGCCTCCGCAGAGGGCAGAGCGCTCTTCACGGATATCCTGACCGAGACGGCGAAAAAGGTCTTTATTCCGCTGACGGTCGGCGGCGGCATCAATACCGTCGCGGACTTTGACCGTGTCTTAAAATGCGGCGCGGATAAGGTCAGCGTCAACAGCGGCGCGATCCGCAACCCCGACCTGATCGGGGAAGCCGCCAAGCTCTACGGCGACCAGTGCGTCGTCATTTCTGCGGACGTCAAGCGCGTGGACGGCGTGTTCCGCGTGTTCGCGAAGGGCGGCAGAGAGAATACCGGCATGGAAGCAATCGGCTGGATCAAACGGTGCGTCGATAACGGCGCGGGTGAGGTCGTGCTCAATTCCATCGACACCGACGGCGTGAAGGGCGGCTTTGACCTCGAGATGCTCGAGGCAGTCAGCAACGCCGTGAGCGTGCCTGTGATCGCTTCGGGCGGTGCGGGAAAGATCGAGGATTTCATCACCCTGTTCAAGACGCTGCCGAAGGTGGACGCGGGTCTCGCGGCTTCCATTTTCCATTTCGGCGAGGTGAAGATCGCCGACCTCAAAGCGGAAATGGCGAGAAACGGCATCCCGACGAGGGTGTGAGAAACCTTTCCGATAGAACAATGAACGGGATGGGGCGGAAACGCTTCCACCTCATCCGTCACCGCCTAAGTCGGCGGCGACACCTTCCCCTCAAGGGGAAGGCTTTGGTTCTATGACAAACCTTTCGGCGGGAGCAAGCCCCCGCCCCTACACAAGATGGAGGAAAACAAATGCTTAACATATCTGAACTCAAATTTGATGAAAAAGGGCTGATCCCCGCTGTGGTGGTGGACAGCATCACCAAGCAGGTGCTCACCGTCGCTTACATGAACGAGGAGAGTCTGAAGATCTCCATGGAGAAGGGGTTGACCTGCTTCTGGAGCCGCTCGCGCCAGGAGCTGTGGCTCAAGGGCGAGACCTCCGGCAACTACCAGCATATCGTCAGCATCACCGCCGACTGCGACAAGGACGCGCTGGTCGTGACGGTGGAGCCTGACGGCCCCGCCTGTCACCTCGGCACGACCTCCTGCTTTACGAATCCGGTCTGGGAGAGCGATACGCTCAAAGAATTCTCCTATGAGGGCTTGATCGAGCTGATCCGCGGCAGAAAGACGAACCCGCAGGAGGGTTCTTACACCACCTATCTCTTCGACAAGGGTCTCGACAAGATCCTCAAAAAGGTCGGAGAGGAATGCACCGAAGTCATCATCGCCGCGAAGGCGGAGGACAAGAAGGAGACGATCTATGAGATCGCCGACCTCGCGTACCATGTGATGGTGCTGATGATCGAGCAGGGCATTTCCCTCGAGGATATCCACAGGGAGCTTGCGTCCCGCCATGTGATCGACAAGAAGATCAAGCAGGAGAAGATGACCGGTGATCAGTAAGGATCTGCATATGCACACCGCCTTTTGCGACGGGAAGAATACGCCGGAGGAAATGATCCTCTCCGCGATCGAGAAGGGGCTTGATACCGTCGGCATCAGCGGCCACAGCTACACCTTCTTCGATGAGAGCTACTGCATGCAGAAGGCGGATATCCCGCGCTATATCGCGGAGCTCAGGTATCTCAGGGCGAAATATTTTGATCAGATTCACGTCCTCTGCGGGGTGGAGCAGGATTATTACAGCGACTATCCGAGGGACGAGTTCGACTATGTGATCGGCTCGGTGCATTATGTGAAGGTAGGGGAGGCGTATCTCCCCGTGGACGAGAGTGCGGAAATTTTGCGCGATGCGGTCGATCGGTTTTTTGACGGTGATGCTTATGCGCTGTGCGAGCGGTATTTCGCGACCGTTGCCGACGTCGCCCGCAAAACCGGGTGCGATATCATCGGGCATTTTGACCTGATCACGAAGTTCATCGAGCGCGACCCGCTGTTCGATACGCGCCACCCGCGCTATGTCGCGGCGTGGAAGAGTGCGGTCGATACGCTCCTGCCGTATGATATCCCCTTTGAGATCAACACGGGCGCGATCTCGCGCGGCTACCGCAGCGAGCCGTATCCGAGCCGTGAGATCATCGCCTATATCCGAGAGAAAGGCGGGCGCTTCATCCTCAGCTCCGACGCCCACAGCAAGGAGAACATCGGCTATGGGTTTGAGGAGTATGAGAAGGTTTAAACGGTCAAACTATAAATCAATCATGTTGGGCGGGGGCTTGCTCCCGCCCGATTTGCACATGTTGTACAATTTTGGGTGCGGTTTATGCGCGGGTTGGCGCAGTTTGGTACTTGCAAAAGCCGCCGATAAATAGTATAATACTTTTGATTAGGCTCTGAACAAAAACTATCATCCGGAGGGATATAATATGGCTCAGAATAAGAAAATGGTCGAGGCGATCACCAGCCGCGACGAGGATTTTGCAAAATGGTATACCGACATCGTGAAGAAGGCGGAGCTGGTTGATTACAGCAACGTCAAGGGCTGCATGGTCATCCGCCCCTACGGCTTCGCGATCTGGGAGAATATGAGAAACGACATGGATCGCCGCTTCAAAGAGACCGGCCATGAGAACGTATACATGCCGATGTTCATCCCCGAAAGCCTCTTACAGAAGGAAAAGGATCACGTCGAGGGCTTCGCGCCGGAGTGCGCGTGGGTCACTGTCGGCGGCTCGGAGAAGCTCTCTGAGCGTCTTTGCGTGCGCCCGACCTCCGAGACCCTCTTCTGCGAGCATTACGCGAAGATCATCAACACCTACCGCGACCTGCCGAAGCTCTACAACCAGTGGTGCTCCGTCGTCCGCTGGGAAAAGACCACCCGCCCCTTCCTGAGAACCTCCGAGTTCCTCTGGCAGGAGGGTCACACCATGCATGAGACTGAGGAGGAGGCGCGTGAGGAGACGCTCCGCATGCTCAAGGTCTATGCCGATTTCTATAAGGAGACCCTCGCGATCCCCGCTGTCGTCGGCGAAAAGACCCCGAAGGAGCGTTTTGCCGGAGCGAGAGAGACCTACACCATCGAGCCGATGATGCACAACGGCGTCGCGCTCCAGGGCGGCACCTCTCACTATTTCGGCGACGGCTTCGCCCGCGCCTTTGACATCACCTACACCGGCCGCGACAACAAGCTCCATTATCCGCACCAGACCTCCTGGGGCACTTCGACCCGCATGATCGGCGCGCTGATCATGGTGCATTCCGACGACGACGGTCTCGTTCTGCCGCCGAAGGTCGCGCCCATCCAGGTCGCCATCATCCCGATCGCCCAGCATAAGGAGGGCGTGCTCGACAAGGCGAACGCCCTGTATGAACAGCTCAAGAAGCAGTTCCGCACAAAGCTCGACGACTCCGAGCAGAGCCCCGGCTGGAAGTTCGCCCAGTATGAGATGAAGGGCGTGCCGATCCGTCTGGAATTAGGCCCCAAGGATATCGAGAACAACCAGTGCGTGCTCGTGCGCCGCGACACCAGAGAGAAGCTCTTTGTCTCCCTCGACAACATCGAGCAGGAGATCGCCGACCTCCTCGTGAAGATCCACGACGACATGTACAACCGTGCGCTGGAGAATATGAAGGAAAAGACCCATGTAGCCCACAACTTCGACGAGTTCGTTGATATCGCCAAGAACAAGCCCGGCTTCATCAAGGCGATGTGGTGCGGCGACGTCGAGTGCGAGGACAAGATCAAGGACGTCACCGGCGGCGTGAAGTCCCGCTGTATCCCCTTTGAGGAGGAACAGCTCGACACCGTCTGCGCCTGCTGCGGCAAGCCCGCGAAGCACATGGTATACTGGGGTAAGCAGTATTGATTTCCCGCTTTGCCGAAATAATGAATATTGAAAAATGAAGGCTGAAAAATGAAGAATGAAGGGAGGACTCCGTCCTCACCTGATCATAATTCGGGTGCGGGTGTCCCGCCATTCATTATTAAGTATTCATTATTCAGTTTTAAGTTTTAAGTTTTATAAGAAGGGAGCGGTACTATGCCGATCAAGATACAGAATGCATTGCCTGCGATCAAGATTCTCGAAAGCGAGAACATCTTCGTTATGCAGGAGGATCGCGCGACGACTCAGGATATCCGGCCGCTCAAGATCGTCATTGTCAACCTTATGCCCACCAAGGTGACGACCGAGACCCAGCTCATGCGCCTGCTCGGAAATTCTCCCCTGCAGGTCGAGGTGGAGCTGCTGCAGATGGCGAGCCACAGATCGAAGAATACCTCTGAGGAGCACCTCACGAAGTTCTACAAGACCTTTGACGAGATCAAAGACGAGCGCTTTGACGGTATGATCGTCACCGGCGCGCCGGTCGAGCTGATGGAGTTCGAGGAGGTCGACTACTGGGACGAGCTGTGCGAGGTCTTTGAGTGGGCGAAGAAGAACGTCTACTCCACCCTGTTCATTTGCTGGGGCGCTCAGGCGGGGTTGTACTATCGCTACGGCATCAAGAAGCATAAGCTCTCCCGCAAGCTCTTCGGCATCTATAACCACATGATCCTCAACCCGAAGCACCCGCTGACGAGAGGCTTCGACGACTATTTCCTCGTGCCTCATTCGCGCTATACGGGCGTGAGAAGCGAGGATGTGGAGGCTGTGCCGGAGCTGGAGATCCTCGCGACCTCCAAGAAGGCGGGCGCCGCCATCATCTGCTCAAAGAATGGGCGAGAGGTCTACCTGCTCGGTCACTGCGAGTATGATTACGACACGCTTGCGAAGGAGTATTACCGCGACGTGGCGAAGGGCTTGAAGATCCAGATGCCCTACAACTACTTCCCGGACAACAACATCAACCGCAAGCCCATTATGACATGGCGCTCCCACGCCTCGAACCTCTACTCCAACTGGCTGAACTACTACCTCTACCAGCAGACGCCGTATGATCTGGAGGATCTGAAGAAGATGTATGAAGCAGAATAAAAAGAAGCCGGTCTGAGCGATCAGACCGGCTGTTTTGTATTTTGGGATTCATTGTAGGGGGGCGACCCCTACAACGCATTTTTATTTGAACCGAAGCTCTTTCTCAGCCGTATATAGAGTGAAAGGCTTTTCAATTGATCGAAAGGAGGCGGGCGATGAAGCCGGATTTTGATGGATATATCATGCGGCACTCAGCGGCGCTGACAAAGCTGTGCCTTTCCCTCTGTGGGAATCGGCACGACGCGGAGGATCTCTTTCAGTCCACATGGGAGAAGGCGATACGCAGATTCCGTTCCTATGATCCGGAGAAGCCGTTTGAAAAATGGCTTTTCGCGATCTGTGTGAACACCTTCCGCGACCGTGTGCGGCGGTATGAGAACAAGAAGCTACTGCGCTTTCCGACTGAGGAGGAACAGGAGCGCGCGCTTTCTTCCGTGCCCGCTGACGAACCCGACCGCGACGAGCGGCTCGCCCTTTATGCCGCGGTGAAACGCTTGAAGCCGCCGCTGAGAGAGATGATCGTGCTCTATTACTTTCGCGATTACAGCGTAGGCGAGCTGAGCGAAATTCTGAACGTACCCGTGGGCACGGTGAAGTCGCGGCTGAGCGCGGCAAGAGAACAGCTGAGAAAGGAGCTTAACGATGACTGAGAAAAGATTTGACGAGATGATGAAGGCGTACTGCGACCCTGAGGTCGAGACCTTCACGTTTGAAAAGAAAAAGAAAACCCGCCTGCGCGGCGTTGCGGTGATGGCGGCGGCGCTGGTGCTGGTGATCCTCGGCGCGATGATCATTCCGTCGCTGACCGGCAGCAAGCACAGTTTTGTGCTGACGGTGAATGCGGAGGAGGTCTCACGCGGAAAATATATCGTGGAGAAAAAAGTTACGTCGGTCAAGCTGTCTGATACCAATGACGGAAAATTGCTTGATGACTACATTGATACCACAGTAAGTATGTCTATTACAGGGGACGATATCGCCGATATCGGTGTACGTTCGCTGAATCGCCATGGAGAATTTTTCGTGATCAAGAACGCAAAAGGCTATGAGGTGAATGATGACGGTAGGTTTGTTTCCGACAAAAGCTACGCGCAAATGTATGACGCCGACGGAAACCTTGACCCCGATTTCATGGTTCGCCCTGTGACGCCGGAGAACAACTATGACGGTGACGTGATCGTTGATTGGAATATGCTTGAGGGAGCTCAGGGTGTTTTTGACGGCGACTATCTGATCGATTATATGCCGCTCGGTGCGGACGGATATCTCCTGCAACCCGATGATTTCAGCGAGCAGTTCAATGATATCGCGGAGATCACCGTGACCTTTACCGACGGCGAGACGCAGACGCGCCGCCTGAGCGTGACCTATCCCGACGGTGTGATGACGGTGCAGGAGATCGGCTGATGAAGGAATTGGTCGTGTACCTGATCCTGACGGCTCTGTTGTTGAAATGAAAGACCCCGCCGATCGGAGCGCTTCCGGTCGGCGGGGTTGTTTTATGATTGTATGCGGGATTGGTTGAAATCGCTTTGCGTAGGGGGGCGGCGTACCCTGCGGATTTGGTCATACCAGCATACTCCGCATTTTGAGGAGGATCTTCTTTTCTCTGCGGCTGACCTGCACCTGGGTGGTGCCGAGCCGGGCGGCGGTTGCGGTCTGGCTCTTGCGGGAGAAGTAGCGCAGCTCGATCAGCTCTCTGTCCTCGTCGCTGAGCGTTTCGAGCGCCTCGCGGAGCGAGAGCCTGTCCGTCAGGGTTTCCTCTACGGATGGGACGGGGATATCCACGCCGCCCTCTTCGTCCTCACCCGAGAGGGAGAGGGTGGGTCGTGACGCGGAGAGCGCCAGCGCCGCTTGGTAGACGTCCACGCCGAGCGCTTCGGCAAGCGCATTGACGGTCATTTCCTCCTGATTGTCGGCGCGGTAGCGGTCGCTCAGCTCTCTTGCCCGCATGCTCAGCTCCTGCAGGGAGCGCGAGAGCTTGACCGTCCCGCCGGAGCGGAAGAGGGCGCGGATCTCGCCGAGGATCACGGGTACGGCGTAGGTCGAGAAGCGAAAGCCGCGGCTTTCATCAAAGCGATCCGCCGCCTTTGTCAGACCGAGACAGCCCGCGGAGTAGAGGTCGTCGTACTCGATCCCCTTGCCCTTGAAGCGGCGGGCGCAGGCGTGGACGAGCCGCAGGTTCTGTTCAATCAGCGCGTTTCTGTCCATAGGAAGCGCGCAGGATGTTTTTCTCAAGCGTGACGGTCGTGCCCTTGCCGACGGTCGAGCGCACCCGCACCCTGTCCGTGAAGCTCTGCATGACGGCGAAGCCCAGCCCCGCGCGTTCGTCCGACGAGGTGGTGTAGAGCGGCTCCATCGCACGCTCGATGTCGGGGATGCCGACGCCCTTGTCGCGAATCTTGATGATCGCCTTGCCCGTGTCGGTGAGGGAGGCCTCTATGTAGACGGTTCCGTAGCCCTCCGGATAGGCGTGGACGATGGCGTTGGTGACGGCTTCGCTTACGGCTGTCTTGACGTCTGCAAGCTCCGCGACGGTCGGGTCGAGCGGGAGCAGAAAGGCGGCGACTGCCGCGCGCGCAAAGCTCTCGTTCACGCTCTTGGAGAGGAAGCTCAGCTTCATGCTGTTGACGGTTTTCATTTCATCACCCCCAGTTTTTCCAGTCCCGACAGGACGAAGATCTTTCTGAGATTTTCGGGGATATTCACGACCTCCAGCCGCCCGCCGAGCAGGGAGATCATGCGGTAGCGCCCCATGACCAGTCCGATGCCGGACGAGTCCATGAACCCGACGCGCCCGAAGTCCAGCACCAGCCGCGCGGGTCGCAGACTCTCGCACCGCGCGTCGATCTGACCGCGAAGCTGGGGCGCGATATGGTGGTCGATCTCGCCGCTGAGCCGCGCCGTGACCGTACCGTTTTGAAAATTGATGTCGACCATTTGAAGAACTCCTTTCTTGAATGAGGAATTAGGAATGGATGATTCATCGGAAAAGCCCGATCTCTGTTTGTGGGATTCCCATGTCGGATTATTCAGTCCTCTTCGGAATGACATTGCGGCTTAGTAAAATGTCAATTCCTCATTCCTAATTCCTAATTCCTCATTAAAAAAAGCCTACCCTTATAGTATAAGGACAGGCTTGAGAATTATGCTGTTTTCGGTTGTCAGATTTCGTCGGCGGAGAGGATGTGCGCCCGAATCTCGCTTGCTAAGTACAGCGAGCCGCAGATGAACACGTCGTCGCCGTAGGAAAGCGCCTTGTCAAACGCCTCTCGCGGGTCGTGGACGATCTCGACGTAGGGGGAGAGACCGAGCATCTTTCCCGCCATATCCTCTGCCGAGAGGGCGCGGGGGTTGTCGATATCCGTGCAGATCACGCGCTTGAACATGCCCTTGAGGAGCTTTAAGGCGTCGTTGTTCTTGTCGGCGAGCATGCCGATCACGAGGGTCTTGTCGCCGTCGGGATAGTAGCTCTTCACCGCGTCGGTGAAGGCGGTCAGACCGTTGTTGTTGTGCGCGCCGTCGAGGATGACGGTCGGATTCTTTCGCAGACGCTCAAACCGCGCGGGGTGATGCACCTTCAAGAGCCCGTCGCGGATGTTCGCGGGCGTGACGGTGAGGTTGTGCTCCTTTTCGAGCGCTTCCAGCGCGGCGAGCGCACAGCGCAGGTTCGCGACCTGATGCGCGCCGAGCAGGGGAAGGGTCATCTCCGTATCTCGGTAGACAAAGCGCGTGCCGTCCGCCGTGTGCTCCGTGACCGTCAGGCGGATATCCTCGGCGCGGTAGAGGGTGTTGTGTTCCTCGCGCGCCTTCTGCTCGATGACGGCGTAGGCTTCCCTGCGTTGCGCCGCGACGACGGTGGTGGAGTAGCTCTTGATGATGCCCGCCTTTTGCTCCGCGATCTCCTCGATCGTGTCGCCGAGGATGGCGGTGTGGTCGAGGTCGACGCGCGTGATGACGGAGCAAAGGGGGAAGGGGATGAGGTTGGTGGAATCCAGCAGTCCGCCCATCCCGACCTCGCAGACGACGATATCACAGCGTTTTTGCTTGTAGATCCAGAACGCGAGGACGGTGAGGAACTCGAACTCCGTGATGATCGTGCCGCTGTCGCTGAGCTTCTTCATATGCGGGAGGAAGTGCTCGACCGCGGCGGTCAGCTCCTCCTTGGAGATCATTTCGTTGTTGATCTGGATGCGCTCGCGGAAATCGACGATGTAGGGCGAGATGAACAGCCCGACCTTCAAGCCGCTTTCCTGCAGGACGGCGCTGAGGACGGTGCTGACGGAGCCTTTGCCGTTCGTGCCGGCGATATGGATGAAATGCTGATTCAGCGAGGACGGCTCCATGTTGAACAGCCGCCGCACGCGGTCAAGACCCGGCCGCGAGCCGAACTTGTCCAGCGAGTGGATGTATTGTAACGCTTCTTCGTAGGTCATGGGTACCTCCTTTTGAATGAGGAATTAGGAATGAGGAATTAGGAATTATGGGAAACGCGTGACCGCGTTTTGGATTCCTGTTATCAGAGGAAATGCTTTTGAAAATACTTTAATCAGGTGCGGACAGCGTCCGCCCTTCATTCCTAATTCCTAACTCCTAATTCCTAATTGTTCTCAGACAAGCTCTCTATAGATATCATTCTTCTTCAGTCCTGCCATGGCGGCGGCTTCCTTGGCGGCGTCGGTGGGGCGCATGCCGCCTTCGATCAGCCTTTTGGCGTAGGCGACGGCTTCTTCGGGCGTGATCATGGACTTTTCCTCGTCCTTCCTGCCCTCGAGAATGAGGACAAGCTCGCCCTTGAGCGGCTCGTCGATGTACTTCTGCGCTTCCTTGAGGGTGGTGCGGATGATCTCCTCATGGAGCTTGGTCAGCTCGCGCGCGATGGTGAGCCTGCGGTCGCCGAAGGTCGCGTAGAGGTCGGCGAGGGTGTTCGGGAGCTTGTGCGGCGCTTCGTAGAAGATCATGGTGCGGCGCTCGTTAATGAGACTCTCGAGGTGCTCCTGACGGCTCTTTTTGTTGACCGAGAGAAAGCCCTCAAAGGTGAAGCGCCCCGTCTCCAGTCCCGAGACCGCGAGGGCGGAGATTACCGCGCTCGGACCGGGCACGACGACGGTGCGGATGCCTGCGGCTTCGCACCGGCGGATGAGATCCTCGCCGGGGTCGGAGATACAGGGCATGCCCGCGTCGGTGACGATTGCACAGCTCTCGCCCGCGAGGATGCGCTCGATGATCTTGACGCCGTGATCGTGCTTGTTGTGCTCAAAATAGCTGACCATCGGCTTTTTGATGTGGAAGTGGTTGAGCAGCTTGAGGGTGACGCGCGTGTCCTCCGCGGCGATGAAGTCTACCGACTCCAGCGTTTCCACCGCGCGGGGCGTCATGTCGCCCATATTGCCGATCGGCGTGCCGACCACATAAAGTATGTTATCCATATGAATCTTCCTTGTAAGTGGTATCTCCCGGGCTTATGCCCGGTCGGTCAATGATGCAATCCCTCCGAATTCGCTTTTTGCGAATCCACCTCCCTTTACCAAAGGGAGGCTTTTCCCTCTTTATACGCTCCGTAGATCGCTTTCATCTCGTCGGTGAAGCCGCGGTCACTCTCGACGATCAGGGCGGGGAGGACGTCCATGTAGCCCGGCTTTGCGCCGCGCTTGGCTTCCGCTAAAAAGAGCTTGGGCGGTTTATCGGCTTTGCCCTGGACGAAGCGGAGCTTCTTGGGCTCAAGATCGTGCGCGCGCATGGCGCTGAGCACGTCGGTCAGGCGTTCGGGACGCTGACAGAGGACGAACCTCCCGCCGAAGCGCAGGAGCCATTTCGCCGCCTCGCAGATATCGTCGAGGGTACATTCCGTCTCGTGCCGCGCGGTCTTTTTCCCTTCATCGGGATTCGTCAGCCCCGCGCCGCTGAGCTTGTACGGCGGGTTGCAGATCACGACGTCCTGCTCGCCCGCAGGAAGGAGGGCGCGGATGTCCTTGATATCGCCGAGGATGGGGTGGATGAGGGCGGCGTTCCCGTTGCCCAGACTGAGATTATGGGCGATGCTTCTCTGCAGCAGGTCGATCGCGTCCTCTTGGATGTCGATCGCGTGGATCGCGGAGGGTGCGCGGTCGCGGATGATCAGGAGGGGAATCGTGCCGCAGCCCGTGCCCAGCTCCGTGACGCGGTCGCGGTTCTTCACGGCGGCGAAGTGAGCGAGCAGGATGGTGTCGGTGGTGAAGTGGTGCGTCTCGGTGACGAAGATCTCCACCCCGTTCCCGAGCGGCTCGGTCTGCATAGCGATCCCTCCTTTCGTTTTCCATATTGTAGCACATTCTTTGAGGTAAATCAATCTAATTAGGAATTAGGAATGAGGAATGAGGAATTATGGGAAACGCTACGCGTTTTGGATTCCTATTTCAAATTTCAAACGTTTCCGATCCTTATATAAATCAGGTGCGGGCAGCGTCCGCCATTCATTCCTAATTCCTAATTCCTAACTCCTCATTTAAAGCGCTCTTGACAACTGCGCTGTAAAAAGGTACACTATATATCGTGCAAAAATTACCATCACAGCCAGTGATGGAATGGAGGTTAATGATGAAAAATACAGAAAAAACAATGGAAAAGCTCGTTGCGCTGTGCAAGACGAGAGGCTTCGTTTATCCCGGCTCGGAGATCTACGGCGGTCTCGCCAACACCTGGGACTACGGTCCTCTCGGCGCGGAGCTGAAGAATAATATCAAGAAGGCGTGGCTGAAAAAGTTCGTCCAGGAGAACAAGTACAACGTCGGTCTGGACTCCGCCATCCTCATGAACCCGCAGACCTGGATCGCTTCCGGTCATCTGGGCGGCTTCTCCGATCCGCTGATGGACTGCAAGGAGTGCAAGACCCGTCACCGCGCGGATAATCTGATCGAGGACTTCGACGGCACGAACGTCGCCGGCTGGTCGAACGAGCAGATGATGGACTACATCCGCGAGAAGGGCATTACCTGCCCCAACTGCGGCAAGAGCAATTTCACCGATATCCGTCAGTTCAACCTGATGTTCAAGACCTTCCAGGGCGTTACCGAGGACTCTAAGGCGGAGCTGTATCTCCGTCCCGAGACCGCGCAGGGCATCTTCGTCAACTTTGCGAATATCCAGCGCACCACCCGCAAGAAGGTCCCCTTCGGCGTGGCGCAGGTCGGCAAGTCCTTCCGCAACGAGATCACGCCCGGCAACTTCATCTTCCGCGTCCGTGAGTTCGAGCAGATGGAGCTGGAGTTCTTCTGCAAGCCCGACACCGACCTCGAGTGGTTCGACTACTGGCGTTCCTTCTGCCGCGACTTCCTCTACAGCCTCGGCATCAAGGCGGAGAACCTCAGACTGCGCGACCATGAGAAGGAGGAGCTCTCCTTCTATTCTAAGGCGACCACCGACTTTGAGTATCTCTTCCCGTTCGGCTGGGGCGAGCTCTGGGGTATCGCAGACCGCACCGACTACGACCTCGGCAGACACCAGACCGTATCCGGCAAGGATCTGAGCTACTTCGATCCCGACGACAACACCCGCTATGTGCCCTATGTCATCGAGCCGTCTCTCGGCGTGGAGCGTCTCTTCCTGACCGTGATGACCGAGGCGTATGACGAGGAGGTCGTCAACGCGGAGAAGAACGACACCCGCGTCGTGCTGCATCTGCATCCGTTCCTCGCGCCCTTCAAGGCGGCGATCCTGCCGCTCTCCAAGAAGCTCAGCGAGGAAGCGTCCGCGATCGCAGACGAGCTCAGTAAGTCCTTCCCGGTCGATTTCGACGACGCCGGCTCGATCGGCAAGCGCTATCGCCGTGAGGACGAGATCGGCACGCCGTTCTGCGTCACCTACGACTTCGATTCCCGCGAGGATCACTGCGTGACCGTTCGCGACCGCGACACCATGGAGCAGGTACGCATCCCGATCGCCGACCTTGAGAGCTATATCGCCGAGAGGACCAAGTTCTAAGGCGATCCCCTTGGTATGATTGCCATGAAGACCATGAAGAGCAACGCTTTGCTCCTTCTTTGTGGGATTCCCGCGTCGCGGGTGACCCGCTCCTCGGAATGACAAATGTATTTACAATCAAAAGCCCGGCAGGTGACTGCCGGGTTTACTTTTACATAAGCTCGCTAAAATGAAAAACAGGCGGTCTCCTGACCGCCTTGATCTTTCTCTCAATCAGATGTGGGACTCGATATAGTTGACCAGATCGCCAACGGTACGGATGTTCTCGATCTCCTCGTCGGGGATCTCGATCTCGAACTCATCCTCGATGGACATCAGCAGGTCGACAACATCAAGAGAATCCGCGCCCAGATCGTCCTGCAGGTCGGTGTCGTTCTTGAGGGTATCTTCCTCAACATCAAACTGCTCGGCAAGGATTACCTTAATCTTTTCTAATACCATGAGTGTTTCCTCCTAAATGAATATGCGTGTACATGACCCGACATCAGATCTCGCGGCTCGGGTCGCAGGCGTCCGCGCGGTACGCGCCGCCTTGTTACATCACCATATTATTAGTATTATCGCCCTTTGTCAATAATTATGTCAAATTTTTAACCGTTAGTGCTCACTTGGAATTATGAAGGGCGCATTTTGTGCGGAATCTGTCGGATTTGTCAACATTTTGGGGGCCGACGATAGGATATCGGCAATTTGCGGATAATAGCATGGGAAGTGAACTGTTATCACAAAATAGTGACAGCTTGCCGCGCTGTATTGACAAGGAAAGGCTTTCTTTGATATAATAAGCTATATATGTAAAATAGGAGCATTATAAGCAGAAAGGCAGAGATACTTTGGCTAAGTTCAATATACAGGAAGCAGACGATTTTGAGCCGGTCGACGTCAGTGAACCGCGTGAGGTACGCACCGAGCGTGAGATCATCGCGGAGGAACGCGCAACGTACAGAAGGATGTGGCTGCGTGAGCACAGGATGTACATCTTCGCAGTGATCGGTATTCTGCTGGTGTTGATGATCGTTTTCGGCGTGAGGCTGTTCCACCAGAACACAAATCCGTGGAGTCGGCTGATGCAGGCTTCCGCGAAGAATTTCGGCACCTCCTTTGCGTTTGACATGAACGTCAAGGAGGAGGAGCAGCCGGTGATGGCGTACAAGGGCAGTATCGCCGTCAACCGCGAGAAGCAGCAGCTCCGCGTCGTATATGATGCGCAGTATACCGATTACAGCTACTCGGCGGCGACGGTCGCCGACGGTAAAATGTTTGCGGCTGGAAATCTCTATGACGGCAAATGGCGCGTCAGGGAGAACAGCGAGAGCGTGCATGATTTCTTTGATTTCGACACAGACTACTGCAAGGGAACCTTCGACGCGGGCGCGTTCCTGCGCTTTACAAAGCTCAACGGCGATTATTCCGCCACGGAGCTGCAGCGCTTTATGGAGACGCTCTCACAGAGACTTGCGGGTGACAGCGATCTCGCGAAGATCAAGACGGAGAAGGTCGAGAACGGTACACAGTACCGCTATGACTTCAGCGTGAAGGCGCTGATGGATATGATCGCGACCGACGGCGCTTCGGTCTTTTACCGTTCCTCCGATTACGACAAGTTCCGCGAGAAGTACGCGGCGAACGAAGGTGTGGCGGAGAACTCCTCCTGCACGCTGGAATATACCATCAGCAATAACGGCTATCTGACGGCGCTCAATCTGAACGTGACGATCGGAGAACAGCACTTTGCGCTGGAGCTGACCGCGCACGACTTCGGAAGCGCGGTGGTATCGCTGCCCGAGGAGTTCCTCAGCGCAGCGGCAGCGATGCAGGAAGAAAAAGAGAACTGAGAAAGGCGAGGTGAACCGTATGAAAAAATGTACGGTAGAATACGCCTGTCTGAGCAGCGTAGGACGCCTCAGACGCAATAATGAGGATAATTTTTACTGTGACGGTCATATCCGAGAGGATGTGGATTCTACGCAGGACGTGATGTTCAGCGGTACGGTCGGCTGTGATACCAACGAGCTGTTCGCCGTGTTCGACGGCATGGGCGGCGAGGCGTGCGGCGAGGTCGCGTCCTATATCGCGGCAAGCTCCGCGGCGAGATTCGCAGAGCACCGCGGTCAGTATGAGGAATACCTCTATGAGCTGGCGCATCAGCTCAACGAGGATATCCGCGAGGAAACGGAGAAGCGCTCGCTGGTGCTGATGGGCGCGACGGCGGCGATGCTCCAGGTCGCGGGCGAGGATATCTACATCGTCAACGCGGGCGACAGCCGCATCTACAAGCTCAGCCGCCATGAGATGCGTCAGATCTCGGAGGAGCATGTCGCGCGCCAGCGCGGCGGCAAGGCGATCACCAAGTTCCTCGGACTGCCCGAGGGTATCTCGCTGAACCCCTACATCGCGATGGGCAAGTACATAGCGGGAGACGTCTTCCTGCTGTGCTCCGACGGCGTGACGGATATGCTGGCGGATGAGGAGATCAAGGCTCTGATCGACAGCGACCGACCGCTCAGCGAGAGCGTGAGGGCGCTGGTGGACGCGGCGCTCGAACGCGGCGGCGTGGATAATACCACGGCGATTTTGCTGCGTTTTTCCTGATATGGAACAGATAAGGGATAGGTATGGAGTATAAGAATAACAAAACGGCGAACCGTCGGCGGTATAAATCCCGCTATCACAGTCCGCACAACTATAAATCGAAGAACCCGCCCTCCACGAACCGCGCGCCGATCCTGATCGGTATCGCGACCTTCCTGGTGCTGGCGTCGCTCGTGCTGGTGTTCACCTTTGGGGACAGCATCTACACCTTTCTCGACAACACCTTCCACCCTGCGGCGATCCTGCCCGACGCGACGATGGGCGTGACCGTGATCGGGACGGAGGAGCCGACGCTCCCCGAGCCTGTGACGACCGCGCCGACCGAAGCGCCGACCGAGGCTCCCTCTCAGGCGCCCGTGGTGCAGAGCGAGGAGTTCAACCGCTTGATCACGATCGCGGGTATCAAGCCCGCCGAGATCACGGGCTCGCAGATGATCTTTGTCGAGAGTGCGGGCACGACCGCGACCGTCCACACCTATGAAAAGGACGCGAATGGGCTTTGGACGCAGAAGTTCAGTCCGATTTCCGGTTATGTGGGCGAGGGCGGCGTCTCCGCGACCGTCGGTCCGACGGACTATGTCACCCCGACGGGCACCTACCGCATCGAGTACGCGATGGGCACGAACCCCGACCCGGGAACGCTTCTGAGCTACAAGGAGATCTACTACGGTCTGCGCTGGGTCACCGACCCCGCCTCCGTGAACTATAACCGTCTCGTGGACGTTGCGGACACCGAGATCGACTACCAGACCTGTCAGGAGCTGCATGAGTACACGGTCTCCTATCCCTACGCCGTGATCTTCAGCTATAACCGCGACACGGTGAACCCCGCGCTGGGCTGTGCGAAGTTCCTGCACGTCTCCGACAAGCCCACCCGCGGCGGCGTCGGTATCCCCGAGAGCGAGCTCTACAACATCCTGCTCTGGCTGAATCCCGAGCTGAATCCGGAGATCAGCATTTTTTAGTGAGGAGTTAGGAGTTTAGGGAAAGCCTGACGGCTTTTGATTGATAAGATAAACAAAACGCTTGCAGCCGAACGGTTTGCAAGCGTTTTTATTATATCAAGGCATATCAAATGGGTGAGGGCAAAGCCCTCCATTCATTCCTCATTCCTAATTCCTAATTCCTAACTCCTAACTCCTCACTCCTCACTCCTCCGCGGTATCTGCGCGATGACGATCGCTGTCGTCATGAGGGCGCAGCCGATCCACTCGTTGGGCTTGGGGATCGCGTGCATGAAGATGATGCCGCCTAAGACCGCGAACACGCTCTCCATGCTCATGATGATGGAGGCGAGGGTCGGGCTGGAGGCGTACTTCTGACCGATGATCTGGAGCGTGTAGCCCACACAGCTCGACATCAGCGCGAGGTAGAGGATCGGCTTCCATGCCGCGAGCACGTTCATCGGGTCGGGCTTCTCAAAGATCAGCATGAGGATCGTGGAGAGCACGGCGGTCACGGCGAACTGGAGCATGCTCAGCTTCACGCCGTCCACCTTGTCGATGTAGTAGTCCACGCAGAGGATCTGTACCGCGAAGGAAGCGCCGCAGATCAGCACGACGATATCCGCCGCGTACAGCCCGCCGAAGCCATTGTAGAAGCTGAGAAAGTACAGTCCGACGACCGCGATCGCGACGCCGATCCAGACGAACAGCCCCGGTCTTTTGTGCAGGAACAGTCCGAAGAGCGGGACGAAGAGGATATACAGCGCGGTCAGGAAGCCGCTGTGCGCGGACGCCTGGGCGCCCTCGGGATAAAGCGCGATGCCGAACTGCTGGAGGTTTACGGAGATGCAGAGCATCGTGCCGCAGATCAGCGCCGCTTTGATGAGTGTTTTGCGGTCGGCTTTGTTCTGCTCGAGGAGCTTCTTGCCCTGCATACGGCGGGTGATCGCCGCGACGGGTAGCAGCGCGAGCGCCGCCATATAGGAGCGCGTCGCGTTGACGGTGAAGGGCGGTACGGTGTCCGCCATCTGCTCCTGCGCGACGAAGGCGAAGCCCCAGATGACTGCCGTGATCAGCAGGATGACGGAGGACAGAAGCGGTTTGCGTTTCATGAGATCATGACCTTTCGGATATTGGCGGCGGATTGGACAAATCCGCATGAATATGTTATGATGGGACAAGCGAGGTCGTGCTTTATCTGAGAAAATGAGACGTGCGCGTCTCTGTTTGTGGGATTGCCACGGCGTAACCTGCGGTTACACCTCGCAATGACTGTGTATTATCGGAGGATGTTATGGAATTATACCCGCTCGGATGTCGGCTGACGGTCTGCAAGCTCGAAAGATTGCAGGATGTGAACCTGAACGGCGAGATCTTCTTCCTCGGGAAAACGGATGAAGAAATATCCCTCGTCTGTGAGACGGAGCATGCGCCGGAGAACACCCTCGCGCGGGAGGACGGCTGGCGCGGCTTCCGCATACAGGGCGTGCTCGACTTCTCCCTGATCGGGATCCTCTCTAAGCTGTCCGCGGTGCTCGCGGAGAACGGCATCGGTATTTTCGCCGTTTCCACCTACAACACGGACTACATCCTCGTGAAGGAGGAGCGCTTTACGGAGGCGTTGGATGTACTTGAAAAGGCGGGTTATACCGTCGCGCGCACCTGATATATGATACAGGAGTTGGAAATAATTGTCAAGAAACGACCCGTTCCTGCGGGAAAAAGCGCTTTATTCCGACAAAGTGCACAAAATTACTCTTTAATTCTTCTACGCAACTAAAGCGCCTGAGATTTGGTGTATCATATCGGACGATAACTTTTAAGTCGGTACAGAGATGCCGACAAGGTTGGATCCGATATACCTGAACGCAGTCTGCCTTGTCCGCATCGGACAGGGCTTTTTTGCTGGTTGTTCGTGGTTAGCTATTAACAAGAATCAAAACAATGTCGTTGCGAGGTTTTGACTGCGGAATCATGACCGACATTCGGGGGCATATTTATGGAGTTTAAGGCAGCGCTGATGTCGGCGGACGACATCGACAGAGCGCTCAGGCGCATCTCGCACCAGATCATCGAAAGAAATCACGGCATCGGGGAGCTTTGTCTCGTCGGTATCCGCACCCGCGGCGTGCCGCTGGCACAAAGGCTCGCGCGGCATATCGAAGCGATCGAGGGCGCCGCGCCGCCCGTCGGCGAGCTGGATATCACCCTTTATCGGGACGACCTCTCGCGTATCGCGGAGATCCCGCAGGTGAAGGACAGCGAGATCGACTTTTCCATTGAGGACAAGACGGTGGTGCTGGTGGACGACGTGATCTACACCGCCCGCACCGCGCGCGCCGCGATGGAGGCGCTGACCAAGCTCGGCAGACCCGCGCGGATCCAGCTCTGCGTGCTGATCGACCGCGGTCACACGGAGCTTCCCATCCGACCCAACTACGTCGGCAAGAACATCCCCACTTCGGTAGGGGAGGTCGTAGCGGTCTGTTTAAGCGAGATCGACGGTGAAAACGCCGTGAAGCTGTTTGAAAAATGAATACTGAAAACTGAAAAATGAATAATTGCGGGAAACGCTGACCCGCGTGTCGGCGTTTTGGATTGATAAGCATCCGTTATATAAAACGGGTGCGGGCGTCCCGCCGTATATTCTTCAGTTTTCATTCTTCAGTCTTCAATTTTAAATATCATAATCTTTAGGGGGAAATTTCAATGCAAATGATCTACAACGTAAAGGATAAGCCCAAATTCGGTCAGCTTATCGTATTTGCGTTCCAGCAGCTGCTGGCTATCATGGCGGCGACCATCGCCGTTCCGATGATCGTCGGAAACGGAATGAGCACCTCGGCGGCGCTGTTCGGCGCGGGCGTGGGTACGCTCGTCTATGTTCTGTTCACCAAGGCGAAGAGCCCGGTGTTCCTCGGCTCTTCCTTCGCCTTCCTCGGCGCGATGTTCGCGGCATTCAGCGGCGCCGCTACCGTGGCTTTGGGCTATGTCGGTCTGATCATCGGCGCGGCGCTGGCGGGTCTCGTCTATGTTGTGATCGCGCTGATCGTCAAGTTTGCCGGTGTTAAGTGGATTAACAAAATCATGCCTGCTGTTGTTATCGGCCCGATTGTCGCGATCATCGGTCTTTCTCTTGCCGGTAACGCGATCGGCGATTTGAGCAGGGCGAACTACACCGCTCCTGTCGATATGGCTCAGGTGCAGGTGGTCGAAGTCAATACCGTCAATGAGGACGGCACGATTGCAACCACTCCCGTCGCCGTCAACGAGGACGGCACGGTCAATGTCAATATCGCCCTGACCCCGGATGAGAACGGCAATCTGACCGCTACCACTCAGCCCGGTTCTCCGTATGTCGCGGTTATCTGCGGCCTGGTGGCATTGGCGGTCGTCATGCTGTGCTCTGTTTACGGCAAGAAGATGGCGCGGCTGATCCCGTTTATTATCGGTATTCTGGCGGGCTATCTGGTGGCGACGATCTTCTACTTTATCGGTAAAGCCACCGGCAACGCGGCACTGATGATCATTGACTATTCCGCGCTGATCAACAACTTTAAGGAGATCAGCTTCTCCAGCTTTATCGCGGTGCCCGACTTCTCCTTCCTCAAGGCATTCGGCGCGTTCGGCGAGCTCAACGGCTCTTATTTCGGCACCATCGCCGCGGCGTATGTACCGGTCGCGTTCGTTGTATTTGCGGAGCATATTGCCGACCATAAGAACTTAAGCTCCATCATCGAGCACGATCTGCTGGAGGATCCGGGTCTGAGCCGCACCCTGCTGGGCGACGGCATCGGCTCCATGGTAGGCGCGTTCTTCGGCGGCTGCCCGAACACCACCTACGGCGAGTCCATCGGCTGTGTCGCGATCACGAAGAACGCTTCTGTCAGCACGATCGTGGTAACGGCTTGCGAGGCGATCATCATCTCCTTCATCGCTCCGTTTGTCGCTTTCCTGAGCACCATTCCGAGCTGCGTCATGGGCGGCGTCTGCATTGCGCTGTACGGCTTCATTGCGGTCTCCGGTCTGAAGATGCTCCAGAAGGTTGATCTTGACGATAACCGCAACCTGTTCACTGCTTCCGTGATCCTGATCACCGGCGTAGGCGGCTTCATCCTGACCTTCGGCACCATCACCGTCACCACCGTAGCCTGCGCGCTGATCCTCGGCATCCTGACCAACGTCATGCTCGGCAGAAAGAAGAAAACCGAGACTGCCGGCAAGAAGGCAAAGAAATAATCATCGGTGTTTTGCAAAGCCGCTCCGCTTGGGGCGGCTTTTGTTGTGGGATCGCCACGGCTCTGACGAACCTCGCAATATGAACGAGATTTTTTACACATCTGAGGCGTAATTTGTGGTTGAACAGATCAGCAACTTTTGATATACTTTTCTACACAGATATCTCTGCGGTTCGCCGCAAAATCTTCAAATCAGATGGAGATATCCTTAATAGGTGTAAAATGAAAATTACGGTTGTTTGTGATGCGTTCTTTGCGGATGATGATTTTGCCGCCGGTGTGCAGGAGCTTGTCGAAAAGCTAGGGGAACGCGGTCATGAGGCAGTGACAGTTTGCCTTGATGAGACTGAGCGGGATAGGGAAGGATCGTTGATTGTCCCCGGTCTCAGACCTGTCGGAAATTCCGAATTGGAGAATGCTGTCTGGGACAGCGACACTGTACTGATCATGACGCCCGACCGGCTCGGACGCGCGGCGATGCGGCTGTGTCAAAGTCACAGGATCCCTGTTGCCGCGGTATTCAGCTTAAAGCGCGGGATCGTGAGCTTCCGCAAGTTCAGCGCTCACAGCCTGCACAGCGACATGATGGCGCTCCGGCATTTTTATGACGGCTATTTGCAGTACGCCGATGCGGTGCTCTACCCCTCAAAGGTCGCGCAGGACGCCTTTGAAGCGGCTGTCGACGTTCAGACGCAGGGCTTTGTGCCCGAGGACGGAAGCGCTGAGAAAATGCTCGACTGTGTGGAGGAAATGCTCAACGCGATACATATATGATAACAAGGCTCTCTTTTCAGGGAGCCTTTTTGTTTCTCGCTTGACGGAACGTCAAGCTCAGACAATGGATGCAATCTCTCAGTCTGCTTCGCAGACAGCTCTCTTTACCAAAGAGAGCCTTGGGCAAGGTTATTTTTTTAACAAACTTCTCCGAATGTTCATTTACGCGGGCATTTTTATTGACAATCATGGCGGTTTTGTGGTATGATTACCCTGTAAAAATATTGAAAGGAAGGTAATCAATATGGCAAAGATTGATTTAACCAAATATGGTATTACCGACGTTCAGGAGATCGTTTACAATCCCTCCTACGAGCAGCTCTTTGAGGACGAGATGAACCCCGCTCTCGAGGGCTTTGACAAGGGTCAGCTCACCGAGCTGGATACCGTAAACGTTATGACCGGTATCTACACCGGCCGCTCTCCCAAAGATAAGTTCATCGTCATGGACGACACCTCCAGAGACACCGTATGGTGGACCACTCCCGAATATCCCAACGACAACCATCCCGCGACCAAGGAAGCCTGGGACGCGTGCAAGAAGCTCGCGCTTGACGAGCTCTCCGGCAAGAAGCTCTACGTTGTAGACTGCTTCTGCGGCGCGAACAAGGACACCCGCATGGCGATCCGCTTCATCATGGAGGTCGCATGGCAGGCGCATTTCGTCAAGAACATGTTCATCCAGCCGACCGCTGAGGAGCTGGAGAGCTTTGAGCCTGACTTCACCGTTTACAACGCATCCAAGGCGAAGGTCGAGAACTACAAGGAGCTGGGGCTCAACTCCGAGACAGCCGTTCTCTTCAACGTCACCTCCCGTGAGCAGGTCATCCTGAACACCTGGTACGGCGGCGAGATGAAGAAGGGCATGTTCTCCATGATGAACTACTACCTGCCTCTGCAGGGCATCGCTTCCATGCACTGCTCTGCGAACACCGATATGGAAGGCAAGAACACCGCCATCTTCTTCGGTCTCTCCGGCACCGGCAAGACCACCCTTTCCACCGACCCCAAGCGTCTTTTGATCGGCGACGACGAGCACGGCTGGGACGACAACGGCGTCTTCAACTTTGAGGGCGGCTGCTACGCGAAGGTCATCGGTCTGGATAAGGAGAGCGAGCCCGACATCTACAACGCCATCCGCCGCGACGCGCTCCTCGAGAACGTGACCGTCGACGAGAACGGCAAGATCGACTTTGACGACAAGAGCGTTACCGAGAACACCCGCGTGAGCTATCCGATCGAGCATATCGAGAAGATCGCGAAGAAGGTCAACGGTATTTCCTCCGGCCCTGCGGCTGAGAACGTGATCTTCCTCTCTGCGGACGCGTTCGGCGTACTGCCTCCCGTTTCCATCCTCACTCCCGAGCAGACCCAGTACTACTTCCTCTCCGGCTTTACCGCAAAGCTCGCGGGCACCGAGCGCGGCATCACCGAGCCGACCCCGACCTTCTCCGCCTGCTTCGGTCAGGCGTTCCTGGAGCTTCATCCCACCAAGTATGCTGAGGAGCTCGTGAAGCGTATGAAGCAGAGCGGCGCGAAGGCGTATCTGGTCAACACCGGATGGAACGGCACCGGCAAGCGCATCACCATCAAGGACACCCGCGGCATCATCGACGCGATCCTCGGCGGCGATATCAAGAACGCTCCCACCAAGACCATTCCGTACTTCAACTTTGAGGTTCCGACCGAGCTGCCCGGCGTAGACACCGGCATCCTCGATCCCAGAGATACCTATGCCGACCCGACCGTTTGGGACGAGAAGGCGAAGGATCTCGCGGAGAGATTCATCAAGAACTTCAAGAAGTATGAGACCAACGAAGCCGGCAAGGCGCTGGTCGAGGCAGGTCCGAAGCTGTAATTTGTTTCTGAGTTTACTCTGATGAATGACAGTGTATAATAATACCTCATTCGTCGGTGGTTGCCTGACAGATAATCCCCGAGCCGCGCTGTATGATTGCAGCGCGGCTTTTTGCACAGAAAGGAAGATTTTATGAAAGCCGTGAAGACTCTGCTGTCCCTTTTGCTCGCCGCGGTGCTGGTGGCGGCTGTCCCGACCGTTCATGCGGTCGAGAGCGATTATACAGCCGTCGAGCCGATCCGCTTCAACAATCCCGATTTCATCCGCGGGATGGACGTGTCGTCCGTGATCTCGCTGGAGCAGTCGGGCGTAAAGTATTATGATGAAAACGGCGTAGAAAAGGACTTGTTCCGCATCCTCTCCGAGAACGGTGTGAACTATATCCGCGTCCGCGTATGGAACCGGCCGTATGACGCAGAGGGCAAGGGCTTCGGCGGTGGCAACAGCGACGTGGAGAAGGCGGCAGAGATCGGCAGACGCGCCGCAAAATACGGGATGAAGCTGCTGGTCGACTTCCACTACTCCGACTTCTGGGCTGACCCCGGAAAGCAGAAAGCGCCTGCGGAGTGGAGCGGTCTGTCAGTCGCGCAGAAGGCGCAGAAGGTGTACGACTTCACCCTCGGCGCGCTGACTGCCATCAAGAACGCCGGTGCGGATATCGGGATGGTGCAGGTCGGCAACGAGACCACCAACGGCGTCTGCGGCGTGTATGATTGGGCTGACAGGGCGCAGATCTTCAACGCGGGCGCAAGCGCCGTCCGCGCGTTTGATAAAGACGTTCTCGTCGCAATCCATTTCACCGATCCCCAGAAAACGGACGTGATCAAATGGCTCACCGATCAGCTGGATGTGTACAAGGTGGATTACGACGTGCTCGCGACCTCGTACTATCCCTACTGGCACGGCAGTCTCAGTAACCTGACGGCGGTGCTCGATTATGCCGCCGAGAAATACGGCAAGCTCGGGATGGTCGCCGAGACCTCCTACGCGAACACCCTGACGGATACCGACAGCCACCCGAACACGGTCGCTGTCGGCGCGAATGATCAGGGCGCTGATCTGCTGTGGGATTTCTCCGTGCAGGGTCAGGCGGACGAGGTGCGCGGCGTGATGAACGCGGTGAACAACGTCAGCGGCGGCAAGGGTCTGGGCGTGTTCTACTGGGAAGGCGCGTGGATCACCGTCGGCGACACGACCGGCTTACAGGGCGACGCGCTGACGGAGCAGATCGAAAAGAACAAAACGCTCTGGGAAGAAAACGGCTCGGGCTGGGCGGCGAGCTACTCCGCCGCGTATGACCCCGACGACGCGGGCAAGTGGTACGGCGGCAGCGCGGTGGATAACCAGGCGTTCTTTGACAGCAAGGGCAGAGCGCTCCCGTCTCTGCGTGTTTTCCGCGACGTGCTCCCCGCGATTTGGGGCGATGTGGACGGTGACAGGACGGTAGATGTGAGCGACGCGGCGATCATCCAGCGTTATGAGGTTGGCATCCCGACAGCGGTCGGGGAAGCGCAGATCGCGTGCGGCGACGTCAACGCGGACGGCGAGGTCGATGTCCTCGACGCGACGTGGATCCAGCGTTATGACGCGGATCTGCCCGCGCCCGAGAGGATCGGCACGGAGATCATGTGAGCAGTTTTTGATGTAAACGAAAGGGAGCGGCGTTATGAAATTCAGCCTTTTTTACCCGCAGGACGCGGACAGGAGCTTCAACACCCTCACCGACGAGGCGGTCAACGATCTGTCTCTGGAATTCCTTCTCGACGCGCTGACCGAGGTGCGCGCCGAGCGACCGCATCTGCTCTCTCAGATGAAGAAGCTCAGCTCCGATCCCGCGGTTATCCGTTACCGCAGAGATATTTTTGAGGATTTCCTGCACTTTCCGCGTCTGCGCGAGGCGATGGCGGAGCTGGTCAAAAAGCTCACCGATCTGCGCGATCTGGAGCGGTTTCAGATGGATAACGACGCGTCCGCGCTCTGGTCGCTGATCAACCGCCTGCGCGAGATCGACGACTACATCAACTGTATCACGATGATCAAGATGACGCTTAACGAGCTGGATGTTCAGTCGGACGGCATGCGCGCACTGCGGCAGATCGTGACGGATATCGGCGAGGAGAGCGGGTTTGACGCGCTCAGGGCGGATATCGACGAGATGATGGAGAAGGCGCGGCGCATCCAGAGCGTGACCATCGGCGTGAATCTCGACAAGTACCTGCGTCCGGAGTACGCGGGCGTGGTGTCGGTGAATGACACGAAGTTCTCCGACCCGGGTCTCATGAGCCGCTTCAAGGCGTTCACGGACAGCAAGGACGACCTGCGTCACGGCGCGAATCTCGGCGTGGGCGAGCGCTTCCACCCCTCGAATCCTCCCGCCTCCCGCACCTCCGCCGAGGATATCATGGTCAAGGCGGCAGGGTATCAGGCACATATGGAGATCGAGACGGCGACCGGGAAGGACCCGCTTTCCAATGTGCTGCGTAAGCAGGTCACGGATATCATGCGAAAGACCGTGAACGAGATCAAGTCGAACATCAAGAAGTACGTCAACGTGAACGGCTATTCCCTGATCGGGCTGATGTCGGAGATCCTGTTCTTCAACCGTTTCGCGGAGCTGACGGACAAGATCATGGCGACAGGCATGCCGATGTGTAAGCCGGAGATCCTGCCGGTCGAGGACAGGAACGCGCGCTTTACGGACGTCTATAACTTAAAGCTCGCGATCAATAAGGTGAACGGCGAGGATATCAATATCATCAAAAACGATTTCGAGTTCAGCGACGAGCGCCGCATCTATATCCTCACAGGTCCGAACCGCGGCGGCAAGACCATCTTCACCCAGGCAGTGGGGCTGGCGATGCTGATGGCGCAGTGGGGCGTGTATGTGCCCGCACAGGCGGCGGCGATCAGTCCGTGCGACAATATCTTCACCCATTTTCCCGCAGATGAGAACGACACGGTCGACCTCGGACGACTGGGCGAGGAAAGCCAGCGGTTATCGAAGATCTTTGAGGTCGCGACGCGTCACAGTCTCCTGCTGTTGAACGAGAGTCTCGCGACCACCAGCGTCGCGGAGGGCGTGTTCATCGCAAAGGACGTCGTGCGGGCGATGCGCTACCTCGGCACGCGGGCGATCTTCAACACCCATATGCACGACCTCGCGACCTCCGTGGGGCAGATCAACGGCGAGGTCGAGGGGGACAGCCGCGCCGAGAGCCTGATCACGGGCGTCCACGACGGCGAGCGCAGCTTCAAGGTCATGATCGCGCCGCCGCAGGGCGTGAGCTACGCCGCCGATATCGCGAAGAAATACGGCGTGACCTTCGACCAGATCAGGCAGAGCATCGACGAAAAGCATACGACAGCTCCGTAAGCCTGCGCGCTGAATAATAATTCCGTTTTTGCTGAAATTTTTCGTGACAAACGAAAAGCCATGATGTATAATGGTCTCAAATCCATAGGAGGACGGAGGAATGAGCATGAGCAACGTGAAAATCAACAACGAAGTCGAGCTGACCTATCCCGACGGATTCAGAGAGATGCGTGAGGAAGAGCTGACGCGGTATTTCAGCTCGCCCGCGAATCGCTGGGGCGTGTATCACGAGGATCAGCATCTCATCCTGTCCGTGAGCTGGACGAAGGCGGGCTTCAAGAGGATGTTCACCGACGCGGAGTCCTTCCTCTTTGAGGTCGAGGCGCGGATGTGCCGCAACCTGCTCAACTATCAGCGCATCGGCTCCTACAAGACCAAGATCGCCAAGAAGAAGGCGTGGGGCGTGCGCTTTGAGTACCGCGTGAACGACGCGCGGCTGGTGCAGGTCGCCGACCTCTTTGTGTTCAAGTATAAAAAGAAATTCTACGCGATTCACTTCATCTCCCGTAAGTCGAACGCCGCCGAGAGCCGCGCGGGCTTTGAAACGGTCATGAAGTCGATCAAGCTGAGCTGAGTTGTCAGCGTATTGACGAAAAGGACCATTCCCTTTTTGTGGGAATGACATTAGTATATAGCAAGAAACGCACCTGTGTGAGCAGGTGCGTTTAGTTCGATGAAGAATCTTTCCTGATCAAATAGGACAACAAACGTGAAAATACACGGGAGAGATAATGTTGCATGAAAGCAGATAAACATCGGGAACCTCGGTACGTTTGCAATGATATGCTGTAGGGACGGTCATTGACCGTCCGCATGCAGGAGCGCTGGTGTTTCTATCTGAGGTTTGAACTGTTACCGACGCCCGGCATTCTGCGGATGACCAATGGTCATCCCTACGGTGGAATGACAATGGGATCAGAAAGAAAACGCACCTGTGTGAGCAGGTGCGTTGTTGTTTTCTGCGGGCTGTTTTCATGTGACTTTTATCTGACCGACCAGCGGTCGATGATCTCGCCGAACGTGAGCGCAGCTTTCTCTGCGGCGGCGAGCTGTTCGGGGCTGTTCTCGGTGAGTTCAGTTTGATCGGACGGAAAGAGCGCGGCGTTCTCACGGTGCTTCTCAAACCAGTTCAGCGCCTTGTAGTTCGCGGGCGCGGTAGTTTCCATCAGAGCGGGGTCGAAGGTGAGGGTTCGGAGCATTTGCAGGATATAGTCCTTGAGAGAGGTCTCGGCGCTCCACGGCTCCATCGGGCAGTAGGTGCCCTTGCTGTACCACGCGGGGTGGAACACGGGCGGGATGCTGAGCATGCGGATGTTCGGCGCGATCTGCGGGTAGGAATCCCAGAGCGTGACCTTCACGGTGAAGCGGTCTCTCACCCCGACGAGGTACTCGCCGTCCTTTGCGGTGAGGACGTAGCTCCTGAGCTTGATATGCAGGAGGTATTCCTCGGCGCAGGGCAGCTCGCCCTTCGTTGCGATCCACGAGAGATAGGGGCGGTCTTGTATCTTCAACATCTCCCGAAAATCGGACCGGAGACGGTCGTTTCTGCTGTTGTTCATGCGGTTCACTCTTTCTTTTGCGGTTCTTCCCAGCCGTCGAATTTGTCGAGGATATTGAAGAGGGCGTGCTCCTTCTCGCTGATCATCTCCGTCGTGTCGCCGAAGAGGATCACGGAATCGGAGCCGCTGTTTTCTTTCCATTCGGGCAAGCCTTCCGAGTTGGGGTCGCCGTTTGTGATGAAGTTCTTCCAGTAGCCGAGCATCTGGGCGCTCAGCTCGCGGTCGCGGCTGTCATAGAGCGCGGAGTCGGCGGGGATATTGCCGTAACAGTAGACCTCCTCGCCGCTGTGCCAGTTGCCGATCCTGCCGTTGGTTTTGGCGAAGAGATATTCGTAGACGGGGATCTTGTTCTCGACGGCGAGACGGTTCAGGCAGTAGTGCGGGTAGTCGAAGAACACCGCGCCGTAGATCTCCGCCCAGTATTTGTCCGCTTCCGCGTCAGTCGAGGCGGGGTAGAGGGCGAGGAGCTCGTCGGCATACTCACCGAAGTAGTCGCGTATCTTCTGCTCATAGTTCTTCATGTTCGCGTGGTCGAACAGGATGAACGCCGCGCTTTCCTCGTCGTTGTAGCCGTGTAGGATGGCTTCCTCATTATGGACGCCCTTGCGGTAGGAGAGGTAGGGATTCTCCGTTAAGGCGTAGCCGTCGACAGTCATGTGATGGTGGGCGTCGGCTTCTCCGACGAGCTTCTCGGCAGGGAGAGCGCGCAGCTCGGCGATCGTTTTGCAGTTGAATTTTTCCATCGTTTCCCTGCCCGCTTGGAGCGCTTCGTCCATTTGGCGATAGGAGTGGGGCGGGTTCACGGACGCGACGGTGGAGCTTTCTAAGATCACGCGGCGGAACAGACCCTTCGCAAGCGGTGAGGTGCACAGTGCGCTGACGCTCGCCGCGCCTGCGGACTCACCCGCGAGGGTGACGTTGTCGGGATCGCCGCCGAAGCTCTTGATATTGTCGCGCACCCATTCGAGCGCCTTGATCTGGTCGAGCATGCCGTAGTTGCCGGTCGTGCCGTTCTCGGATTCCGCCGCCAGCTCCTCTGCCGCAAAGTAGCCGAAAACGCCGACCCTGTAATGCAGGTTGACGGCGATCACGCCCTCCTTCGCGAGGGTCTCGCCGCGATAGTCCGCGTACCACGGCTGACCGGTCTGTAAGGAGCCGCCGTGGATATAGACCAAGACGGGCGCGTTTTTCAGCTCGCCTGAGGGCTTCCAGATATTCAGATAGAGCGCGTCCTCGCTGACGGGCTCGGTGTAGTTGTCGTCGAGAGAGATCGTGTAGTCATGGTAGCCGATCGCCTGATAGAGCGAGTAGTAGAGCGGAATGTTGCGCGGCTGCATCGCCATCGGCGCGAAGTGGTCGGCAAGGAGAACACCGTCCCACGGCTCGGGATCCTGCGGCTCCTTCCAGCGAAGATCGCCGACAGGGGGCTTCGCGTACGGAACGCCGGTGAACACCTCGACGCTCTTGTCCGCGTTGTATACGCCTTGCAGGTCGCCCTGAGAGAGCGCGATGATCTCCGTTTTCTCGGGATTCTTCACGTTGACGGCCGGGACAGGCTGAACGGGCGGCCACGTCAGAAGCAGAACGCCGACAAACAGCACGAGCCAGCCGACCCATGCGGTGAGCCTGAGATACCACTTGTTCTTTTTCTTCACGATCACGCGGTGAAGGGCGTAGAAGCCCGCCGTGACGAGCAGGATCAGGATAAAGCCCCAGAGCGTGTTTCTGTTCAGCTCCAGTACGGTCAGCATCAGCGCGAAAATCAGCGCGGAAAAGATCACGAACAGCGTCTTTTTGATCTTCATAGGTTTCCTCCGTCAAAGGTTGATAGAATCAGTTTATCGTATCTTCGCGCAAAATGCAAGACAAAAGAGGATTGCAGTTCCGATTGATCTATGTTAAAATGTTTTAATGAAACTTAGTATAATTATCCGAAAACACGCAGACTAAGACTGAGGTGATCGCATGGTTTTGTATATCAATTGCTGTGTGCGGGAGGAATCGCGTACACATAGGCTCGCCGCGGAGGTGCTCCGCAGGCTCGGCGGAGAGGTCGCGGAGCTGAAGCTCTATGAGGAAAAGCTCCTGCCGCTCGATCGGGAGAGACTCGAAAGGCGGACGGCGCTGATCGAGCAGGGCGACTACAGCGACGGAATGTTCGACTACGCAAAGCAGTTCGCTGCGGCGGATACAATCGTTATCGCGGCGCCCTACTGGGACTTGTCCTTTCCCGCGCCGCTGAAAACCTATATCGAGAACATCTATGTGACGGGGCTGGTCTCGGAGTACGGCGAGGACGGCATGCCGCGCGGCTTGTGCAAGGCGGAGCGGCTGATCTATGTGACGACTGCGGGCGGTCCGTATGACCCGACCTACAGCTTCGGGTATCTGAAAAGTCTCGCACAGAACTTCTTCGGTATCCCGAGGGCCTCGCTCGTCAAGGCGGAGATGCTCGATATCGTCGGGAACGACGCAGAGGCCATCCTCCGTCGGGCAATGGATGAAATCAATATAGAATGATAAACAGCAAAAAGCTCCCGCGCCGTTGGCGGTGCGGGAGTTTTCTCGTGGCTGATATCAAAGGCGCATGGTCAGGGAGATGCGTCCCTTCTTCGTGTCGACGGAGAGGATCTTGACCTTGACGATATCGCCGACCTTGAGCACCTCGGACGGGTGCTTGATGAACCTGTCGCAGATCTGAGAGATATGCACCAGACCGTCCTGGTGGACACCGATGTCGACGAACGCGCCGAAGTCGATGACGTTGCGTACCGTGCCGGTCAGTTCCATGCCCTCTTTGAGGTCGTTGATATCGAGCACGTCGGAGCGCAGCATGGGCCGGGGCATTTCATCGCGCGGGTCGCGTCCGGGCTTGGAGAGCTCCTTGACGATGTCGTCGAGGGTGGGCAGACCGATCCGGAGCTGTTCGGCGAGCGACTTTGTGCCGAGCTGCTTCACCCTTGCGGGAAGGTCGCTGAACTTCGCCGCCTTGATTTCTTGTTCGGTGTAGCCCGCGAGCTTCAGAAGCTCCTTTGCGGTGGCGTAGCTCTCGGGGTGGACACCGGTGTTGTCGAGCGGGTTGCGGCTCTCGGGCACGCGCAGGAAGCCCGCGCACTGCTCAAAGGCCTTCGGTCCGAGCTTCGGGACCTTCTTCAATTCTGCGCGTGAGCCGAAGGCGCCGTTCTCCTCACGATAGGCGACGATATTCTTGCAGACGGTCGCGTTCAGCCCCGATACGCGCAGTAAGAGGGCAGGGGAGGCGGTGTTCAGGTCGGCGCCGACGGAGTTGACGCAGTCCTCGACCACGCCGTCGAGCGTTTCGCCCAGACGCTTCTGGGGCATATCGTGCTGGTACTGACCGACGCCGATCGCCTTGGGTTCGATCTTGACAAGCTCCGCGAGCGGGTCCTGTAAGCGTCTCGCGATGGAGACGGCGCTGCGGAGGGTCAGGTCAAGCTCGGGCAGCTCCGTCGCGGCGAGCTTGGACGCGGAGTAGACGGACGCGCCCGCCTCGCTGACGACCATGTAGTAGACGGGGTGGTCGGCTTCCTTGATCGCGTCGGCGGCGAACATCTCGGTCTCCTTGCTGGCGGTGCCGTTGCCGATGGAAATGATATCGACGTTGTGCTTTTTGATCAGCTCGAGGAGCTTTTTCTTGGATTGGGCGACCTTTAGCTCTGAGTGGGTGGGGTAGATGACCGCCGTGTCGAGCACCTTGCCGGTGTCGTCGACGACTGCGACCTTACAGCCGGTGCGGTAGCCGGGGTCGAGACCGAGGACGGTCTTGCCCTTGACGGGCGGCTGCATGAGAAGCTGTTTGAGGTTCGTCGCAAAGACCTTCATCGCGTTCTCTGAGGCTGTCTCGGTCAGCTCGGCGCGGATCTCGCGCTCGATGGAGGGGAAGATCAGGCGGGTGTAGGCGTCCTCGCCCGCGGCTCTGAGGATATCGGAGCAGAGCGGATTCGTGCCCTTGTCGAGCGCGCGGTAGATGACGTTCAGCGCGAGGGCGGGGTCGAGCACGACGCTGACCTTTAAAAAGCCCTCCTTCTCGCCGCGGTTGACGGCGAGGATACGGTGCCCCGCAATCTTCTTGACGGCTTCCGAATAGTCGTAGTAGTTGGTATAGACGCTGTCCTTTTCCTCATCCGCGGCGACGGATTTCAGCAGACCGCTGTTGCGGAAGATCGGGCGCAGGTGCTTTCTGATCGCCGCGCTGTCGGAGAGCATCTCGGCGATGATGTCCATCGCGCCGGCGATCGCGTCCTGAGCGGTTTCGACGCCCTTCTCCGCGTCGATGAAGCTCTCCGCCTCCTTCATCGGGTCGAAGCCCTTTTCCTGCTTGATGATCGAGAGGGCGAGGGGCTCGAGCCCGCGCTCCTTCGCGACGGAGGCTCTCGTTTTCCTTTTGGGCTTGAAGGGGCGGTAGATGTCCTCAAGCTCGCTTAAGGTCTGCGCCTTGTCGAGGGCGGCGCTGATCTCGTCCGTCAGCTTCTCCTGACCGCCGATCAGCTCGCGGATCTCTTCTCTGCGTTTATCGAGACCGCGCAGGTAGTCGAGCTTCTCGCTGAACTCGCGGATGAGCTGGTCGTCCATCGAGCCGTGCATCTCCTTGCGGTAGCGGGCGATGAAGGGGATGGTGTTGCCGTCGTCGAGCAGGGCGATGATGTTCTGCGCGTATTCCTCTTTGATGTTGAATAACTGTGATAAGGTGCTTGAATAGTCCATAATTCTCCTTTTGCACATGCATGCGGTATGACTGATATTGCGCCGTTCCCCTTGTTTAGGGATTTCCGGCGTGGCATGATACCAATTGTATCATGGATTTTCCGGGTTGTAAACCTTCGATTTGCGATTGCATCCTGAGGCGGTTCATGGTATAGTTAAGGTAGATCATATCGAAGAACGGAGAATCGCAGATGGCTGATATACCCAAGAAGATAGAGGTGCGCGGCGCGCGTGTGCATAATCTGAAGAATATCGACGTGGATATCCCGCTGAACAGGATCGTCGGCGTCGCGGGCGTGTCGGGCTCGGGGAAGTCCTCGCTGGCGCTCGGCGTGCTGTATGCGGAGGGCTCGCGGCGGTATCTTGAATCCCTCTCGACCTACACGCGCAGGCGCATGACGCAGGCGAGCCGCGCACAGGTGGACGAGGTGCGCTACGTCCCGGCGGCGCTGGCGCTCCACCAGAGACCGGGCGTGGGCGGCATCCGCAGCACCTTCGGTACGTCCACGGAGCTTCTCAACAGCATCCGCCTGATGTTCTCGCGCCTCTCGCATTATCGCTGTCCGAACGGTCACACGGTCGAGCCGACGCTGGACTTTGCGGCGGAGAAAGAGGTCAGATGTGCCGTCTGCGGCGAGGTCGTCGAGGTGATCGGCGCGGAGGATCTCGCCTTCAACAGCGGCGGCGCGTGTCCCTGCTGCGGCGGTACGGGAACCGTGCGGACGGTTGACCGCTCCACCCTTATTCCCGATGAAACCCTCTCCGTCGACGACGGCGCGGTCGCTCCGTGGAACAGCCTGATGTGGTCGCTGATGACGGACGTCTGCCGCGCGATGGGCGTGCGTACCGATATCCCCTTTAAGGATCTCACGGATGAGGAGAAGGAGATCGTCTACGACGGTCCGATGGTGAAAAAACATATATTTTATAAGGCGAAGAACTCCGAGAGCGTCAGCGCGGGTGAGATGGACTTCACCTACTACAGCGCGACGGCGACTGTGCTCAACGCGCTCAACAAGGTCAAGGACGAGAAGGGCATGAAGCGGGTCGAGAAATTTCTCAAAGAGGAGACCTGCCCCGACTGTCACGGCACGCGGCTCTCTGAGAGGGCGCGGTCGCTCCGACTGCGCGGCGTGTCGCTCGATCAGGTCTGCACCTATCCTCTGAGCGAGCTGATCGAATGGGTGAACGGCGTGCCCGGCTCTCTGCCGGAGGAGATGCGCCCGATGGCGAAGAATATCTGTGAAGCCTTTCACGATACGGCGAGAAGGCTGGTCGATCTCGGGCTGTCCTACCTCTCGCTCGACCGCGCGGCGACGACCCTCTCCACCGGCGAACGCCAGCGCACCCAGCTCGCGCGCTCCGTCCGCAACCGCACGACGGGCGTGCTCTATGTGCTCGATGAGCCGTCCATCGGTCTGCATCCGTCCAATATCGAAGGACTGACGGGCGTGATGGACGATCTGATCGCGGACGGAAACTCCGTCATTCTGGTCGATCACGACACGCAGGTGCTCGCTCACTCCGACTACCTGATCGAGCTGGGCCCCGAAGCGGGCGCGAAGGGCGGCAGGATCCTGTGTGAGGGAACCGTCGCGGAGCTGGCTGAGAGCCCTGTCTCTATGATCGGGCGATTTCTGAAAGAGAATAACCATCCATTGGCAGATGATAAAGAAAAGGCGGCGCGGCTCTTTGAGCTTGGCACGATCCGCATGAGAACGGACAGCATCCATACCGTCAAGCCGCTCGATGTGCGCTTCCCGAAGGGCAGGCTCTCGGTGGTGACGGGCGTGTCGGGTTCGGGCAAGACGACGATGATCTTAGAGAGCTTGATCCCTGCTTTGCACGGTGCGATCAACGGTCAGCCTTTGCCCGCTCACGTTATCTCCGTAGAGGCGGAGGGCATCCGCCAGATCAAGCTGATTGACGCGACACCCATCGGTATCAACATCCGCTCCACCGTCGCGACCTACGCGAACGTGCACGATGAGTTGCGGAAGATCTACGCGCGCACGGAGGACGCGAAGGCGAAGGGTTATAAGGCGGGCGACTTCTCCTATAATACCGGCAAGCTACGCTGTCCGACCTGCGACGGCACAGGCACGATCAGTCTGGACGTGCAATTCCTGCCCGACGTGGACATCCCTTGCCCCGACTGCAAGGGCTCGCGCTACAGAAAGGACGCGTACAGGATCAAGCGGACGAGGAAGGACGGCGCGTCGGTCTCTCTGCCGACCTTGATGTCCTACAGCGTGGACGAAGCGCTGGAGGTCTGTGACGACCTCAAGACCGTCCACAGCCGCCTGAGCGTCCTGCACGATCTCGGACTGGGGTATCTGACTCTCTCGGAGGAAACGCCCAGTCTCTCGGGCGGAGAAGCCCAGCGGCTGAAGCTCGCGAGCGAGATGGGACGCGGTCAGGATGATACGGTGTTCGTCTTTGACGAGCCGACCATCGGTCTGCATCCGCTGGACGTGGAGACCCTGCTCGGCGTGTTCCGTCACCTGATCGAGAAGGGCGCGACCGTCATCGTGATCGAGCATGATCTCGACGTCATCCGCAGCGCGGACTATATCGCGGATATGGGACCCGGCGGCGGTGAGCAGGGCGGCAGGATCGTTGCAGAAGGAACGCCGGCACAGATCAAACGGAACAAGGACAGTATCACCGGAAGATATCTGTAAATAGAGAACGCAAGGGAAAGGAAAAATTATGCAGGAATTTCTTTATAAAGCAAATGACGACGGCAGCTTCGCCGTGGTGAGTTATCAGGGCGACGAGAAGGATGTGAAGATCCCCGACAGCTACGGCGGCGCGGTGATCACCGTGATCGGCGATAAGCTGTTCAGCGGGCATAGTGAGATCGAGTCGGTCTCCATCCCCGATACCGTGACGGATATCGGAGAATTCGTCTTTGACGGCTGTCTGAACCTGAAACGGATCGACCTGCCGTCCTCGCTGGAAGCGCTGTGGGGCTATACCTTCGTGCGATGCGGGATCGAGGAGGTCACTCTCCCCGACAGGCTCGTGACCCTCCCGCCCTTTGCGTTCAAGGACTGCAAGAGCCTGAGAAGGGTCGTCTGCGGCAAGGGGCTGAAAAAGATCTACGCATGGGTGTTCTCGGGGTGCGAGAGCTTTGAGGAGCTGGTGCACAACGAGACCGTCGAGGTCAGCCCGAGGGCGTTTGAGGACAAAGAGCTGAATACTTGACGGTATAGGATAAAGTGCAAAGAAAAAGCGTGGGGCTTTCGCCTCACGCTTTTGTCCTATCTTATGTTCAGATCGGCTTGCCGATGGCTTCGGGCGCTTTCAGCCCGAGATCCCAGCGCTGGAGCCACGTCGCGTCGATGATGGAAATCTCTCCGTCGCCGTCGACGTCGGCATGTGCGGGGGCGATCTCGCTGAGCTTGATCAGCCTTGCGTCGTAGCGGCGGATGAGGGTCGCGTCGGTGATATCGACCTCTCCGCTGAGGTCTGCGTCGCCCAGCAGACCGCCGTAGGTCAGCCCGAACCCTCTCTCATAGAGAAGCGTATCGGAGAAGCTGTAGCTATCATCGAGCGCCGGAATGTTAATCGGGAGCTTCGCGGTGGGCGCGTCGGCGGCGCTGTACATCATGTACATCGCAACCGGCATGTTCGCGCCGTACTGGTCGATCTCCTTGACCTTATCCCCGGGGTCGACCGGCATGGAGCGCGGCAGATAGGCGATCATGATCGCGTCCGCCTTCTGGAAGCGCGCTGCGTCATACGGCAGGCTGACGGACATCACGATGAACCTGCCGCCCTTCTCGTGGATGGTATCGGCGATAGTGTCCGCCATACGCGCGGCGTCGCCCTTGAGAGCCGACGCGCCGTAGATCTCAGACATAAAGACGACGTTGTCCGCGCCCTCGATCATCGGGAGCACCTCGTCGATGGCCTTTTTATAGTAGGAGTAGGCTTCAAAGGTCGCGCCCTCGGGGAATTTTCCGTCCTCTTTGAGCTTGCGAATTGCGTAGTTCATCGGATTGGTCTCGTCGTTATAGGGGACGAGCACGACGGTCTTTTCATTGGTTCTGCTCAGAGGGAGGGCGTTGTCCTCATTCTTGACGAGGGTCATGCCCTTTTTCGCGATCTCCCATTCCTTATCGTGATTTCCCTTCGTGCCGACGGAGTCGATCGCGTTCTGTACGCGGGTCTCGATATCCGTGCCGTCGTAGGCGCTGAACAGCCCGTTGTTCTCTTTCAGAGTGAGGATCCTGAGGACGGCGGCGTTGATCTTGTCCATGCTGATCTGACCGCTGTCCGCAAGCTGTGCGAGGGTGGAGATGTACGCGTCCATATCCGCAAAGCCCGCCTCCGTCGTCGTATCGACCGGGATGAGCAGAATGTCCACGCCCGCTTCGATTGCGAGCTTCGCCGCGTCGATCCGGTCAAAGTGCTTTGCGATCGCGTCCATTTCCATCGCGTCGGTGATGACGACGCCGCTGTAGCCCATATCGCCGCGCAGGATATCGGAGATGATGGTCTTGCTGAGCGTTGCGGGCAGGTTGATGGCTTCTCCGGTCAGCTTGGAGATATAGGTCTGCTTCTCGATCTGAGGGTAGACGATGTGGGCGGTCATGATCATCTGGGAGCCTGCTTCGATGCACGCTTGGAAGGGGATCAGCTCATTTTGCTTCAATTCCTCATAGGACTTGTTGATGCAGGGCAGACCCGTGTGGCTGTCCGTGTCGGTGTCGCCGTGACCCGGGAAGTGCTTGAGGGTCGAGATCACGCCGCTTTCGTTGAGGGCTTTGACAAACTCCCTGCCGTGCTCGGAGACCATCTGCGGGTCGTCGGAGAAGGAGCGCACGCCGATGATCGGGTTTGCGGGATTGTTGTTCACGTCAACGTCGGGCGCGAAGTCCGCGTTGATGCCCAGAGCGGAGAGCTCCCTGCCCATCATGGAGGCGGCTTCCCGCGTCAGGCTCAGGTCGTTTGCCGCGCCGAGCGCCATGCTGCCGGGCATCATCGTGCCCTGTCCCAGTCGGGTGACGGAGCCACCCTCCTGGTCGATGGTGATCAGGAGCCGGGGACGGCTGTTGACGGCGTTCGCCTTCTGGAGCGCGTCGACAAGCCGGACGGTGTTTTCATTGGTGGGCGTATTCTGACCGAACAGGATTACGCCCGAATAGCTGTGCTTGCCGATGGTCGCAGCGATATCGTCGGTGATCGCGGTGACGTTCGAGCGGTTGTTCTCGCTGTCGTAGCTGTAGCGGAACGCGGGCATGATCATCTGGCTGATCTTGTCCTCGGTGCTCATGGTCTCGAGGTACTGTTCCGCCTTGCTTTGGGCGGAGGCGGGTATCACGCTGATGGTGGAGAGCGCCAGCACAAGAGCGAGCAGGATCGCTAAGGTTTTCTTCATAGGTATTTCCTCCTTTTTTCGGTGGTTTAGGATGATTATATCATGTTTCCCGAAAAAAACAAAGGATTTCTTTCAGCGATGGTTACGCTTTTCTTCTCGATGACAGTCGGAAGAGGACGATATTCAGCACGATGAACACCGCGATTACGATAACGGAGTACAGGAGCATGAAGCCCGTGTCGACCTCCGCGCCGAAGATATGCGGTCTGAGACCGAAGAGCTGATTTGCCGCTTCCTTGAACTGTCCCTGATCCAGCCCGCCGAGGGCGGTGTTGATCCGCTCGACGGCGGGTGTGATGAGGACGCCGCGGATGAGGGCGGTGATCTGAGCGCCCGGAATCAGGTTGACGACGCTCTGCATCGTTTCGCCCAGCTCGGAGATCGGGAAGTAGGCGCCGACGATGAAGCCGACCAGCGTGGAGATCACGATGCTGAACGAGGAGAAGGTGGAATTCTTCTTGAAGAAGCTGATGATCAGCATGAGGATGACGGCGGCGGAGACCGAGCCGAGGACGACCAGTCCGTAAAGCAGGAGGATATCCGTGAAGCTGAGCAGGAGGGCGCCTGTGACGGAGAGGAAAATCAGTCCCGCCGTCAGCAGAATGAAGCTCGTGATCAGTGAGCAGAGCACGGCGGCGGAAAAATAGGAGGTCACCACCACCGAGCCCTTCACGGAGCTGGCGTTGTAGTCGAAGTCGACCTTGCTCTCCTTATCCGAGACGACGACGGAGAGGGCGTTCATCGTGGCGGTGACGACGGAGGTGCCGATCACGCCGGAGATCATCCACGAGTTCAGGAGCGCGTCGATATCCTTTGTGGCAACTCTGTCCTTGAGCGCTCCCAGCGCGCTTTCTATCCCGTTCGCGTAGCTGTTCTTGATGAAGAGCAGAAACAGTCCCAGCACGATGATCTGCGTCAAAAGGGAGAAGAAGATCGTCATTTTATCCTTGAGGAACACCTTGGCGTTTCTCGCGGTCAAGCCCTTGTAGGCGTTCAATGTCCTTGTCATATCAGTCACCCAGTCTCTTTCCGGTCACGTTGAGGAACACGTCGTCCATGTTACCCTTGATGAATTCATAATCGTTGATCTGATCGTATTTTCTCAGAAGCTCGGTCGCCCGTCTGATCTCGTTCAGCTCGATCTTGTAGCTGTCGAGGGAGTATTCATACCGCAGACCTTCTTTGTTCAAGAGAGCGTCATTCTCTGCACTCTGCGGCGTGTACCAGATCAGGCGGTTGGAGGCGTACTGCTCCTTGAGGTGATGCGGCGTGCCGTGAGCGGCGATCCTGCCGTCGTCGAGGATGACCACGTCGTCACATTCGACCGTCTCCTCCATGTAGTGGGTCGTCAGGAAAACGGTCAAGCCCGTTTCTTCTCTCAGCTTATGGATGATCTCCCAGACCTTCACGCGCGTCATCGGATCAAGTCCCGTGGTCGGCTCGTCGAGGAAGAGGAGCTTTGGGCGGTTGATCAGCGCGCGGGCGACGTCGACGCGCCTGCGCTGGCCTCCGCTGAGCCGATCATAGCGGCGGTTCATGATCTCGGAAAGCTCAAAGATGTCGGACAGCTCCTGCACGCGCTGTTTCGCTTCCTTTTTGCTCAGTCCGTAGTAGGCGGCGCGGGAGATGAGGTTCTCCTTCACGGTGAGCTGCTTGTCGAGAACGGAGTTCTGGAACACGATCCCGATCAGCTCCTTGATCTTCGTGCGCTCGTGGTCGAGGTCGTACCCGCCGATCGTGACGCTGCCCGACGTCTTGTCGAGCACGGTGCACAGCACGTTGATGGTGGTGGACTTGCCCGCGCCGTTGACGCCGAGAAAGGCGAAGAACGCGCCCTCCTCCACGGAGAAGCTGATTCCCTTGACGGCTTCGACCTCCTTATAGTTTTTGACTAAATCCTTGACTTCTATCATTTTCATCGTCGTACCCTCCTGTTGTGATACCACTATACCATGCTGTTTTGCAGAAAGCAACGCATCCTGCGTGAGCGGTCAGAGCCGCCGCGCAAGATGCGTTTTTCGGATGGTAAAATGCAATTCGATTTTTGTTATTTCTCGTCGTCCGCGTCGGCGTTGTAGCTTTTGAGGGCTTCGTTGATGCTCTGCTCGGTCTTGTTATTCGAGCGCAGGGTGATGATCCACACCGCCGCATAGACGATGACGATCATGCCCGCGATGACGGCGGCTCCCGCGAAGCTGTCGTACCAGTTGAGGAAGTACCCCTCCGTCAGCACGATCGTGAGAATGCAGAAGAAATGCAGGATAGAGCGCAGGAGGAAGCGCCTTCTGTTCAGCGCTTTCTTTGAGTAGAACAGGAAGGACGGCAGAGCGGTGCTCGCGCCGACTAAGAGCATATGGAGCGGGAATTCCTTGGGATAGCCTGTGGGATCGGAGGAGAAAAGGTTGCTCACTCCGATCGCCGCCATCACGCAGACGGTGATGATGAAAAAGTGGCTGATGACCATTCTGACTGTATCTTTCATAGTGCACCTCACATTCCGAGCTTCTCTTTGAGCTTCGGCACATATTGCCGCGAGATGACGACGGACTCGCCGTTGAGCAGCTTCGCTTCAAAGCGTCCGTTCATCGCCGCAGAGACCGAGCGGATCTTGCCGATATTCAGGATCATGGACTTGGAACAGCGGAAGAGCTTTGTCCCCAGCGTCAGTTCTTCGAGCTCATAGAGCTTCTGCTTTGATTCAAACACGTCCTTCTGGACGCAGATAAAGGTCTTGTTGTCGACCGACTCGATGTAGTAGACGTCCTTGACGGCGATGCGGAAGGTCTCGCCGTCCTTGCTGCCGAGCAGGACGGATTCGCTTTTCCTGAGCTTATTGAGGATCGCGGTGACCTCGTCGCCCAGCGCGTGACAGCGGATGACGATCTCTTCCTCTTTATCGGGGTCGATCTGTTCAATGGTGATCTTATACATCGTTTCACCTCCGGATTGTCTATAGGATAGCACATCGGGGCGAAAAAGGGAAGGGTTCTTTACCTGAAACGTCAAAATCAGGCGGTAAGATGCATTTTACTTGTCAAGCGGCGAGGTTGTTGTTATAATGGATGCAGAATGAATGAACGGGGTGATCGTTTTGGATATTGAGAAGGTATTATCGCAGATGACAGCTCAGGAGAAGGCGGCGCTGGTCAGCGGCACGGATTATATGTACACCAATCCGATCCCGCGGCTTGGCGTGCCTTCGCTCTCGATGGCGGACGGCCCTCACGGACTGCGAAAGCAGAAGTCGACCTCCAGTCTCGGCGTGAATGAGGCGGAGCCTGCGACCTCCTTCCCGACGGCTGTTGCGACCGCGTCGAGCTGGAATCCCGAGAACACCCGCAGGATGGGCGAGGCGATCGCCGAGGAATGTCGCTATTACGGCGTGCATACGCTTTTAGGCCCCGGCGTGAACATCAAGCGCAACCCGCTCTGCGGCAGGAACTTCGAGTACTTCTCCGAGGATCCGTACCTCGCGGGGATGATGGGCGCCGCCGAGGTCGAGGGCGTCCAGAGCAGGGGCGTGGGCGTTTCTGTGAAGCATTTCGCGCTGAATAATTCCGAGAATTACCGCTTTATGGGAAACTCCGTCGCGTCCGAGAAGGCGATCCGCGAGATCTACTTAAAGCCCTTTGAGATCATCGTCAAGCGCGCAAAGCCCGCGACCCTGATGTGCGCTTATAATCAGATCAACGGCACGTTCTGTTCGGAGAATCCGTGGCTGTTGACCGAGGTGCTCAGAGAGGAATGGGGCTTTGATGGCGTGGTGATGACCGACTGGGGCGCGGTGCATGACCGCGTGGCGGGCGTGAAGGCGGGGCTGGATCTGGAGATGCCCGGCGACGCGCCGATCTGCCGCAAATGGATATTGGACGCTTTGAGAAGCGGTGAGCTGCCGATGAGGGATCTCGACAAGGCGTGCCGCAATATCCTCAGATGGATCGACAAATATGTCAAGCCTGCCGACAAAACCGAACCCGACTGGCAGGCGCACCACGCGCTCGCGGCTGAGATCGCCGCCGACAGCGCTGTGCTCTTGAAGAACGACGGCGTGCTCCCCTTGACAGGGAAGGAGAAGCTCCATGTGGAAGGCAAGCTCTTCTCGCAGATGCGCTATCAGGGCGCGGGAAGCTCGATGATCAACCCGACCTCCGTCACCTCGCCGAAGAATGCGTTTGACGCAAAGGGTATCCGCTATGACTACAGTCTTGACGACTGCGACACGATCCTTGTGTTCGCGGGCTTGACGGATGAATATGAGTCCGAGGGCGTTGACAGAGAGGATATGCGCCTGCCCGAGGATCAGCTCGCGCTGATCGGGAGGATGTGCGACACCGGCAAGAAGGTGGTCGTCGTCCTGTTCATCGGCTCTCCGGTGGAGCTGCCCTTTGATGAAAGGGTCAGCGCGATCCTGTATATGGCGCTCCCCGGTCAGAACGGCGGCACGGCTGTCGCTCAGCTCCTGACGGGTGAGAAGAATCCCTGCGGCAAGCTCGCCGAGACGTGGCCGATCCGCTATGAGGACGTCCCCTGTCACGAGACCTACGGCAAGAGTATCAACGAGGTCTACCGCGAGGGCGCGGACGTCGGCTACCGCTATTACAACAAGCACCGCATCCCCGTGCGCTATCCCTTCGGTCACGGTCTGAGCTACACGCGCTTTACGCAGACGGAGTGGGTGAAGGACGGAGACGATTACATAACGACCGTTGAGAACGTCGGCGAGCGCTTCGGCGCGGAGGTCGTACAGCTCTATCTCGACGGCGCGCTGTGCGGCTTTGAGAAGGTGTATCTCGCGCCCGGCGAGAGCAGAGAAGTGCGCCTGACGGTTGAGCCGAAGGATGGGCGCGAATACGACGATACTTTCAATGAGCCTTCCGAGCCGGAGAAGTTCCCCGTGACGATGGAGTCGCGCTTCACCGATCTGCGTCAGACCTTCATGGGCAGGCGGCTGTACAGCATCGTTATGGGCGTCGCCCGCAAACAGCTAAAGGAAGCCGAGCGCATGCCCGACGGTCCGGAGAAGGACAACAAACGCAAGGGCGCGCAGTTTCTCAAACGCATCCTCGAGTCCAACTCCCTGCGCTCCATGACCATGAGCTCGGGCGGCACGATGCCCTATCCGGTCGCGAAGGGCTTCGAGGAGCTGACGAACCGCCATTACCTGCGCGGCATCAAATGGCTCCTCACAAAGATCAAGGTCCCCGACCTTCCGAAAACCACTAAGAGGTGATTTTATGAAGATAAAGCAACTGATCGTTTTACTGATGGCGGCGGTGATGCTCCTGTCCGCGTGCAGTCAGAGCAAGACGGCGACGCAAGCGCCGACCGCGACCCCGACGGCGGAAGCGACACAGGCTGCGGCGGTGAAGCCCGACCCGAACAAGACCTATGATTATGAGGTGCGCGAGATCTGGACAGAGAACAACGGCAACCGCATCTACGGCGAAGCCTATATCCCGAACACCGGGGGCAGATCGCCGCTGATCCTCTTCTCCCACGGCTTGGGCACGAACCATGAATCGGGCGCGTCCTACGCGAAGAAGCTCGCGCCGAGGGGCTTTGCCGTCTACACCTGGGATTTCCCCGGCGGCAGCAGCGAGGATAACGAGAACCGCAGCGACGGCAGTAACCTCGATATGTCCGTGATGACGGAAGCCTCCGACCTCGACGCGATCCTCAAGACCGCCAAGACCTGGGACTTTGTCGATACCGACCGCATCTTCCTCGCGGGCGGCAGTCAGGGAGGACTGGTGACGGCGATCGGCGGCGTGCGGCATGAGGACGAGGTCGCGGGACTGATCCTGCTCTATCCCGCGTTCGCGATGGTCGCGCTCGGCGACCTCTACAGCGAGGATATGCCTGAGGAGAACCAGATCAGCTCCATGGTCGTCGGCAGAGCCTTCTTCCGCGATATGATCGGCTACGACGTGCGCGATGACCTCCCGAGCTTTGAGAAGCCCGTTTTGATCATCCAGGGCACGGAGGATTACATCGTCCTGCCGAGCGAGTCGGAGCACGCCGCGGAGCTGTACCCTGACTGCGAGTATAAGACCATCGAGGGCGCGGGTCACGGCTTCTCGGGAGAATACCATGATCAGGCGACGGAATACGCGCTCGATTTCCTGTTCAGGCATCTATAAATTGTACGTTAAGAGGTACTTATGAGAAAGCTCAATTCTATCCTGTCAGCGGTGATCCTCGTGCTGTTCATTGCCCACGGCGTGCTCGGTTCGCTGACCATGCTCGACGCGGCTGTCATTATCACCAAGCACATGGCGCGGGGACTGCTCGTGCTGATCGCCGTGCATGTGGCGCTCAGCTGTATCCTGACCGCGAAGGCGTTCAAAACGTGGAAGGTTACCGGAGCGCCGTATTTTAAGGAGAATACCCTTTTCTGGGCGCGGAGAATCTCGGGAATTGCGATCATGCTCCTGATCACCTTCCATCTGCTCGCCTTCATGTCGACCACGCCCGATAAATTCACCCTGCCGTTCTTCGGAACGGCACAGCTCGTGACCAATATCCTGCTGGTCGCTTCACTCGCCGTGCACGTCATCACGAACGTCAAGCCCATGCTGATCTCCTTCGGCATCCGCAGCTTGAAGCCGAGAGTGGGGGATATCCTGTTCATCCTTTCGGCTCTGCTGGTGCTGTTCATCATCGGCTTCATCGTTTATTATGTCAGGTGGAATACAATATGAGTATCAATATCATCGGAGCGGGGCTGGCGGGCTTATCCGCCGCGCTGACCTTTGCGGAACAGGGAAAACCCTGTAACCTGATCTCCTATGCGCCGAGCGAGCGCGCCCAGTCCGTGATGGCGGAGGGCGGCATCAACGCGGCGCTGGATACCTCGGGCGAGCATGACACAGTAGAAGAACACTACGCCGACACCTTGAAGGGCGGCGTGTATCTCGCGGACGAGAACGCTGTCTGGGGCTTGTGCAAGAACGCGCCTGAGATCGTCAGAAAGCTCGACCGCCTCGGCGTGCCCTTCTCGCATAATGAGAAGGGGATCGTCCAGCGCTATTTCGGCGGTCAGAAGAAGAAACGCACCGCCTACGTCAAGGCGAGCACGGGCAAGATGCTCGTCACCGCCCTTGTTGACGAAGTAAGAAAATATGAGGTCAAGGGGCTGATCACCCGCTATCCGCGCCACAGGTTCGTGCAGTTGTGCTTGGATAACGGCGTGTGTCGGGGCGTGCAGATCGCCGACCGCTTCACAAATGAAACGACTGTGCTCTCGGGCACGGTCATCATTGCCTGCGGCGGTATGGCGGGGTTGTTCGACGGCATGACCACCGGCTCGACCCACAACACCTCCGACGCGGTCGCGACGCTGTTCGCTCAGGGCGTGGAGCTCGCGAACCTTGAGTTCGTCCAGTACCACCCGACTACCATCGGTATCTCCGGCAAGCGACTTCTGATCTCGGAAGCCGCGCGCGGCGAGGGCGGCAGACTCTTTGTCAGGAGAAACGGAGAGCCGTGGTATTTCATGGAGGAGAAATATCCCGAGCTGAAGAACCTCATGCCGCGCGACGTGGTGTCCGCGGAGATGGTCGCCGTGACCGCGCGCGACGACTGTGAGGATCAGGTCTACCTCGATATGACAGGGATCGACAAAAAGGTCTGGAAAGCGAGGCTCTCCGACCTCAGGGATCAGTGCGTCCACTATATCGCCGTCGATCCGATGAAGGAGCCGATCCCGGTCTCGCCCGGCATCCACTACTTCATGGGCGGTATCTATGTTGACGAGCGGCATCGGACGAATATCGGGAATCTGTATGCGGCCGGCGAATGTGCCTGTCAGTATCACGGCGCGAACCGTTTGGGCGGCAACTCGCTCCTGGGTGCGATCTACGGCGGTAGCGTGGCGGCGCAGTCCGCAATAAGCATCCCTTTGGTAAAGGGAGGCGCCGAACGCAGTGAGCCGGAGGGATTGTACCAAACAACCGATTACACCGAGGTCTCGCCCGCCTTGGCTCAGAAGATCAGCGCGATCCTTTACTGTTCCCTGCCTATCATGAGGAATGAGGCGGATATGCTGGAAGCACAGCGGGAGCTTTCCGCTCTGCTCACACCGGATAAGAATGAAGCGGAGAAGCGCCGCCTGACCCTCGCCCTCGCGATGGTGCAGTCCGCCGTCAACCGCAGGGAGAGCCGCGGTGCACATAAGCGGACGGACTATCCCGAGCGGGATGATGAACATTTCCGCAAAACCGGCGTCGTGCGGTATGAGAACGGGAAGATCGACCTCACCCTGCGCGATATCCCGGAAAGGAGAAGCGAATGAACTATACGATAGAGATTCTCCGACAGCGCGGACGCGATGCTGAACCGTATCGCCAGACAGTGCGCTTTTGCACCGACGATACGGAAATGAGCGTCGCGACCTTGCTCAAAACGCTTAATTCGATGGCTGATCTCACCGATGCGAACGGCAAGACGGTTGAAAAGATCGAGTGGGAGTGCAGCTGTCTGCAAAAGAAATGCGGCGCGTGCGCCATGCGTATCAACGGCAAGCCGCGCCTCGCGTGCGACACCAAGCTCGGCGAGTTCAAAAACGGCGCGATCGTTCTCGAACCGCTGAAAAAGTTCCCCGTTATCGCCGATCTGATCGTCGACCGCTCCGTGATGATGGAGAACCTGAAAAGCATCGGGCTGTGGCTCGAGAAGGAGGCCCGCCACACGAAGAAGGGCGAGGACCTCGCCTATGAAGCGTCGCGCTGTCTCCAGTGCGGCTGTTGCCTGGAGGTTTGTCCGAACTTTATCCCGGGAGAGGCGTTCTACTCCGCCGCTTCCTTCGTCCCGACGGCGCGCGTCCTCTCTGAGCTTCCGAAAAAGGAGAAGGCGGATATCATCGACAGCTACGTCGACAAGGTCTACAAGGGCTGTGGGAAGTCGCTCTCCTGCCGCGATATCTGTCCCGCACAGATCGACGTCGAGCACCTTCTCGTCAACAACAACGCCGTCGCCGTCTGGAAGCGCTTTTTATACTAAGTGCGACACAAGCTGCACCCGCTTTTTGCGGGTGTTTTTTTCGGAAATCTTAAAACAGTTTACAATTATCTTAAAATAGGTTATAATCAACATAAATGATTCCTGCCGGAATGCGGCGGGGTATGGGGGATGTCAAAGTGATGAGCAGTCGAAAAGCAGAGGAAAAGACAACAGCAAAAACCGATGTGACTTCCGTGAACAAGGGGATGGACTTTACCGCTCATTCCTATTCGAAGCTGACCGATCTGGTGCGTGAGCACAGTAAGCATTTTGTGTATATCAAGACCGGACTGCGCGCGGTAGACGAGATGCTCGGCGGCGGTCTCCTCTCGGGGATCACTGTGCTGGGCGCAAAGCCCACGACCGGCAAAACGACTCTGGCGCTCCAGATCGCCGCTCACGTTGCCCAAGAGAGACCCGTCCTCTTCTTTTCTCTGGAATCCTCCGCCGCGCACATCGTCGAGAAGATCAAAAATCATTTCATCAATGCGGGAGGGAGTGACGCGACCTCCCTCGGGGAGCTGTATATCTTTTCACTGGAAATGGATTACGGAAGCTCCGGCGGTAAGGAGCAGGTTCTATCTACCGATATGATCGTGAAGATCATAAGGGATTTTTACAGGCAGTCGGAAAAGGTTCCGCTGGTGATCATCGACTATCTCCAGCTCGCGTCCCTGATGGACGGCATCGAGCGCCGCGGAAGTCTGCAGACGCGCGAATCGGTCGAACGGGCGGTGTTGAAGCTGTCAAAATGCGCGCACAGAGACAATATCCCGATGCTGATCATCAGCTCGACCAACCGCGCCTTCTACAAAGACGGAGAGGATCCGTCGCTCTCTATGTTCCGTGAGAGCGGTACGATCGAGTATTCCTCCGACTGTGCGCTCGCGCTGACGGAGCTGAACGAGAAAGAGCCCGAAAAGAAGAAGGGCACGAAGAAGGAACAGCCGACACAGCAAACACAGCCGACGTATCTGCCGGTCCAGCCGCTCCGACTGGTGGTTCTGAAAAACCGCTACGGTAGAGCCGGCGTCTCCACGGATCTTCTCTTCTATAAGGAGAAGGATATCTTCAGAGGCGCGGACGACCCCGACGTACAGGCGTCTTCGTGGTCGGATAAAGGCGAGGATAAAAGTCCCCTCAGCGCGGACAGGCTGCGCAGGATCAACGGATAACAAAGAGCCCTTGCAAAAGAAGGAGCTAATGCATGGATAACAAGATCATCGAGAGTATCGGAAAGCTGTACTGCGATAACAGCATCATGAGCCGTCAGGTTTTCTGCTCTTCCAAAATGGAAAACAAGGTATTCACCTATCCCGATAAGCGTTTCTACGATGTTTACCTGCTCGAACGGGACGGATCGTCGGAGAGGCTGTCGCAGCTATGCTATTTTGATAAGATCGTCATGGACGCGTTGTATACGATCTATATAAGCGGAAATCCGACCGTGAAGATCAAATTCCGACTGCGCCATCTGAACAGATTGATCACAGGAAGATACGGGGTCAATTTCACCGGCAAGAAAAAGGAGAATCTGGCGGAAAGCCTGTCGAGACTCAAAAGCTACACGATCTGGCTCTATCTCAATAATCACGGAGAGTTCAAGGAGCGGAAGCCGGATATCAAAGGACCTCTGATCGAGCTTGAAGAGGAAAAGGGCGTTTTCCAAATCAAGGAAAAGCCGGTCTTGCTGGCGTATCTTGATCTGCTGAATAAGAACAAGCTCCTGAGCGAGAACACCGATCATCGCATGTCAAAAAATATACAGCTTATCCATATGCCGCTGATCGCGATGGGATATAATCCCGACGGCTCGGACAGAATGAAAAAGCGCGCCGCCGTGACGGAGGATATGGTGATGTTCAAACATTTCCTCTATCTGCGCGTCGCACAGGCATACCGCAAGGGCAATATGCGGGAGATATCCGTTCTTCGTCTGCTCTCGGCGGTGAAGGGTGAAGAATGGCTCGGCTCCGCGAGCGAGATCCAACGCGCTTCCGCCGCCGAGAAGCTCTGCGCTGTCCTTGATTATTACTATGAAAATGGTTTGATCAAGGGATACGGTTATAACCGCCGCCTGGAAAAAATCAAACTGATCATCAAAAGGGGTGATTATTCACCGGACGGCGAGGATTGGAAATGGGTCTTTACGGAGCCGTTGACAGAGAAAGCGCCGGGCAGCGCGGATGAATGTAAATGGGAGAAAAGACAGGGAAAAACCGAGCCGAACGCTTCATCCCTGGTCCGTGAGATCGCTCGGATCTCTTCTGCGGTTCGCGCCTTCGGAAGAAAGCTCAGCGGCGTCTCGGATGAGGTGCTGTTATCCGAGAAGGTCGTTGCTGCGTTAGAGGATTATTACGCCGATCTTCAAAAAGCGGCTGATCTCCTGCGCGAAAGAAAAACAGCGTCCGGCGCCGTGCCGGATAAGCCTGCCGAGGACCTCCCCGAAGAACAAGCATCCGACGGCGTCCGGATATACAGCGAGGAGGCGTTTGACGACTCAAAGGAAAAAAAGGCGAAAAATCCGCTGCGTGTTTTTATTGAGGACATCAGCGACACCGTCAATGTCACGGGCTTGTTCAATCTCCTTGATACGCTAAGCAAGTATGCCGGGGTTTATCCGGTGGAAGTGGCGGCGCTGGTCCAAGCGATGCTGTCATCGAAGCAGAATGAGATCGTGAGGGAAGTGCTGTCCCCTCTCGCGGAAGCGCGGGATCGCGGCGATATAGGGGCGCTTTCGAAGGAAATAGAGACAATCAATGAATCACAAGATGAGCTGAGCGCATACGACCTCACGTTCGATACACGGACGTTGAAGCAATTCTATGTCATACTAAGTTTCATTAAAACACTTTAACATTTATTGCGTTGCGTCGTCGCTCGCCGTTCTCGGTAAGCGTATCCAGTAGGTACGCTTTGACCTCGNNCTGTTGCATGGGTGCTGTAGACAAAATCAAAGATTTTGACAGCACCTCAAGCCTGTCTGCGTCGTCCGCCTCGTTCTACGAAATTTTCCGTTAATAAATCTGTTAAAGCGTTTAATGGAAACTTAGTATTATATAAAAAGCCTGCGTTTTTGCGCGGGCTTTTTATAATTTTAAAATACAGATAAAATATCTTAAAAATACATAATATAATATTACTTTACGTATCTAATAAAATTAAAAATAGAATAAAATATATTAATTAACGCTAAAATTATCATAAAAATTATTTTTTGGAACTTGGTTTTATTCGATGAATAATGGATATTTCTCGTTTTTATATAAGAACTATTATATAGTAAATATTAAAAAATATTATATATTTTTTAATATTTTAGGTCTAATCGGAGCAGCGTTGCACAGACGTCTTGGTATCTTTGATGTAAAGGATATCCGTGGAGATGGCGGGATGACTCCGTTGCTTCGCTGATGAAACCTTTATTCATGCGACGCATACAGCTATGCTTGCATTCCTTTTCCTTTCTTTTCTTTTTCATAACAAACCTGCACGCCCGGGGGCCGATGGTCGCCCTCGGGAAAGGTGCGGGCAGTGAAAAAGTGACTGATTGTGCACCCGGTTACCCGCCGGCTCTTTTTGAGCCGGCCGGATTATGATGCGGCGGGAGGGCTGACGCTCTCCTGCCGCAGCATTATTATTGTCGAATACCGGCTTAAAAGAGTGTGTCCTTTCCTTTCTATATGCACGCGCCCGAGGACCCCGAAAGACCTCGGGCGCTGTGCAGGCATAATGAGACACTGACATCGATCACCCGGCACGTTGCAGGCTCTCTGAGCCGGCAACAGATTTAATAGGGGCAGGAGGGCTGAGACCCTTCTGTCCCTATACTTATACTATATCAATTGTTCCCGGCATGTTCTGCTATCCGGCAAATCCAAGACATGCGGGGAGAAAGGATAAAACATATGAAAATCAAATCGACACTGAACCAGTACATTCATAACCTCATCGAAACTCCGGTGATTCCGGATGACGGAAGTCTCTCTCCGCTTGATCAGTGTGTTGAAGAGATCGCTCAGATCGTCAGGGATGACGACCCGTCCGCGCCTTATGCCGACAGGCGGGCGCTCCACATGATGACGGTCGGTGAGCTTTCCCTGATCCTCGAGAACTATCTGATACAGGGATCTTCCCCGAAAGTCCTCCTGCGCGGGTACCATGAGGGCAAAGTGCTGATCGACTGTTTCCTCAATCTGCTTCTCAACAGCGATGATTATGAGGATGAAGAGGATTATGAGGAAGGATTCCTCAACACCTCTGTCGACGAGTACTTCTGTTCGATGGCGGACGACGCGGGACTGTACGCCCCGGGGATCTTTTCCATGCTTCTCAACGAGCTGACCTCCCGGTATGATATCAATCCGGAGGAAACGATGGGGGAGACCCTGTACCGGCTCAGAGCGGATCTGGAGCAGCCTCTGCACGACAGCGCAAAGGAGATCCGCACCTGCCTTCTGCTTCTGATCCTCCCCATGGCGCTGTATATGCGCTGCTGCGAACGCTGTGATCTGAGCAGCGTTGTCCATAATGCGGATCTGCTGGCAAACCTGGGATTTGACTGATCCCGCGCGCGCTATCCGTAAGCCAACTCAATCAATTCACGCCATCCGCAGTCTCGCAAAAGCGAAAATCCAAGCTGCGGTGGAGAAAGGAAGATGAATGATGATCTGTAACTATGAAAGACTCGAATCTCAACTTGCCACGAAAAACCCAAGGCTGTATGACGCGAAGCTCAACACCATCGCGATGACCATCCGTCAGTCGATGGAACGCCAAGCAAAAGACGAGTATCCCGTTGTGATGGGCTATCACAGCGGCGACAAGTACTGCGTCAGGACGTTGGGCGAGCCGCTGACAGTGTTCAACGGCATGCTGAACATGCTCCATGTCACCTCCTGCGCTCTCGCCAAGGAACTGGCTCCCGAGGCGGACGACAATTCCAAAGCACTCGTATGTGTACTCACCGAAATCATCAACTTCTTCTCGGATGTGCGCGAGGAGGTTTCCGCAGCCGCTGATCAGGATGAGTACGAGCCCGAATCGGAGCCCGAATGCGAGCCGGAACCGGAGCCTGAAGAGAAATTCTTCACCCCCGAAGAGATCGAGCGAGCGCGCAAGGCGGCATTCACCTTGATCCGGGAGCTGTTCAACGATCCCGCGACCGATGATCCGCTCGCGGAAAGCGGCAGCGAGGAGGAACAGGCATGACGAATGAATTGATGCGTGTGCAGCTGAAAAGGACCGAGGAGGTCCGCTTCAGGGATAACAGCTTCAATGAGCTTGTCGTCAAGGGACTGTGCCTGACCAAGTGTTCGGATCTCTACTACGATTTCTGCTTTGATGTAGTCGCAGATTACCTGTCCTTGACCGAGTACGACAGAAAGTTCATCGAGAAAAACACCCGCGGCTTCCTGCGCGATGGGTGTACCCCGGACGAGATGACTTACGGCGGACTGTGTGCGCTTGTCGACTGCTTCCAGCACAAGATCCCGGGCGACAGGGGCGCTGACCTGGTTTCTCAGCCGTTCCAATGGAGCTCGTACATCGACCTGTATGAAACGAATCACCCCGATGCGCCCCGACGCGACGTCCAAAAGCGCCGCTGTCACACCAGGAATGTTTTCGATCCGTTCCTGCTGAACACGAAGTACGGACTGTGCGACGACGATGAAGGCGCTCGCTTCTTCTACTGGGCGCGCTATCTCTCGCGAATGGAGTACTTCAACGCAGTCAGCGCCCTGAGCAAGAGCCGGCGCGTCAAGGCGCTGCAGCGCAGCAGGATGTTCCGCGACGAGATGGACAGCTACATGATGAACCTCGGGAGCGGCTGGATCACCGGAGAGTTCGACAGCATATGCCCGGAAGACAGAGCCGTGATGATCGATACCTACCTGATCAAACCGTTAGCAGATCTACACTATATTTTGAGAAATAAAGGAGAATGAACAATGAATAATGCAAAAACTTTCACGAATAATCAGTCCGCTTATGATTCCTACAGCCTTCTCGCGAGCGATGTGTCCGTCTGTAACAACACCCGCGTCACGGGCATCAACAACAACGTCCTCGTGATCGGACCCTCCGGCTGCGGTAAGACCAGGTCCTATGTTATGCCCAATATCCTGCAGACAAACACCAGCATGATCGTCTCGGACGCCAAGGGCACGCTCTACGGTGAATGCGGAGATTACCTGAGAAAACGCGGCTATAAGGTGCACAATATCGACCTTGTCGATTTGAGCAGCACCGTCGGCTACAATCCGCTGAATCTGATCCGACGCGATCCCGTGACAGGCAAGTACAATGAGCAGGATATCATCAAGCTCAGCGAGATCGTGATCATGAGCACCCTCCACAGCGATCCTTTCTGGGATATGGCGGCGCGCATGTACCTGCAGAGTCTCGTCGCCTACACGCTGGAGACGACGCCCGAATGCGACCACACCCTCACGAACGTCAACAAGCTGATGTGCGCGAAGGGCGGCAACACCTTTGAGATGCTGATGAGCCAGCATATGGAGCAGGAGCCTGACAGCCTCTCCGTCAAGCGTTATGAAGCGTATAAGACCATCGGTTCCGCAGATAAGATGATCGGCAGCATCCTGGGCATCGTGTCCACTAATCTCTCCAGCTTTGTCTTTGACGGCCTGGATAAGCTGTACAACATGCCCGAACAGGTGGATTTCTCGTGCTTCGGCAGAGAAAAGGTCGCTCTGTTCCTCAGCGTCAGCGATACCGACCGCTCTCTCGACAGGCTTGCCAACCTGTTCTGGACGCAGGCGCTCCAGGCGTTGTGCTTCAGCGCTGACAAGGACTATCCCGATCACCGCTTCAAGATGCCCGTCAGACTGTATCTGGACGACTTTGCGACGAACGTCTATATCCCCGATTTTGACAAGATCTCCAGCAATATCCGCAGCAGAGAGATCTACTGCAGCATTATCCTGCAGTCCCTCTCTCAGCTTGAGGCGCTCTACGGCTCCTCCAAAGCCAGCACCATCCTCGGGAACTGTGACCAGCAGCTGGTGCTCGGTATCCAGGACGCCGATACCGCAGGCCACTTTTCCGTTCGTGCGGATATGCCCTTGAGCTATATGCTGAATATGCCGCTCGACAGGTGCTATGTGTTCTTACGCGGTCAGAAGGCGAAGGCGACCACGAAGTATGACGTCACCCGTCACGAAGCCTATCATGAGCTCAAGAGCGTAGCCGCTGAAGAAGCGGCTGTCGAGCAGCCCGACGTCCACAGCTGATCATGTCCGAATAACTGTCAAATATCATAAATTGCAAAAAGGAGTTTTGATTATGAATTATTCCAATATCTATAAAATCTCTTCCAACGGGCTTCACCTCTGTCCCATCGACGACGAGATGCTCGATCGCCGCAAGATCTTCCTCACCGACGCGGTCACCGGCGCCACGATGGACCTGCTGCTCAAGCAGCTGATGTACCTTGAGATGACCGATCCCGGGAAGGAGATCACCCTGTTCATCAATTCGCCCGGCGGCGAATGTCTCAGCGGTCTTGCTGTGCTCGACTATATCCGCACGATGAGCTCGCCCATCCGCACGGTCTGTACAGGTACCGCCGCAAGCATGGGCGCGATCCTCTTCCTCGCGGGTCAAAAGCGCGAGATGCTGCGCCACACCAACCTGATGATCCATGATCCGTCTACCGGCGGCCGTCTCGACGGCATGAAGCCCCACGAGATCGAGAACACCCTGAACATGCTGCGCGATATGCAGAGGACGCTGATCGAGATCATCGCCGAAGCGTCGGGCAAGACTGAGGAGGAGATTGCCGGGATCACCAAGAACGACACCTTTTTCAGTATGAAGGAGGCGCTGGACTTTGGTCTCGCAACAGGCGAATATACCGGCGGCTGATGCTGCATAAAGCCCTCGCGGTCTCAAGATGAGACTGCGGGGGCTTTTTTTTCGCGCAGGGCGAGGACTGTTTATATTGATTCCGCTGTCCCTTCATGGTATAATATGAATAATATTTTGGGCAAATAGTTCATTTTTATCATAGGGGGATAATATGCCTTCCGTTTATTCATTGGCAAGACAGAACGCAAACGATTCCGATACTTTGAAGAATCATGCGAACCGCATCCAAAATGAGTTTTTCTTCTTCTGCTTCATGAAGGAGCTGAGCGCCGCCATCCATAAGGAAGATGGCAGGAAACTGCGTATGAGCGAGGTACGGCTGATCCGCAAGGAGCTGTGTGATACGCCTGAGATCTTTGATTTCAACACCAAAGGCAGCAGGACTTTGGTGAAAAAGCTGAACAGCGTGATCGGAATGCGTTTTCCGAACACGGACTGCAGGATCTCCGAGCAATCCCGCAGGGAGGCGGACGAGCGCTTGAAAACGATCAAGGCGGAGTACAGCGTTCCGCTCTCTCCGTTTGACGACCGCTTTTTCGGCTTTCGGTGGACGCTGCAGGGCGAGTCGGTCTATGCGCCGACAAGGGCGGGAGCCGACCTGCTGAAAAAGACTTTAAGCGCAGAAAGCGATATTCCGACGGACGCCTTCTGTGAGGATGACTACAGCCTGGACGTTCCTCGCAGCACATGGAAGCTGATGGGCGTTCCCTGCTTTACCGATACCGTGAAAAGCATTGTCGGTCGGCTCCCGGAATCGTGCGTCCTCCCCAAAAGGTATTATGTCGGCGCGGCTGAATGTCTGAACGACGCGTACGGTCTGTCTATGCTCTCGCTTTATCTGCCCAAGGATAATCCCGTGAGCATGAAAAGGCTTGCCGACCATGTGATCGCCGGTGGTGATCCGATGTCCCGCAAGGCACTCGGGAATATGTGTGCGCTGTTGGATTATTTGCTGGAGCTGGGAAAGGAATACACCGTCCGGCCTGATCGCGAAAAGGGACAGCTGAGGGCTTACTGCGATAAGACGAGCTTCCGTATCATGGATCTGGGAAGGAATGAGGCGCATATTGGCCGCGCATATTGTGACGGCGTCGCATATGAGCTGACGCTGAATACCCCTCTGCCTGCTTATGAGATCGAAAGAGACCGCTATCGGCGCGATGAAAACGGAAAAAGGATCCCGATAATGGTCGAAAAAGACGGGAAATTCAAGCAGGGTGAAGAACACTGCTATTATCCCGTACCCGAGGATATCCGCATGGTCGTGGATTATCTCTTCGGTGGCAGGAACGACAGTATTAAACATACAAAAACCAAGTATATGTCGCAGACGTCCCTGATCCGACCTCTCCGCATGATCGAGCCTGCCGTATGCTTGAAAGATAAGCAGGTTCCTCCGGATTATGAAGGTGAACCCGCAACCTATCCCGACGGCTCTTTTTACGGCAAGGACAGATATATGAGGCTGTATGTGCAGCTGCAGATATCTGTTTTCAGAAAACGCCCTGCAAAAAAGAACGAGGAGGTCTCGCTTGAAAAGGCGATATCCTCCGCGCGGGCGAACTTTGTCAGCGCGATAGAGATCGACCGACTGGCGCGTGAAGCGGAGGAGAACGCGGACGACGCGGATTATGTGCCCCTGTTCAGCGCGGACGAGCTTCTCTCCCGTTTGCAGCAGTCTTGCTGGGATAAACTCTGTGACGCCCGTCGGAAGGAGGGCGATCGGTTTGACGCGGAAAAGGCGATCGCTGCGCTCACGGAACAGGCGAAAACCCATATTTCCGATCAGTTCATCGGCAGTCTCGAAACCTGCTTTGATCCTGTTTTGACGGCGCGATTCATGACGTCTTCCTCGGTGCTGTCAAGGACCCGAGAGCAGCTTGCCGCCGAGCTGTTGAGGCGCGGGATCAAGGATCGCTTCAAGGGAGACGCCCGTGGGATAGACGAATTCACCGAGATGATGATCGGATTCCGTGAGGATAAGGCGGAAAATCTCAGGGAGAAGGCGGATGATTCCGACTTTTGGAAGAGGATCTACGACGCTGTTATCGCCGCTGTTGAATCCGCGGGATGTAAACCGGACAAGGTGGAGGCGGACGATCGGGGCCTGATCCGATATTCCTTCAAAAAGCAGGTAAAAAGCAGAGAATACTCCCAGACGGGATATATCGGACAGGTGTTTGAGCCGCTGACGGAGTCATACCTCAGCGACGCGACGGTTGTGCCGACGCGCTTCAATAAGTCGAATAATTATCTCTACGTTCCGGGCTATCACGGTATCATCATCCCGCCGAAGGACGGCGACCTGAGCTCGTATGAGGAGCGTACGCGTCTGATCGGTTATCGGGAGATGCTCGTGAAGGCGATCACGTCGCAGATCCGTTCTGATATCATCAAGGGAGAGTCTGAGCGGATCCTTTCGCGCACAAAGCTCAACCGCATCTACGGCATGCAGTACGGCGAGAGATATCCTGCGGATAAGCTGGAAGGCTTTACAAAGGGAAGGGATGGCGAGTATCGCAACGAGGAACATCTTAAACGAGAGGACTTCGTCACGATCCTGAGAACGCTCAGCCGCCGCGTGCGCTTTGACAATATCTACAGGGATTACGCCTCGATCAAAAGAACGCTTGACCATGGGGACAGCGAGGCGGTCTATGACTGTGATCTGGACCGCTGGGATCCCTTCGTGCGTACCGGCTTTGAGAACTTTGTGATCCTGAAAAACAACGGATATTTCTCGCCTACCGCTACTTCTACCGCTAACACTCAGGGCTTGGTGCGCTATCTTTCGGACGGCGCCGAGATCGCCCGCGACGACGGAAGGATCGTCAGGGCGGAGAAGAACGGCGGGAATGAAGCCGAATATGAGACCGCGCTGATCAAGCGGATCCCGAAGAGGGAATATGACACCGTCGACCGTGTACAGATGGTGTTCTCCCACCTGCTCAAATGCCGCTCTGTCGCGGAGAATATCGGCATCGTTTTCACCAATCTCGGACAGTTCAATCAGAACGACGGCGTTGTTGTCAGCAAGCGCTTTGCGGATTCGCACATGATCTACGGAAAGGCGCGTGAGGATTATGACGCGGACGACGGTGATGAAGAGATCGCAGTCAAAACGAAGGAGCTTCGCCCCCTGCAGATCGGTGACAAGCTCTGTGATATGCACGGAAACAAATTCACGATCTCCCTTGTGGTCGACCCCTCGGAGAATCTGAAGCAGGATGAGAAGCTGGAAAAAGCTATTCTTTTTTTCAGAAACAACCCTTCCGCGGACGTCGTTGCGTCTCCGTACTCGTTCATCTCGCGTTTTAACGCGGGTTCGGCGAGAGAAATCATGGAAAACGTAAAAAAGCCGCGCAGTATCAGGATAGAAGGTCGGGAGATCCCCGGCGCTCTGGGCTTTATCCAGATGATCATTACGGATCATGCTGTCGATAAAAAGCTCAATCTGTATGAGACGAACGGCAGATCGTTCAATCCTCAATTGACGGCGGCATGTATCGCCGCTTCGGCGGAGGACGTCATCCGCGAGGTGAAGGGGAAGGATAAGCGCGCCTTTGACAGGGCTCATGAGATGCTGCTCCCGCTGGGCATCGTTCTCAGCCGCGACGGCACGCTCTCTTTCGACCTTGAAGGGGAGGTATCCTGCCGCAGTATCATCAGACAGCCGCAGATCACCGTTGAGAAGGATGCGGAAAACAGCGAATCTGTAGCAGATCTGACCGAGCGATTCATGCGCGAGATCTCCCGCCGAGGCGGCTGGATGGAGCTCCCCTTCGCGCTTTCTCTCCCATCGGGAGCGGAGGAGTCGGAAACGGCAGGAGAGGCTTCTGAGGAAGCCGACGATGAAGATGAAAACGCGGTGGCTTCGGAGAAAGCTCCGTCACTGCCCGCTTCTTTTGATGAAAACGGCAAGCCGAACGGCATGTTCCTGCTGCCGTTGATGCCTCCGGACCTTAGAGAAGGGATCGAATCCTATGACGGTACGACGACCTCCCACCAATACACCCATCATTATGAGAAGATCTTCCAGAACAGCATCCGGTATCGGCTGAGCGGAGACGACGAGCAAAGATCGTGGTTTCAGCATGCTGCTCAGGCAGAGTACGACCGCATCACCTATGATCTGATCCGGCGGATCTTCGATCGCAAGCACGGTATGTTCAAGAATATGATGGCGCGCCGTCTGAACGATTCCGCAACCTCCGTCTGGGTCGCAAACCCGCGCCTGAAGCTCAATGAGATCTCGATGTCCAATGAGATGTCTCAGCAGTTGAAGGCGTCAATGAGAAATTCCGTGCTGCTCTGGCGTGATCCGATCCTTTCCGACGGCGGCGTGCGGCATCTCAAGGTCGTTATCGACGGCAGCTATCAGAACGCGATCGGTATCCATCCCGCGATCACCAAATCCTTCAAGGGCGATTTTGACGGGGACTCGGTCGGCGTCTGGAAACCGAGGAGCGCCGCCGCCGCGCGCCTGTCTGTTCAGGAGAACCTGGCGGACGAATCCTTTGTTACCAACGATAAGGAAGGAAAATACCGCTTTTATATCGACGACGAGCTGGATATGCAGGCGGTGCTTTATCAGGACAGAAAGCTGAGCGAGGAGTATTCAGCCCTTCGTGTGCGGCTCAACGCGCTCCTGCCCAAAAAAGGCTCCGAGGACCCCGAGATACACGCCGCGTATCTCAAGGAGAGAGACGCACTGTTCGAGGAGCTGAACGAGCTTTGCGACAAAATACAGAAGAAGGCATATGGCATCAATACCATCCGCTTTGACTCTGCGGCGAGATTTGCCGAGAGTGTGTGCGAATGTGCCGAGAACAAAGCCAAAGGCAGTTATGACAAGGCGGAAAAGCTGTTTGACCAGTTCGGAATGACGGTAAAAAACGAGAAGGATGCCGACGGCAAGACGTTCGGTATCGATTTTGCGGATATCACGGTCGATCCCTATACGCATGCGACGGATCAGCAGCGCGAGGATACGATGTTCGCGACCGCCTCAAAGACGATGTATACCGGCATGGCGGGCAAGGTCCTGCAAAACGGCTTGCTCTATCTTCTCGACGGCGAGTATGACGGAGTGCGTTACGCAAAAGCGGTCATGGAGCTGACCGCGGCGGTGACCCAGTCGCTCCTGCAGATCAAGCATGACCCGATCCGCGCGCAGAAGTTGGTGCGTTATCTTGACAAAGGAGTCGTCGGAGCACTCTGGGACGGCTTCGGGATCGAGAAACGGGAAGATGAATGGCGCGTTTCCCGGAACGGAGGAAAGAGAGTGCGCCTCTCACCTGATGAATGGGAGAAAGAGTTCATCGCTTTTTATACCGATAAAGACGGCTTGGACGTCGTGCTGAACCCGCGCTACGTTGGAGTGATCGCCCACGCGATGACGAAGAAGAAGGGCGAAAACTCCGTGATCGCGGGCGTCAAGTCGCTGCGCGGTCTGTCCAATGTGCTATCATCCGAGCTGACTTACCAGGCATTCAACCCCTCCTTCAGGAGCCTGACCGATCATATCAGGCGATATGAACCGCTGAATCTTTACGGGATCCTATATGATGAGGATGGAAAGATCCTTGAAGATAAGAGCAGTATCGCTCGTGTTTATGCGCCGCGTTCTCTGACAAAAGACCGTGAGGAGGAAAAGGCGATCCCCGCGTTTTTAAAGGGTCTGTTGGCGAAGATCTCAAAAAATGACGGACTGTTCCGCGATATCGACGAACCGATCGACCCATCAGGTTCCTGAGGATTTCCTTGCCGATGACGTCTCCCGTGCTGATACTAAGTTTCATTAAAACACTTTAACAAATTTATTAACGGAAACTAAGTATGAGTTGACGCGGGAGGTGTTATGATAGGCGAAAAAATTCACGAAACGGTGACAAAGTCCGATAAACCGCCCTTATGCTGTGGTATACTGGTTGCAGGCATAAACGGCAGGAGGAACTGACATGAACGATCTATTCGGCAATCTCAACCAAACTCAGACGGAAGCCGTCAGCGCGACGGAGGGCTTCATCCGCGTGATCGCGGGCGCAGGCTCGGGCAAGACGCGGGCTTTGACCCATCGCTTCGCCTTCCTCGTCAACGAGGTCGGCATCCTGCCCGGCAACATCCTCTGCGTGACCTTCACCAACAAGGCGGCGGACGAGATGCGCCAGCGCATCCATCTGCTGACGGGCGACAACGACACGGGCTATATCTGCACCTTCCACAGCTTTTGCGTGAGCATTTTGCAGGAGGACAGCTTCGCCGTGCAATATCCGAAGAGCTTTCTGGTGCTCGACAACGCGGATATCGACGATATGCTCCGCGTGATCTACGCCGAGCGCGGGCTGACCCTGCGGGATATGACCTTCCGCGACGCGCGCGATATGATCGAGATGCAGAAGCTGTTCAGGCACCCCGAATACTACCTCGATATGATCGAGATGTCGCTCGATACGCTCCACGAGAAGTATATGCAGGCGACGGATGTAAACGAGATCATCTTCTACGGCTATCTGTATCAGGAGAAGAAGTGCTTCGGGCTGGATTACAACGACCTGATCAAGTTTGTGCTGTATATCTTCTCGCAGAACGCCGAGATCAAGCTCAAATGGCAGAAGCGGCTGGAATACATCATGATCGACGAGTTTCAGGATATCGACTTTCTGCAATATGAGCTGATGGAGAATCTCTGCGGGTATCATAAAAATCTGTTCATCGTCGGCGATCCCGACCAGACGATCTACACCTGGCGCGGCGCTGACGTGCGCTATCTGCTGGAATTTGACAGGAACTTCCCAAACGTGCGGACGATCATGATGAATGAGAATTACCGCTCCACCCCGCAGATCATCGCGGCGGTCAACTCGCTGATCGGCAAGAACCGCTTCCGCATGAAGAAGGATCTGATCCCCATGCTCCCCGACGGTGAATCGGTGCTCTGCTATCACGCCGATACCTCGGAGGATGAGGCGAAGTGGATCGCCTCGCAGATCTGGGAGCTGAATGATAAGGGCACGCCCTTTGCGGATGTCACCATCCTCTACCGCGCACACTACATCACCCGCACGATCGAGGACGTGCTGAGGAAGGCGAAAATCCCCTATACCATTTACAGCGGCGTGCAGTTCTATGAGCGTGCGGAGATCAAGAACGCGCTCTCGTATCTCAGGATGATCGCCTATAAGGACGATCTGTCCTTCCGCAGGATCGCGAATGTGCCCAAGCGCAACCTCGGCGAGCGGCGCATGAAGTTCCTCGAGGACTTCGCCGCGGAGCACAACTGCTCGCTGTATGAAGCCCTGCGCTTCACTGCGGAGGACGATATCTTCAAGCGCACCAAGGCGCAGCAGTTCATCCGACTGATCGAACGCTTGTCGGCGAATTACGCCGACCGCCCGATCTCGGAGCTGCTCGCGGACGTTCTCGACAAGAGCGGGTATGAAGAAGCGCTCCGCACCGAGGGCAGTCAGGAACGGCTCGACAACCTCGCGGAGCTCAAACAGAGCGTTTATGATTTTGAGCGCAGCTGCGGGGAGGAGAGCGCCCTCGAGCACTACCTCACCCATATCGCGCTGTATACCAACACCGACACGGAGCTCAAGGGCGACAAGGTCAAGCTGATGACCGTTCACGCGGCGAAGGGTCTGGAATTCCCGCATGTGTTCCTCTGTGCGATGAACGAGGGTATCTTCCCCTCCAAAAAGACGAATACGCTGGAGAGGATGGAGGAGGAGCGCAGGCTCGCCTTTGTCGCGATGACCAGAGCCGAGAAGCGGCTCTACCTCAGCGAGGCTGAGGGTCGCAACCTCGACGGCTCGCCGAAGTTCCCCTCGCGCTTCATCCTCGATATCGACCGCGAGCTGTTGGAATACGCCAATGAGCCGAAGGAATCATTGATCACGGACGCGCAGAATTATATCGAAGCGACCGAGAAATATATGCCCGAGAACCTCGACAGCATCGTTTTGCAGAGCGGTCAGCGCGTGCGCCATGCTGTGTTCGGGGAGGGTACGGTCGTGGACGCCGACACCAACAAGGGCGCACACCTGATCAAGTTCGATTCGATGGACACCCCGCGCACGATCTCCTTCAAGGTGAAGCTCGAGGTATTGTAGTACAAAGGAGGCAACAATATGAAACAGTATAGAGAGGAAGCGCGGCGGCGCTTCGGCGACACCGACGCCTATCGGGAATATGAACGCCGCATGGCCGGCTGTTCCGATAAGGCTTGGGACGATATCTCAGACGGAATGGACACTGTCATGGAGGGCTTCGCCGCATTGCAGAAAAGCGGCGTGAAGCCTGATGAAGAGCAGGCGCGCTCGCAGGTCGAGAAGCTCAAGGGCTTCATCACCGAGCGTCTGTACATCTGTACCGACGAGACCCTCGCGGGACTGGGGCAGATGTACGTTGCAGACGAACGCTTTACGGAGAATATCGACCGCCACGGCGAGGGTACGGCGGCATATGTCTCTGCGTGTATCAAGAGCTATACTGCCTGATGGCGGTGATCTCGCGCTCTCAAAGGAATTGACACGGAGCACGGCTTTCTGTTATAATTGACGCATATTCTATGGGGAGGGAGCTGTATGGAGCGTTTGGCATTATCTCAGGGACGCAGGACGGCGTCCCTGATCCTGAAATGTATCGTGATGATCGTGGCGTTCATCGGCGCACTGATCACCGTAAGCGCAAACGGAAGCGGCTTTACGGGCAGACCGAAGATGTTCCTGCTCTTTACCGGCATGTCGGTCATGCTGACGGCGCTGATCAGCGCTGTCGGCGCGGTGCTCCTGCTCAGGAACAAGGCGGTAAAGAACGGATGGTTCGTCTTTAAATACGTCGGGACGGTTGCGATCACGGTAACGGGCGCGGTGTTCGCCGTTTTGCTCGTGCCGATGGGCACGAATCAGGTCTGGAACGTCCAGAACGTACTCACCCACGCGGTGGTGCCGATCGCGGCAGTCGCGGACTTCTTCGTTGTCGGCAGATGCGGAGAGCTGAAAATGAAGCATGCTCTGCTCACGCCCTTGCCCTTCCTCGCGTATGCGGTCTTTTCCTATATCGCATACACGGCGGGTCTCACCTTCCCGAGCGGAAAGAGATATCCGTACTTTTTCCTGAACTGGGGCAGTCCCGCGGGAGCCTTCGGCTTCTCGGCACAGTCGCCGTACATGGGCTGTGTATGGTGGGTGCTGGCAGGATCGCTTGCCGTGCTGTGCGTCGGGCTGTTGTATGTGCTGATCATCAGGAGGATGAAGCGCGGTAAGCCCGCGTGAATATATAAATCTAAGGAGGAATCAACATGAAAAGAAGCTTGTTACTGATCCTGTGCGCTATGCTCCTGCTGCTCACCGCGTGCTCTGCGGCGCAGAAGCCCGCGGCAGAGCCAACCGAAGCCACCAAGGACGAGGCTGTCATTACGTCCGCCCGTCCCGAGGACAACGCCGAGGTGATGCTCCCGCATTATCGCTACACCCTGAACGGCTCCCATGAGGTCAAGGGCAGACAGGGCGTGTGCAGCGAGGGCGACTACTACTGGGTCAGCGGCTCGACCACACTCGCAAAATACGACAAGGACTGGAACCTGATCAAGATCAACGAGGATCCCTTCAAGGGCTATGAGATCGAGGTCAATCATATCGCCGACATCGACGTGTATCAGAACGAGCTGTACATCGGCGCGGAGTACTTCATGGACGGCGTAGGCAAGAATATCCAGGTTGCGGTCTATGACGGCGACACGCTGGAGCTCAAGCGCACCTTCCCCTTTGAGCCGGAGAGCGGTCAGCTTGAGTGCTCGGGCATCGCTGTCAATCCCGACAACGGCACCGTTTGGATGTGCTCCTGGGTCGGTGAGGAGAGCGGACGCTATCTGTACAGCTATGACCTGAAAACCGGCAAGTATAACGGCAAGGTGCATATGCAGATGCCCCCGCAGTGGCTGCAGGGAATCGCATACTACAACGGCTGTTTCTACATGACCGCCGACGACGGCACGGCTGACGACAAGGAGCCGGATCACCTCTACCGCACACAGATCAAGGATGGCGCGACCGACTGTATCGTCACGCTGGAGCGCACCTTCGACGACGTGACCCTGCAGGGTGAGATCGAGGGTCTGACCTTTGATCATGACAAGAACCAGCTCCTTTTGCTCTACAACCGCGGCGCGCGTATCGTGCTGGGTATGCCGAAGGGCTTCTACGACGGCTATGACCATGAGATCAGCGAGGTGTTCGCCTACGATATGGCGGCGAGAAGCTGAATCTCCTCGGATCGGAATAAATCAGAACAGGCTGCACCGTAATGATGCAGCCTGTAGCTTTTTTGGGTATAATGTTCTGACCTGTTGGAATGACTTTTATTGATCGTGGTGGTCGTGATGATCGTGATGGTCGTGGTGGTGGTCGTGCTTATGCATTGCCATTTTTTCTTTGACCCTGATCTCTCTGAGAGCGTAGATATAGTCGAGCAGGACGGCTTTGAAATCCTGTGTGGCGACCTCAAGCTCTCTGCCGTCGCCGTCGCTCGTGAGCTTGCAGGCGTCCTTGCTGATTTCCAGCGTGAAGGCGTTCCCGGAGAAGCTCTCCGCTTCAGACATTCCGAGATCCACGTCGTTCGTGACGGAGAGGATCTCGCGCCTAAAGCTCCTTTCCGCAAGCAGGAATTCGCCCAGCAGGTTGTATGCTTCATCCTCGAAAACCACATACGGGACGGGGCGCTTGTGTTCGGATATTTTGATCTCGTATTTCATAATCAGTCTCCTTCATAAATCGGGAACGCCGTGGTGATCTTCTTGTTGGAGTCGAGGTACATGTCGATCTCCAAATCGCCGCAGTAGCCGATCCAAAGCTCGCCTTTGGGGTTGCTCGGGTCGTTGATCGCGTCGTCATAGGCGGTGTTGATCGCGTCCACGACTTGCTGGGGCGTCCAGCTCTCGGGGTAGAAGGAGCTGAAGCCGTTCTTCTTGACCCCGCTCACCTCGACCTTGCCCGTGAACACGCCGTTTTCATCAACGCTCGACCGCGTGCCTTCGACGACCTTTCCCTTGCTGTCCGATACCTTGGTGTAGTGGTAGCCCGTCGCCTTGCCCTTGCTGTTGATCGTGCCGTCAAAGATATGTTCCAGCGTTTTCTTGGCGAAATGCTCGGTGTTTTTCAACTGCTTGATATCCGCCATCGTGTATGTAACTTTTGCGGGTTCTGCGGTTGCCTGCGTCGGCTGGACGTTTTCGGTGTTCTGAGGAGAGGAGACGGCGCGCGGCTCGGTGCTCTGCGCGGGTTCCTGTACCTGTATGTTACAGCTCGCTGTGAACATGAGAAGCACAGCGGAAAGGATCACGGCAATCAGCCTGTTCGGATTCTTCAATATGATCACTCCTAAAGCGTAGGATGATTATATCCTATCACAAACTTATCCGATTGTAAATATCGGGCGCGTATTACTTTTTCTCCTACGGCCGAGAGGAAAAACGCAGATTGTGCTGATTGAAGGCACAGTCTGTTTCTTTTGCGGGGATGGGGATTTCCGGATTTTGTGAAAGGTAAAAATCACTAAAAAAACGCTGTGTTTTTATGAATAATGTCAGGTCGCTTGATCCTCGTTTTTCCGTTAAAAAAATGACAATACAAATCAGCTTTTCCGACGGTCGAAAAACAGCAAAAAACCTGTTATTTTCAAAAAAGAATCACCGTTTTTTATTGACATAAGAACCGCGTTTTTGTATTATAAAATTATTGCAACAGCCCCGAAATAAACACTCGGAGAACGTATGATGAAAAGGTATGAATTCAGCGGCGCCGAACGCACGGCGTTGGAAAAGCTGCGCGTCCCCCTTGCGGTCTATCAATTCCTGAACAAACGCGTCGTAACCGTCCTGGTGTCCGACGGCTTTGTCGAGCTGTTGGGCTATCCCGACAGAGAGAAAGCGATCTACGCGATGGACAATAATATGTATGAGGACACCCATCCCGACGACAAGTCATGGATCGCCGACGCGGCGGTGAAGTTCGCCACGAACGAGGGACGGTATAACGTCGTATACCGCTCGCGCTCGCCGAAGGACGGCGACTACCGCATCCTGCACGCGATCGGCGAGCATGTCTATACTGAGGACGGAACGCGGCTCGCTTACGTCTGGTATACGGATGAGGGACCGTATTCCTCGCAGTCTCACGACAGCCTGCTCGCGGTGGACTTTGATATCCGGCACGCTTTGCAGGATAAGAACGCGCCGAAAAAAACCAGCTATGACGTGCTGACCGGACTGCCCACGATGTCCTATTTCATTGATCTCGTCAACCAGTGGCGGCGCGAGCACCGGGGCGGCAACGGCAACACGGCGATTGTATATATGAACCTGTGCGGCATGAAGCACTATAACCGCCGGTTCGGCTTTGCGGAGGGAGATAACCTGCTGCGGCGGTTTGCGCGGATTCTCGAGCGGGAGTTCGGACAGGAAAACTGCAGCCGCTTCGGTTCGGATCACTTCTGCGTTTTTACCACGACAGATCGGCTTGAGGAGTCCTTAAAGGACATTTTCAGAGAGTTCCGTGAGGATAAAGCGGGGCCTTCTCTGCCCGTGTGCGCGGGCATCTACTCCGAGATCCACGGCATCCTCGGCGTCAGCTCCGAGTGCGACCGTGCCAAGTTCGCCTGCGATACCTTACAGAACATCCGCATCTCAGGCTTCCGCTATTTTGAGAGAGCCATGCTGTCTCAGGCGGAGAAACGCCATTATTATATCGACAACCTCAGCCGCGCGATCAGGGAAGGCTGGATACAGGTCTACTACCAGCCCATCATCCGCGCCGCGAACCGCCGTGTCAGCGATGAAGAAGCGCTGGCTCGCTGGATCGACCCCTCCAGGGGACTGATCCCGCCGGACGAGTTTGTCCCCGTTCTGGAGGAAGCCAAGCTGATCTATAAGCTCGACCTCTATGTTTTGGAGCAGGTGCTCGAGAAAATCAGGATACAGGCGCAGGAGGGGCTGTATGTGGTGCCGACCTCCATTAACCTGTCGCGCTCGGATTTTGACGCCTGTGATATCGTTGAGGAGATCCGCCGCCGTGTTGACGCCGCGGGCGTGAGCCGCAGTCTCATCAACATTGAGGTGACGGAGAGCACGATCGGTAAGGATTTTGACTATATGAAAACACAGATCAACCGCTTCCGCGAGCTGGGCTTCCGCGTCTGGATGGATGACTTCGGCAACGGCTATTCCGCGCTCGATATGCTGCACAGCATCCACTTTGACCTGATCAAATTCGATATGTATTTTATGAAGCAGTTCGCCGACGGAAATAAGAGCCGTATCCTGCTGACCGAGCTGATCCGTATGGCGATCTCGCTGGGTATGGATACGATCTGTGAGGGAGTAGAGACCGAGGAACAGGTCGCGTTCCTGCAGGAGGTCGGCTGTACGATGATGCAGGGCTACTACTTCTGCCGTCCGATCCCGATGGACGCTATCCTTGAGCGCTACCGCGCCGGCACGCAGATCGGCTTTGAGAATCCCGAGGAATCCGACTATTACGCGGCGATCGGCAAGATCAATCTGTATGATCTCGCGATCCTCTCCAACGACGACGAGGAGGTATTCGAGCATTATTTCAACACGATCCCGATGGCGATCGTTGAGTCGACTGACGAGTACTTCATGCTGGTGCGCTGCAACACCACCTATCGCTCGCTGATGATGAAGCTGCTCGGCAGGTTCCCGATCGGTCAGCATGTGAGCTTTAAGGAGGGCGACGGCGTCACGAACCGCGGCTTCCTGAACGCGGTGCATGAGTGCGCGAGCAAGGGAAATAAGATGCTTCTGGAGGATCGGCTCGCCGACGGTACGCTGCTGCAGGTGTTCCTGAAGAATATCGCCGTCAATCCCGTCACCGGCGCGAGTGCGATCGCGATCGCGGTGCTGACGATCACCCATCCCGACAGCAGCTCCGTTTCCTTCACTCATCTTGCGCGGGCGCTGACCTCCGACTATCTCACCCTGTACTATGCCAATATCCGCACAGGACGGTTCGTGGAGTACCGCGGCAGCGACGAGCTTGACGAACCCGAGGCGGAGCGCTTCGGCGAGGACTTCTTTGAGTCCATCCGCAGTACGGCGAGCGAGAGGGTCGCGCCGGAGGATCTCGAACCGCTCCTCAGCGCATTGACGAAAGAGAATATCCTGCGCTCGATCGAGGAGATGGGCTCGTTTGTCCTGTTCTTCCGGGCGAGGGTGTACGGTAAGATGACGCCCGTCAATCTCAAGGCGGTGCGGATCAAGCACGACCGGGATCATATCATTCTCGGTCTGAGAGAAAAGATAGAATTGACCGATGCAGAGGCGCTGAGCAGCGACCGGGGGTAAGCCTTATGTCATATTCTATCATCGGGATCATCGCAATAATGGTTCATTTGATCATCAACCGTGATATGCTGTGGCATTACAACGACTACACCGACGTGCCGGCTCATAAAGAATACCGCGTATATATACTCGGTATGTTGTTCTTCTGCGTGACGGATGTGCTGTGGGGCGTTTTTGACGAGCTGAAGCTTGCCGTGCCGATCTACGCGGTGACGGTCGTCTACTTCATCACCATGATGCTGGGCTTCCTGCTTTGGACGCGGTATGTCGCCGCCTATATGGAGGGCGACGGCCGCAGCGTGTTCAGGCGCATCCTTTCCGTGACGGGTATCGTGCTCTTTGTTTCCACGCTCGTGATCCTCGTCATCAATTTCTTCGTTCCCATTCTGTTCACTTATGATGATAGCGGCGCTTATCGCCCCGGCCCTGCGCGGTATGCGGTGCTGGCGATGCAGGTCGTGCTGTTCCTCGTCACGTCGATCTATACCTTCGCGACGAAGGCGAAGACCGAGAGCGCGACCAGACGGCTGAGATGCTCCGTCGGGCTGTTCGGCATCCTGATGGCGGCGCTGATCATCATGCAGCTTTACTATCCGCTGCTGCCGATGTACTCTATCGGCTATCTGCTCAGCAGCTGCATGCTCCATTCCTTCGTGGTGGAGGAGGAGAAGGACGAGTACCGCAAGAGTTTAAAGGAGATGCTGGACCGTACCCGTCAGCAGAGCCTGGAGCTCGGCGACGCGCGGCGCAAGATCTATACCGATCCGATGACCGGCGTCGGCAGCAAGCAGGCGTATCTGGAGAAGATCGACGCGCTCGACGCACAGATCCGCGACGGAAGCGCCGAGGCTTTCTGTGTGATCGTGTTTGACGTCAATGACCTCAAGCGCATCAACGACACCCTCGGACACGATATCGGCGACGTTTATATCTATAACGCTTCCATGCTGATCTGTGAGTTCTTTGAGGGCAGTCCCGCTTACCGTATCGGCGGCGACGAGTTCACCGTGATCCTGCAGGGCGACGCCTATCAAAGCCGCAAGGCGAAGCTCGCGGCGTTCGACGCACAGATAGACAGCAACCTGCGTACCGATAAGGTCGTGGTCTCCTCGGGCATGTCCGCATATCAGCGCGGCGCCGACACGCGCTATCTCACCGTCTTTGAGCGTGCCGATCAGCGGATGTATCAGCGTAAGAGAAAGCTCAAGAAAATTCAGGGGAGCACGCCGCGGCAGACCCCGCCTGCGATCGGAGCAAGACCTTGAAGTATAGGCGAAATAAATAGAGGAGCAGGAGTTGTGTGGAGCACAGCTCCTGCTTTTTATGCGGAAGTCGCATTTTTATCGCCTTATACTAAGTTTCCATTAAACGCTTTAACAAATTTGGACGACGCAGACAGGCTGTCGCCTGTCAAGGAGGACAACGAAGTTATACGGAATTTAACGCAATAAATGTTAAAGTGTTTTAATGAAACTTAGTATTACGTATTGACAGGCGGTTCGCTGTATGATAAGATGTATTTGTAACAGATACAAGTTTAATCGGAAGGTGATCTCATGACATATCCCGCAAAAGAAATGATCCAAAAGAGAAGGAGCGTGCGTACCTTTGACGGCAGACCGCTCAGCGCGGAGCATCTGCATGCGCTTGAACAGCATATCGGTTCTCAAACGAACCCCTTTGGCGTGTCGGTAGTGTTCCGATTGCTCGACACAAAGGAGCACGGGTTGTCAAGCCCCGTGATCCTCGGAGAGGAAAAGTACCTCGCCGCAAAGGTGAAGCGCGTGCCGCGGTACGAGATCGCGCTCGGCTACAGCTTTGAGGAAGCGTGTCTCTACGCTCTGTCGCTGGGTATCGGTACGGTCATGCTCGCGGCTTCGCTGAACCGCTCCGCGTTTGAGAAGGCGATAGAGGTCGGCGCGGACGAGGTCATGCCTGTCGCGAGCCCTCTCGGCTATCCCGCAGAGAAGAAGTCGATGCGGGAGAAGCTGATGAGAAAGGGTATCAAGGCGGACGAAAGGCTCCCCTTTGAAAAGCTGTTTTTTGAGGGCGATTTCAGCCGTCCTTTAGCTGAATCAAACGCCTTTGCACAGGCGCTGTCGATGGCGCGGCTCGCACCCTCAGCGGCGAACAAACAGCCGTGGCGTGCGGTCGTGATCGGAAATACCGTCCATTTCTATGAGTATAAGACGATGAAGGACAGCCCCCTCGGCGATATCCAGAAGGTGGATATTGGCATCGCGCTGGCACACTTCGACTTGACCGAAAAGGAAAACGGATATAGCGGCAACTACACAGAGCGCGCCCCCAAGATCGCCTTACCCGAAAATACGCACTATATCATCAGTTACGAAAGGGCAGAGTGATGGACACCAAGTTTTCATCAGCGATCCATATGCTGATCCTGATTTCGGAGGCAGAAACGCCGATGAGCTCCGAGCAGATCGCCGTGAGCGTCGGTACGAATGCAAGCTACATCCGCAAGCTCGCGGGCTTGCTCAAAAACGCGGGCATCATCGACAGCCGACAGGGGAGGAGCGGTTTCGTGCTGACGGCCGCTCCCGAAGAGCTGACCCTGTGGCGGGTCTACTGCGCCGTGGAGGAAACGGAGCAGATACATCTCTTTGATATCCACCACAACCCGAACGACGCATGCATCGTCGGACGGCATATCCAGCCGACTTTATCGGCGATGTTCAGCGACATCGAATCGACTGCAAGGCGCGAAATGAACGCAAAGACCCTGCGCGACTGCATGGACGATATGAAAAAGATCATCAATCAAACGGAGGTTGAACCTATGAGACAGATCGACATGGAAGGGCTCGGACATTTTGTCCACGCAAACGGGAATGAATCGCTGGATATCGTCGTCAGGATCATGCTGACGGAGGATATCGACACTGCGTGTATGCAGGCGGCGCTCGAAAAAGCGGCTATGCGCTATCCGAATTTCCACTCGGTGCTTGCGAGCGACGGGAAGGGTCTTGTGTACGAGTTTTCAGATGAGAAGCCTGTTTTGCTGATCGGCGATGAAAGAAGAAGGTACGGCTCAAGCACGCTTCACGGCTTCCCGTACTGCGTTTCCTGCGAGGGCAAGATCCTCAAGCTCAGCGTCCATCACGGTGTCACGGACGGCTACGGCGTGACCGAATTTGTCAAGACGCTGTTGTATTATTATCTGGAAGCATGCGGTAAGCCCGTCTCGGCAGACGAGCATATTAGACTGCTGGAAACCGCATATGACGAAGCGGCAGAGGACGCGATGTCCTACCTGGATAATTATGACCCGAGCATACAGTTCGAACAGCCGCAGATGGGTGAGGTGAAGCTGTTCGCCCTCCCCGTCACATACTGGGATGAAGCGGGGAGATATGAGTTCAGGCGCTTCAAGCTCTCGATGTCGGCAAAGCAGGCGGCGGATTATGCCCGCCGGTGCGGATCGTCCGTGACCGGTCTGATCAACGCGATCGTCTGCAAGGCGTTCCAGACCGCCTATGATCTCAAGGGCAAGCTCCTGATCAACAGCGTGACGTCAAACTTCAGACGGCTGATGCCGAGTGTTTCCATGCACAATTTCTCGGGCTGGCTTCTGACCTTTTACACCCCTGAGATGCAGGGCTTGCCGCTCGCGCAGACAGCCGCGGTGATGAAGGGAATGATCGCGCAGAACAATACGACGGAAAACGCGCTGAAGATCATCAGCCAGCGTTCGGCGGTCGGACTGAAACAGCGCGAGATGCCCATTGACGAGATCTTCGCCGACAAGCCCGACTGCATGATAGAAAAGAAGGGCGTGCGACAGAGCCTCGGCAGTCTTATCACCAACGTGGGACCGCTGGAGATCACCGAGAGCATGAAGCCGTGGGTCAGGGATATGGAGCTCTATATCCCCGCGATCACCTCGCCGATCGTATTCGGCGTGAACTCCGTCGGCGACGCGCTGACGGTCTCGGTCGTGCAGTCGTTTGAGGACGACGACATCGCGAGAGCGTTCTGCAAGGTGTGCGGCGAGAACGGCTTGGACGTCACCTGCACCGATATGGGGATCGAGCAGTTTGACGTGCTCGAGCGCGACGCTGTCAAGATGATTATAAGCTGAAAGAAAAAACGCTGACTGCATATCGCAATCAGCGTTTTGTTGTTGTATCAGCCGGGCTGTTTCGCTTTTGCTTTGCGTTTTCGCCCTGCCCAGAGCTTCGCGAGCCAGCTTGACAGAACGATCAGAACCAATCCGATCAGATAAATGACCGGGAAGGGGAAATAGATCTCGAACAGATAACAGACGATCGAATCCACAAAGCCGAGGATGCACCAATGGATGAAGTAGATCGGCGTGATGTTGCGGCTCATATCCAGGAACACGCGGAACTTTGAAGCGGGAACGCGCTTGAGCAGGAAGTAGAACGCAGAGAGCAGCGTCAGGTCGATGGACAGCAGTCCGATCGCTTCCGGGATACTCGGCGCGTAATAGTTGCGGTCAAGGCAGAGGAAGAATACCCCGAAGCAGGCGGTCAGCGCGATATACACGACCATGACGCAGCAGGAGACGATCAGCAGGCGCTTGTACAGGCGATCCGTGTCCTCTGTCCTGCGAATGATGGAGCCGAACAGCATGCCTGCCGCCACAAAGATATACCAGTTGCAGAACGCAAAGCCGCAGGCGTCCGGAGGCGTAGAGACAAAGTGCCCGATGAACCAGTTCGCCGCATAATTTCCTGTGTCGATGACAGGGATGGGCGCGCCGATCGCCGAGAGGACGCCGGCGATCGCCAGCATGTGGATCTCGCGGAGCTTCAGCTTTTTCAGTACTCCTGTGAAGATCAGCGCAAGTCCCGCGAATTGCAGGATATCCATTCCGAATATCGCCTGTAGGATGTCGGATCTGTACTCACCCGTGAAGATACCTTGAAACAGGTTATACATCCCATAGCGGAAGAAGTTCAGCACATATCCGAGCAGATAGATCTTCACGCCTCGGATCATCAGATCCTTCGGCGCCCGGACCAGCACCAGCTCGCAG